>NZ_JAWIRR010000024.1:53880-78840 GCF_036320065.1 Stenotrophomonas sp. SMYL8
GGGGGCCGGCCCCCCCCCCCCCCCCCCCCCCGCCCCCGCGCCCCCCCCCCCCCCCCCCCCCCCCCCCCCCCCCCCCCCCCCCCCCCCCCCCCCCCCGCCTCTTACAGATTTCGCGCGGTTGTTGGTAGGTGTCGACCTTGGTCGACACATCTGTCAGATATCGAAAGAAATTCCGGGGTCAGATCCGTTTTCCTACGGAAAACGGATCTGACCCCAAGAGCATTTCCGACAGATCGCGGAAATCTGTCGAAGGCGGGGTGGGTCCGGTTGCGGGGGCGTGAGCGCCATGGATGGCGCGACCGAGGCTACATGGACGTACTTGCGCCGTCCCCCGCAACCGGACCCACCCCGCCATCCCGCGGAATGCACGCTGTTGCCGTTGCCTCGGTTTGAAGCCTCTGCGGGTGCAGGGCGCAGCCCTGCCAGGACAACCCAACCCATTCAGGCAGGTAAGTGCAGGTCACAGGATAAGCAGACGCCTTGTTGTGCCCGTCGATCGGGTCCACATTCCTGTGCAGGAGACGGGCCACCGCCCGTTGTCGAGACACCAGGAGACCTGCATGTCCGCTGCCCCCACTACCGCCATTTCCCGCGATCCGGCCACCGGCCTGCAGATCGCCAGCCATCCCTTCGCTACTGATGCCGAGCTGGAAGCGATCCTCGACCGCAGCCAGGCTGGTTTCGCCGCCTGGAGCGCCAGCAGCCTCGAACAGCGCGCGCAGGTGTTGCGCGCGATGGCGGGCGTACTGCGCCGTGACCGCGAGAAGCTGGCCGCGCTGGCCACCGCCGAGATGGGCAAGGTGCAGGCCGAATCACTGGCCGAGATCGAGAAGTGCGCCGTGCTGTGCGACTGGTACGCCGACCACGGTGCGCAGTTCCTGCGCGACGAATCGACCCAGGTACCCGACGACAAGGCCTACGTGTCCTACCTGCCGCTGGGCGTGGTGCTGGGCATCATGCCGTGGAACTTCCCGTATTGGCAGGTAATGCGCGCGGCAGTGCCGATCCTGATGGGCGGCAACGGCTTCCTGCTGAAGCCGGCCGAGAACATCGTCGGTACCGCGCAGCTGCTTGACGCGGCCTGGCGCGATGCTGGTCTGCCGGAAGGCACCTTCATCGCCGCCAACATCAGCCGCGACGGCACCAGCCGTGCGATCGCCGATGACCGCATCGCTGCCGTCACCCTGACCGGCAGCGTGGCCGCAGGCCGCAGCATCGCCGCCCAGGCCGGGCAGGCGCTGAAGAAGGTGGTACTGGAACTGGGCGGTTCGGATCCGTTCATCGTGCTGGCCGACGCCGACCTCGATGCTGCGGTCGACGCCGCTGTGGCGTCGCGGTTCCAGAACACCGGGCAGGTCTGCATTGCCGGCAAGCGCATCATCGTTGAAGACGCGGTGTACGACCGTTTCGTGGCGCAGTTCTGCCAGAAGGTGCAGGCGCTGACCATCGGCGACGGCCGTGAAGCCGGCAATCGTATCGGCCCGATGGCACGCCAGGACCTGCTGGAACAGCTGGACGCGCAGGTACGCGCCTCGGTGGACGCGGGCGCGAAGCTGTTGGTCGGCGGCCATCAGCTGGATCGCCCGGGCGCGTTCTACGCGCCCACCGTGCTGGCCGGCGTGGAACCGGGCATGCAGGCCTTCGATACCGAGACCTTCGGGCCGGTGGCCTCGATCAGCCGGGCCCGCGACGCCGACCATGCGGTGGAGCTGGCCAACCAGAGCGAATTCGGCCTCAGCGGCAACCTGTGGACCGGCGACCGCGCGCGGGCCATGCAGCTGGCGCGCCGGCTGCAGACCGGCGGCGTGTTCGTCAACGGCTTCTCCGCCTCGGATCCGCGCGTGCCGATCGGTGGCGTGAAGAAGAGCGGCTTCGGTCGCGAGCTCTCGCACTTCGGCATCCGTGAGTTCGTCAACGCGCAGACGGTGTGGTTCGACAAGCATTGACGCGCAGCTTCCATCCTTCCTGCAACGATCCACCATCAGTCCAGCGAAAAGGACGGCATTCCAATGTCCAAGGGTTCAGACCTGCTCGTCGCCGCACTTGAGAACGAAGGCGTCGAGCGTATTTTCGGCATCCCCGGCGAAGAGAACCTCGATGTGGTCGAGTCGCTCCGCCATTCCAGCATCGAGCTGGTCATCACCCGCCACGAACAGGCGGCGGTGTTCATGGCGGCCACCTATGGCCGCCTGACCGGCAAGCCGGGCGTGTGCCTGGCCACGCTTGGCCCGGGCGCGCTCAACTTCACCACCGGTGCCGCCTACGCGCTGCTCGGCGCGTGGCCGGTGATCATGATCACTGGCCAGAAGGGCATCGTCGCCAGCAAGCAGGCACGCTTCCAGATCGTTGACATCGTCAGCACGATGAAGCCGCTGACCAAGCAGGCGCGGCAGATCGTGTCGGCGCGCACCATTCCGACCATCGTCCGCGAGGCATTCCGTACCGCGCTGGAAGAGCGCCCGGGCCCGGTGCTGCTGGAGCTGCCCGAAGACATCGCGGCCGATGAGGTCGGGGACGTAGCGCTGATTCCGCCGCACGCGGTGGATCGTCCCATTGCCAGTCCGGAAGCACTGGACCGCGCGGCGGAGATCATCCGCAACGCCAGGCGCCCGCTGCTGATGATCGCCTCGGCGGCGTCGCGGCCGCAGTCCAGCGAAGCGTTGTCGGCATTCGTGCTGCGCGCGGGTATTCCATTCTTCACCACGCAGATGGGCAAGGGTGCGGTGGCCGGTGGTTCGGGCCTGTACATGGGCACCGCCGCGCTGACCGAGCGCGACTACGTGCACATGGCGATCGACCAGGCCGACGTGATCGTGACGATCGGCCACGAGGTCACCGAGAAGCCGCCGTTCGTGATGCGCCCGGGTGGGCCGACCGTGATCCATATCGGCTATTCGCAGGCGGCGGTGGAGCAGGTGTACTTCCCGCAGGTGGAAGTGATCGGCGATATCGGCCGTTCGCTGACCCAGCTGGCCGACCGTATCGAAGGTGCAGTGCCGAACGCCGACGCGCTGCTGCCACTGCGCGCGACGATTCTGGAACACTTGGCTGACCGAGCCGAGGAAGCTGGATTCACCCCGCAGCGGCTGGTGCACGACGTGCGCCAGGTGATGCCGCCGGACGGCATCGTGGCGCTGGACAACGGCATGTACAAGATCTGGTTTGCGCGCAATTACCGCACCCAGGTGGCCAATACGCTGCTGCTGGACAACGCGCTGGCGACGATGGGCGCGGGCCTGCCGTCGGCGATCATGGCCTCGATCCTGTACCCGCAGCGGAGGGTGCTGGCGGTGTGCGGCGATGGCGGTTTCATGATGAACAGCCAGGAGCTGGAGACCGCGCGTCGGCTGGGCCTGAACCTGGTGGTGCTGATCCTCAACGACGGCGCCTACGGGATGATCCGCTGGAAGCAGGCGGTGGATGGCTTCACCGACTACGGCATGACGTTCAGTAACCCGGATTTCGTGAAGTATGCGGAAGCCTATGGCTGCAAGGGGCATGAGGTGACGGCCATCGAGCAGTTCATCCCCACGCTGGAGGCGGCGTTCAACGAGGGTGGGGTGCACCTGGTATCGGTGCCGATCGACTACTCGGAGAACCAGCGGGTGCTGGTGGACGAGCTGCGGCAGGCGTTCCCCGGGAACGGTTGACGCCTACCGGGGCATCGGTTCCCCGGAATCCCGTAGGTGTCGACCTTGGTCGACACGCGGACCGCCAACCAAGGTTGGTGGCTACCAGAGTGGCGGGCAGCGGACCTGGTAGGTGTCGACCTTGCTCGACACGATGGAGCGCCAACCAAGGTTGGCGGCTACCAGAGCGGCGGGCAGCGGACCTGGTAGGTGTCGACCTTGGTCGACACGATGGAGCGCCAACCAAGGTTGGCGGCTACCAGAGCGGCGAGCAGTGGGCCTGGTAGGTGTCGACCTTGGTCGACACACGGACCGCCAACCAAGGTTGGCGACGACCAGGCGGGGGTCCGGCCCAGGGCTGGGGCGGGGCGGTTTTGGTATGCTGGGCAACCGGCTGTGCCGGGCGCAACATCCCCCCTCACTACACGATTCCCGCAGATCCATGAGCGAAGCTACCGATACCCCCCCCGTTGACGAAAACAAGTTGATCGCCGAGCGCCGCGAGAAACTCAAAACGCTGCGTGGGCAGGGCATCGCGTACCCGAACGATTTCCGTCGCGAGGACTTCGCCGGCCGCCTGCAGGAAGAATTCGCCGACGCCGAGCAGTGGACCGCCGAGGCCCTGGAAGGCAACGGCCGCCAGGTGAAGATGGCGGGCCGCCTGATGGCAAAGCGCATCATGGGCAAGGCCAGTTTCGCGCAGATCCAGGACGAGTCCGGCCGCATCCAGCTGTTCCTGCAGGGCACGGTGCTGGGCGATGCCTACACCGCCTTCAAGGGCTGGGACGTGGGCGACATCATCGCCGTCGAAGGCGGCCTGACCCGTACCAAGACCGGCGAGCTGTCGGTCAAGGCCGAATCGATCCGCTTGCTGACCAAGTCGCTGCGCCCGCTGCCGGACAAGTGGCATGGCCTGGCCGACGTCGAGCAGCGCTACCGCCAGCGCTATGTCGACCTGATCGTGACCCCGGAGTCGCGCGCGGTGTTCATCAAGCGCTCGAAGATCATCCGCGCCATGCGCGCGTGGCTGGACAACCGCGACTTCCTGGAAGTCGAAACGCCGATGATGCATTACATCCCCGGCGGCGCGGCGGCCAAGCCGTTCACCACCCACCACAATGCGCTGGACCTGGACCTGTACCTGCGCGTGGCGCCGGAGCTGTACCTCAAGCGCCTGACCGTGGGTGGCCTGGAGCGCGTCTACGAGATCAACCGCAACTTCCGCAATGAAGGCGTCAGCACCCGCCACAACCCGGAATTCACCATGATGGAGCTGTACGAGGCCTATGCCACGTACAACGAGATCATGGACCTGACCGAAGGCGTGATCCGTGACGTGGCCAGGACGGTCAATGGCGGCACCGAAGTGGAGTGGGACGGCGCGAAGATCGACCTGGGCCCGGCGTTCCGCCGCTGGCGCATGGACGAGGCTGTGCGCCACCACAACCCGGAAATCTCTGCTGCCGACTGCACCGACCGCGATGCACTGCTGCGCCATTGCGAGCGCTTGAAGATCCGCGTCAAGCCGTCCTACGGCTGGGGCAAGCTGCTGCTGGAGATCTTCGAAGCCACCGTCGAGCACACCCTGATCCAGCCGACCTTCATCACCGACCATCCGGTGGAGGTCTCGCCGCTGGCCCGTGCCAACGATAACGATCCGGGCTACACCGACCGCTTCGAGCTGTTCGTCAACGGCAAGGAGCTGGCCAATGGCTTCTCCGAGCTGAACGACCCGGAAGACCAGGCCCAGCGTTTCCAGGCCCAGGTGGCGGCGAAGGAAGGCGGCGATGACGAGGCCATGCACTACGACGCCGACTACATCCGTGCGCTGGAGTACGGCATGGCACCGACCGGCGGCCTCGGCATCGGCGTCGATCGCCTGGTGATGCTGCTGACTGGCAGCAGCTCGATCCGTGACGTGCTGCTGTTCCCGTACATGCGTCCGGAGCAGTAAGTCGTCTTTTTGACTCCTGTTTGTGCGCGCCGTCGCGAAATGAGACGGCGCGATTGACGCCTCCCGCACTCGGCGTATCGTTAATGCACTACCTTGACGTCTGTTGTGGCTTGATCGGCGCCAGGGGGGGTGCGCACTGTGGAGAGTCCGCTTCACAATGTGATGACGATCATGAACCGGGACGCATGACACGGGAGTCAGGCCGATGCAGGGTGCGAGCGTTCGCAGCGGCAGGGTATCCTCGCCTGCTGATGATCCAGCATGGTCGAGAAACCAGGCAGAGTACGCGTTGAACATCGTCATTGTTGACGACCAGACGTCCGCCCGGACGATGCTGCGTCACGTCATCGAAGATATCGCGCCGGAACTGAGCGTGTATGACTTCGGTGATCCGCTGACCGCATTGGCCTGGTGTGAGGCGCATCCGGTCGACCTGCTGCTGCTCGATTACCGCATGCCGGAAATGGACGGGCTGGAGTTCGCCCGCCGTTTCCGTCGCCTGCCCAAGCATCGCGACATTCCCGTGATCCTGATCACCGTGGTCGGCGACGAGCCGATCCGTCAGGCGGCGCTGGAAGCGGGGGTCATCGACTTCCTGGTCAAGCCCATCCGTCCGCGCGAACTGCGCGCGCGCTGCTACAACCTGTTGCAGCTGCGCCAGCAGACCGAGAACGTGAAGCAACGCGCGTTGTCGCTGGAGCAGCGCTTGCTGGCCAGCATGCACGAGGTCGAGGAACGCGAGCGTGAGACCCTGTCGCGGTTGGCGCGGGCGATCGAGTTCCGTGATGCCGGCACCAGTGCCTACCTTGAACGCATGGCGCGCGTGGCAGGGCTGATCGCCGAGCAGCTGGGCCTGCCCGAAGACGACGTGCGCCTGATCGAGATGGCCGCGCCGCTGCATGACATGGGCAAGATCGCCATTCCCGATGCAGTGCTGCTCAAGCAGGGCAAGCTCAACGACGAGGAGCTGGCGATCATGCGCCGGCACCCACGCATCGGCCATGAGCTGCTCAGTGGCAGCCAGAACCGCTTCATCCAGGTCGGCGCATTGATCGCGCTGCGCCACCACGAACGTTACGACGGCAGCGGCTACCCGGATGGGCTGGTCGGTGAGGCGATTCCGCTGGAAGCGCGCATCGTCGCCGTGGCCGACGTCTTCGACGCACTCATCTCACCCCGTCCGTACAAGGAAGCATGGACCATGGAAGCCACACTGGCCTATCTGTATGCCCAGCGTGGCCGCCTGTTCGATCCACGCTGCGTGGATGCGCTGATGCGCGGCCACCAGCAGTTGATGGATATCTGCGCCCAGCACTCGACGGCATCGACGCGACCGGGTGGGTGACATGCAGGACCTGTTCGCACGCGTGAGGCGTCGGCTGGCGCAGCGTCCGGATTCGGAACATGGCCAGGCGATCGTGCGGGTGGTGCTGATCTCGCTGATCCTGGTCTATGTGCTGCTGTCCGGTGCGCGCCTGCACCGTCTGGAGCAGTACCAGGGCGTGCTCGCGACGGTACTGACCGGATTGGGACTTTCGCTGCTGCTGTTCGGTTGGCTGCTGTGGAAGCCGGAGCGCTCCGATCCGCGGCGGGTGGCCGGAATGCTGGCCGATTACGGCCTGATCGCGGTCGGCATGATCCAGATGGGTGAGCCGCTGGCGTGGGTGTATGCGGTGGTGATGTGGGTCACGGTGGGCAACGGCCTGCGCTTCGGGCCGCGTTACCTGGCCGCTGCCATCGTGCTGGCGATGGTCAGTTTCGGCACTACCGTGCTGTTGACCCCTTACTGGCAGGCCAACCTGGGGCTGGCCATTTCCCTGTGGTTGGGGTTGCTGGCAGTACCGTTGTGCTGCTCTTCCCTGCTGCGCCGAAGGATGCGACATCCGACCATGGATACGACTCCCGCCGCTGGCTCCGACAAGCGCTCGCTGCTGGCACGCTTCAAGCAACGCCTGTCCGGGCGCGAGGACAGCGAGCACGCGCAGAACCTGATCCGCATCATCATCACGGCGCTGTTCATCAGCTATCTCGGCTGGCGTTCGCTGAGCGGCGGCGGTGAGGCACTGACTGCGACGTGGCTGATCCTCGCCTTCGAGCTGACCATTTCCGCCGGCCTGCTGACCGCGATCCTGGTCAACCCGGGTGTGTCGCATGTGCGCCGGGTGATCGGCATGCTGACCGACTACACCTGCATGGCCTGGATCATGACCATCCAGGGTGAGCCGGCGGCACCGCTGTATGCGGTGATGCTGTGGGTCACGATCGGCAACGGCATGCGCTACGGCAGCACCTACCTGCGCGTGGCCACGGCCATGGGCTGTCTGGCCTTCCTGTGCACGGTGATGCTGTCGCCGTACTGGCGCGGCCACGACTATCTGGGCTGGGGCCTGCTGCTGGGCCTGGGCGCGATTCCGCTGTACTTCGATTCGCTGCTGCATGCCTTGACCCGGGCGGTGGCAGAGGCGCGCCAAGCCAACGAAGCCAAGAGCCGTTTCCTGGCCAACATGAGCCATGAGTTCCGCACGCCGTTGAACGGGCTGGCCGGCATGACCGAAGTGCTGGCCACCACCCGCCTGGACGACGAACAGCGCGAGTGCCTGAACACCATCCAGGCCTCGACCCGCAGTCTGTTGGCGCTGGTGGAAGAGGTGCTGGACATCTCCGCGATCGAAGCCGGCAAGGTGCGCGTGGAGTGGCACGAGTTCGCGCTGGCCGACGTGCTGCAGGCGATCAACCTGATCCTGACCCCGCAGACCCGCTCCAAATCGCTGGACTATCGCGTGCAGGTGGATGACAACGTGCCGCCGCGCCTGCTGGGTGATGCCGGTCATCTGCAGCAGATCCTGCTCAATCTGATGGGTAACGCGGTCAAGTTCACCGACAGCGGCTACGTGCATCTGCGCGTGTCCAGCCCCGATGTGCTGGGCAGCGAGCGGATGCGCCTGCGATTCGAGATCGTCGACAGCGGCATCGGCGTGCCGGTGGCGCTGCGCGGCCGGCTGTTCAATGCCTTCGAGCAGGGCGATGTCGGCCTGGCCCGCCGGCATGAAGGCACCGGTCTGGGCACCGCCATTGCCAAGGGCCTGGTCGAGTCGATGGGCGGGCAGGTCGGTTATGCGCCGAACAGCCCGCGTGGCAGCGTGTTCTGGGTCGAGATCACGCTGGACGTCGCAGACACTTCATCAGCCCCGGCGGTTCCGTCCGAGGTGGCTGAAGCCGGCAATGTCATCGCGTTCTCCAATCCCTTCCTGCGCCATCGTGCGCGCGTGCGCAGCCTGCGGGTGCTGGTGGCCGACGACCACGAAGCCAATCGCATGGTGCTGCAGCGGTTGCTGGAGAAGGCCGGCCACAAGGTCACCTGCGTCAATGGCGGCGCCGAAGTGCTCGATGCGTTGGAGCAGGCCAGTTACGACGCAGCGATCGTCGATCTGCACATGCCCGGCATGAGCGGACTGGACCTGCTCAAGCAGTTGCGGGTGATGCAGGCCAGTGGCATGCCTTACGTTCCGGTCATGGTGCTGAGCGCAGACGTCACCCCCGAGTCCATCCTGCGTTGCGAGCAGGCCGGTGCCCGCGCCTTCCTTGCCAAGCCCGTGGTGGCCACCCGTCTGCTGGAAGTGCTGGCCGATGTCGCCGCCAACACCCGCGCCGAGTCCGGCATCCAGTCGGTGCCGGCATTGCCGGTTGGCGATGGCGTGCTCGATACCGCGGTGCTGGACGAGCTGGCGTCGCTGGGCATGGGCGATGGCTTCGAACGCAAGTTCATCGACCAGTGCCTGGCGGACGTCGACGCGAGCATGGGCCAGCTGCAGGGCTGCGGCGAGCGCCAGGCCTGGGAGGATTTCCGCGAGCACGCACACGCGCTGCGCGGTGTGGCGAGCAACCTGGGGCTTGTCCAGGTTGCCGCCTCCAGTGGCGAAATCATGCGCATGGCGGACTGGCAGCTGAAGGGTGAATGGAACGCCCGCCTCGGCAGCCTGGCGACTGCCCTGCGCAACGGCAGGAATGCGTTGGCTGCCCGTAGTGCGGGAGCATCGCACCGCGACGACAGCGAGCGCAGCCCGTCCTGACCCGCCAGACGGTCAGGCCGGGTCGCCATTGCGCCGGGCCTGCGCCCGTACCAGCCGATCCATGGTGCGCAGGGACTTCTCGCCGAGCTGCATGGCGGTGTCCACCCAGATCTCGGTGATCCGCATCATTTCATGCAGCGGCACCATGGTGGCGATCTCGTTGACCTCACGCATCGCCGCCCACGCGTGCGGAATGCGCCGGCTTTCCTTGATCACCTGTTCGACCGCGGCAACACCTTCGCCCACCGGCACCACGATGTCGACCAGGCCCATCTCCTTCAGCTGGCTGGCGGTGTAGAGGTTGCCTTCCAGCATGATCTTCTCGGCCAGGCGCGGGCTGATCCGCTGGCACAGGAAGGAGTAGGCGCCCATGCCCGGGAACAGGTCGAACAGCACCTCGGGCAGGCCCATCAACACGCCTTCCTCGGCGACGATGGTGTGGCAGCTCAGTGCGGCCTCGAAGCCGCCACCCAGTGCATTGCCCTGGACCAGGGCGATGCTGTGGGCACGGGTGCCCAGGCCGGCATGGAAGGCATGCACGCCGCGCACGCAGCGTTGGGCATAGTCGAGCAGGCGGGCACGGTCGCCCTCGCGGATCAGGCGGCAGAACAGTTCGAGATCGCCACCCAGGTTGAACACGTCGCTGTCCGAGGCAAGAACGACATGGGGTGACAGAGCGTGCGAGGCGCTGAGGCGATCGCCCAGTTCGCGCTGGTAGTCGACGATGTCATCGACCAGGCGCGAGGCGAAGCACGGCCGGCCCGGCTGGTTGACCAGGTTGGCGTGCATGTGGATCCAGTAGACATCCCGCTCGGGTTCTTCGGTGATACGCAGGGTAGGGTGCTGCGAGGGACGGGTGATGATGGGGCGTACTGCGGACATGGGAGTTCTCCGTGTGACCGTCCGGCCAACCGCAGAGCGGACGGAGAGGAGTGAGGGGGCGGGCTGAACGTGCGGCGGCGACTGATTCTATGCACCCGTCGTGAACCGCCCGCAAGCGCTGTACCGGCCATGTTCCGGTAATAAAAAGACCCCGCCGTCTCCGGCGGGGTCCCTGTACTCTCCCGTTGCCCGGAAACCCTTACTGGGCGGGCGTATCACGCAGCTCGCGACGGAGAATCTTGCCGACGTTGGTCTTCGGCAGCTCCTTTCGGAATTCTACGATTCTGGGGTGCTTGTAACCGGTCAGGTTTGCCCGCGCATGTTCCTTGACCATTTCCGCGGTCAGGTTCGGGTCCTTCTTCACGATCACGACCTTGACCACTTCGCCGGACTTTTCGTCCGGGACACCGACGGCGGCGACTTCCAGCACGCCCGGCATCATCGCGATGACGTCTTCGACCTCATTCGGGTACACGTTGAAGCCGGACACCAGGATCATGTCCTTCTTGCGGTCGACGATGTAGAAGAAGCCCTGTTCGTCCATCTTCGCCATGTCGCCGGTGTGCAGCCAGCCGTCCGCATCGATGGCGGTGGCGGTTTCTTCCGGACGCTGCCAGTAGCCCTTCATCACCTGTGGGCCCTTGATGCACAGCTCGCCCACTTCGCCCAGCGCCAGGATGTTGCCGTTGTCGTCCTTGATGCAGGCATCGGTGGACGGGATCGGCAGGCCGATGGCACCGTTGTACTCGGGCAGGGTGAGCGGATTGATGCAGGCCGCGGGGGAGGTCTCGGTCAGGCCATAGGCTTCGACGAGGGTCACGCCGGTGACCTTCTTCCAGCGTTCGGCCACGGCACGTTGCACCGCCATGCCGCCGCCCAGGGTGAACTTGACCGAAGAGAAGTCGATCTCGTCGAAGCCCGGGGTGTTGAGCAGGCCGTTGAACAGCGTGTTGACGCCGGTGATGGCGGTGAAGCGGGTGCCCTTGAGCTCCTTGACGAAGCCCTTCATGTCGCGCGGGTTGGTGATCAGGTGGTTGCAGCCACCGAACTTCATGAAGACCAGGCCGTTCGCGGTCAACGCGAAGATGTGGTACAGCGGCAGGGCAGTGATGATCACTTCCTTGCCCGGCTCGATGCCCGAGGTGGACAGCCATGCCGACGCCTGCTGCATGTTGGCGATCAGGTTGCGGTTGGTCAGCATCGCACCCTTGGCCACGCCGGTGGTGCCGCCGGTGTACTGCAGGAAGGCAATGTCGTCGTGGTCGATCTCGACCGCCGGAAGCGCGTGGCGGCTGCCCAGCTTGAGCGCCTGCTTGAAGCGGACGGCACCCTTGATGTGGTAGTTGGGCACCATCTTCTTGATGTACTTCAGCACGAAGTTGACGATCGCGCCCTTGGCGCCGAGCAGGTCGCCCAGGCCGGTGGTGACCACGTGCTTGACCGGCGTATCGGCGATGACCTGTTCGACGGTGTCGCCGAAGTTGTCGACCACCACCAGGGCACTGACGCCGGCATCAACCAGCTGGTGCTTGAGTTCGCGCGCGGTGTACAGCGGGTTGACGTTGACCACGGTCAGGCCGGCGCGCAGCACGCCGAAGGTGGCCACCGGGTACTGCAGGCAGTTGGGCATCATCAGGGCGACGCGGTCACCCTTCTTGAGCTTGAGCTCACCCAGCAGGTAGGCGGCGAACTGGGTGACCAGCGCATCCGTCTCACCATAGGTGAGGACCTTGCCGAAGCTGGAGTAGGCGGGACGGTCGCGGAATTTCGCGACGGAAGCGTCGAAGACCGAGGCTACCGAATGGAATTCGTTGACGTCGATCTCGGCGGGAACGCCTTTCGGATAGCTCTGCAGCCAGGGACGATCCAGACTCATATTCCCCCTCCAGGAATCGTGATGATGGGTGCGGCGCGGACAGTATCCGCCAGAACCGCTCACCGCAGCATACCGTTCCGTAGGGAAAACGCGAAGGGGGCGCGAAGAACGCGCCCCCGGGGTGCATGAGCGCCCACCAAGGTGGGCATCTACCGGAGAACGGTGTCCGTCGTTTGCGGGCGATTCGCGTCAGCCCTTGCTACGTACCGGTGCGCCGTTGGCCTTGTAGTACGGCGCGGTGCTGCGGGCCAGCGGGGTGCGGCCACGGATCACGTCGGCCAGCTTCTCGGCCATCATGATGGTCGGCGCGTTGAGGTTGCCGGTCACCACCTGCGGCATGATCGAGGCATCGACGATGCGCAGGCCTTCCAGCCCGTGCACGCGGCCCTGGCCGTCGACCACCGCCATCGGGTCATCGGCATGGCCCATCTTGTTCGAGCACGACGGGTGGTAGGCGGTCTCGGCATGCTCGCGGACGAACGCATCGATCTGCGCATCGGTCTGCAGTGCGCTGCCCGGCGAGATCTCGCGGCCGCTGTACGGCGCCAGCGCCGGCTGCGCGAAGATCTCGCGGGTGATGCGGATCGCCGCGCGGAACTCGCGCCAGTCCTGGTCGTGCGACATGTAGTTGAACAGGATGCTCGGATGTTCGCGCGGATCCTTCGAACGCACGTGGATGCGGCCGCGGCTGGGCGAGCGCATCGAACCGACGTGCATCTGGAAGCTGTGCGCCTTGATCGGGTTGGAGCCGTTGTAATTGATCGCCACCGGCAGGAAGTGGTACTGCAGGTTCGGCCAGTCGAATTCGGCGTCGCTGCGGATGAAGCCACCGGCCTCGAACTGGTTGCTGGCGCCGATGCCGGTGCCCAGGAACAGCCATTCGGCACCGATCGCCGGCTGGTTGTACAGCTTCAGAGCCGGGGCCAGCGAGACGGGCTTCTTGCACTCGTACTGCAGGTACATCTCCAGGTGATCCTGCAGGTTGGCGCCGACGCCCGGCAGGTGGTGCACCAGGTCGATGTCCAGGCTGCGCAGCAGGTCGGCAGGGCCGACGCCCGAGCGCTGCAGGATCTGCGGCGAGGCGATGGCGCCGCCACACAGCAGCACTTCGCGGCGGGCGGTGGCACGCTGCGGCTGGTCGTTGTGCAGCCACTGCACGCCCACCGCACGCTTGCCCGAGAACAGGATGCGGTCGGTCAGCGCGTGGGTGACGATGGTCAGGTTCGGGCGCGGCTTGGCCAGGTCCAGGTAGCCACGGGCGGTGCTGGAACGACGGCCCTTCGGGGTCACCGTGCGGTCCATCGGGCCGAAGCCTTCCTGCTGGTAGCCGTTGAGGTCGTCGGTGCGCGGGTAGCCGGCCTGCACGCCGGCTTCAACCATCGCGGCGAACAGCTCGTTGTTGCCGGCCTTCGGCGTGGTCACCCGCAGCGGACCTTCGCCACCGTGGTAGTCGTTGGGGCCGATGTCACGGGTTTCGGCCTTGCGGAAGTACGGCAGGCAGTCCAGGTAGGTCCAGTCTTCCAGGCCAGGCATGCTGGCCCAGTTGTCGTAGTCCATCGCGTTGCCGCGGATGTAACACATGCCGTTGATCAGCGACGAGCCACCCAGCCCCTTGCCGCGGCCGCAGTCCATGCGGCGGTTGTTCATGAAGGGCTCGGGATCGGTCTTGTACGCCCAGTTGTAGCGCTTGCCCTGCAGCGGGAAGGCCAGTGCCGCCGGCATCTGGGTACGGAAGTCGAGCCGGTAGTCCGGGCCACCGGCTTCCAGCAGCAGCACGCTGACATCGGCATCTTCGGTGAGGCGGGTGGCCAGCACGTTGCCGGCCGAACCGGCGCCGATGATGATGTAGTCGTACTCGTTATGGGTGCTCATGGGTGTCTCCTGCAGGCCGGGGCGCGCTGCATGCAGGCGTCCCGGCGGAATGTCGGATCGGCGCAGTGGCCGGACGAAGGTGCGCGCTCAGGGCGCGCCGATCAGAACACGCTGGCGTAGTCGCCCAGTTCGACCTGCACCGACTTGATGCGGGTGTAGTGGCCGAGGGTGGAGAGGCCGTTCTCACGGCCGACACCGGATTCCTTGTAACCGCCGACCGGCATTTCGGCCGGCGATTCGCCCCAGGTGTTGATCCAGCAGATGCCGGCTTCCAGGCGGTGGATGATGCGGTGGGCGCGGCTGACGTCCTTGCTGACCACGCCGGCGGCGAGGCCGAAGGTGGTGTCGTTGGCACGACGCACCACTTCGTCTTCGTCGTCGTAGGCGAGGATGCTCATCACCGGCCCGAAGATCTCTTCCTTGACGATGGTCATGTCATCGCGGCAGTCGGAGAACACGGTCGGCAGCACGTAGGCGCCATTGGCCAGCGCGCCTTCGGTGGCACGGCCGCCGCCGGTCAGCAGGCGAGCGCCTTCGGCCTTGCCGCTTTCGATGTAGCGCAGCACGTTTTCCATGTGCGGGAAGCTGGTCAGCGGACCGAAGTTGGTCTCGGCGGCCATCGGGTCGCCGATGCGGATGCGCTTGACGCGCTCGACCACGGCGGCTTCGAACGCGGCCAGCATGCGGCGCGGCACGAACACGCGGGTGCCGTTGGTGCAGACCTGGCCGGAGCTGAAGAAGTTGGCCATCACCGCGATGTCGGCGGCGCGGTCCAGATCGGCGTCATCGCAGATCACCAGCGGCGACTTGCCGCCCAGCTCCATGGTCACTTCCTTCAGCGACGAGGAGGCGGCGCTGGCCATCACCTTCTTGCCGGTGGCGACGCCGCCGGTGAAGGAGATCTTCTCGATCACCGGGTGCTCGGTCAGCCACTGGCCGATCTCGCGGCCCGGGCCCTGCACGACGTTGAACACGCCGGCCGGCACACCGGCTTCGGTGTAGATCTCGGCCAGGCGGATCGCGGTCAGCGGGGTCACTTCGGACGGCTTGAACACCATCGCGTTGCCGGCGGCCAGGGCCGGGGCCGACTTCCACATGGCGATCTGGATCGGGTAGTTCCAGGCGCCGATGCCGGCGACCACGCCCAGCGGCTCGCGGCGGGTGTAGAAGAAGCTCGATTCGCGCAGCGGCAGCTGGATGCCTTCGATGGCGGTGGCCAGGCCGGCGTAGTACTCGACCACGTCGGCGCCGGTGACGATGTCCACGGTGGTGGTTTCGGCCAGCGCCTTGCCGGTGTCCAGGGTTTCCAGGTGGGCCAGTTCGTCGTTGCGCTCGCGCAGGATCTCGACGGCGCGGCGCAGGATGCGCGAACGCTCCATGGCAGTCATCGCCGCCCACACCTTCTGGCCTTCGGCCGCGCTCTGCACGGCGCGTTCGACGTCGGCCTGGCTGGCGACCTGCACTTCAGCGATCACGTCACCGGTGGCCGGGTTCACGGTCCTGAAGGTCTTGCCGCTGGTGGCATCGACGCGCTGGCCGTGGATGTAGAGCTGTTGGACGGGCAGGGTGGTCATGGGGCGTACTCCTTGGAAGGGGGCGGATGCTGCAACGCTTATAGCGCGGCAGCCTGCAACTGGAAGTCGATGTAGCCGTAAGCGATGCGCCGGGACTTCTCGGCGTTGAACTGGCCGCCGACCAGGCTGCCGCGCAGCCACAGGCCGTCGATCATCGCGGCCAGGCCACGGGCGGCCAGGCGGGCCTGCGGGTGGGGCAGCAGGCGGTTGAACTGGTGGCACAGGTTGGAGAACAGGCGCTGGTCGTTGGCGCGCTGCAGCCGGGCCAGTTCCGGCTGGTGCATGCTGGCGGCCCAGAAGGTCAGCCAGACGCGCATCGCGGTACCGTTGATCTGGCTGTCGTCGAAGTTGCCATCGACGATGGCGCGCAGCTGCTCGCGCGGGTCGTCACCAGCGTCGGCACGGCAGCGGGCGACCGCGTCCTTAAGTTCACGCAGGATCTGCCGCATTGCAGCATTGAGCAGGCCGTCCTTGTCGCCGAAGTAGTGGGCGACGATGCCGCTGGACAGCCCTGCTTTCTTCGCGATGGTGGCGACGGTCGCATCGGCCATGCCGATCTCGTCGATGGTCTGGAAAGTGGCCCGGATCAGCTGTTCGCGCCGTACCGGTTCCACGCCTTTCTTCGGCATTGTCTCTCCACGGATTGCGACCCGAAGGATCGGGCTGCCCGCCATTATGCTTTTTATTGATTGAACGTTCAATCAATAAACCCTAGGATGCGCTCGCGCCCCACGCCATGGGCCCGGTTTACCGGTCCGGCCCCGCCCATGTGCCCCCTCGGACTTGATGAGACGACCCCATGTCTTCCCTGGCTCATCCCAAGCGTTCGCCCCTGCGCTTGAACCGTTTTGTCTTCTTCAGCTCTTCGGTGTCGATCGGCATCCTCGGGCTGCTCACCGTTCTTTATCCCGAAAGCAGCGAGCACTGGCTGCAGTGGGCGCAGGCCGAAGTCTCTGCAGCGTTCGGCTGGTGGTACATGCTGCTGATCGTGCTGTGCCTGGGCTTCGTGCTGTGGCTGGCGTTCTCACCGTATGGCCGCATCCGCCTGGGCCACAACGAGGAATCACCGGCCTTCGGTTACGTGGCCTGGGTGTCGATGCTGTTCTCGGCCGGCATCGGCATCGCGCTGCTGTACTACGGCGCCTACGAGCCGCTGGACCACTTCCTCAATCCGCCCGGGCAGCCCGGCGGGACCGTGGCCGCCGGCCGCGAGGCGATGGTGCTGACCTTCCTGCACTGGGGCCTGCACGGCTGGGCGCTGTATGCGCTGGTGGGCGTGGCGCTGGGCTATTTCGCCTACCGCCGCGACCTGCCGCTGGCGCTGCGCTCGGCGCTGTACCCGATCTTCGGTGAGCGCATCCATGGCCGCATCGGCGACATGGTCGATGGCTTCGGCATCCTTGCCACGCTGATCTCGATGGTGACCAACCTCGGCATCGGCGCGCTGGTGGTGCAGTCCGGCCTGGTCTACCTGTTCCACATTCCGGATACGCCGCAGGTGCTGGTGGCAATCGTGCTGGTGATGATGGTGGTGGCCACCATCGGCGTGGTGGCGGGTGTGGAGAAGGGCATTGCCTGGCTCTCCAACCTCAACGTGCGCCTGCTGTGCGGCCTGCTGCTGTTCGTGCTGGTCACCGGCCCGACCCTGCACCTGTTCGATGGTCTGATCCAGAACACCGGCGATTATCTCGGCGCATTCGTGCGCAAGAGCTTCGACATGTACCTCAACGACCCGAAGGGCCGTGAGTGGATGGGCTCGTGGACGCTGTTCTACTGGGCGTGGTGGATCGCCTGGGCGCCGTTCGTCGGTCTTTTCGTGGCGCGCATCTCGCGTGGCCGCACCATCCGCGAAGTGATCATGGGCGTGCTGCTGATCCCGCTCGGCTTCACCCTGGCGTGGCTGTCGATCTTCGGCAACACGGCTATCGATCTGGTGCTCAACCACGGCCAGGCGATCCTGGGTGACGTGGCCCAGCATGATGCGGCGATGACGCTGTTCAAGCTGCTGGAGTACCTGCCCGGCGCGCCGTACGTGGCCGGTGCCGCGGTGGTGATCGGCTTCGTGCTGTTCCTGACCCCGGTCGATTCGGGCACGCTGATGATCGCCAACCTGTGTACCCGCCGGGTCGACGACGGCGTGGAGGATGGCCACGACGCGCCGATCTGGCTGCGCGTGTTCTGGGCGGCCGGCATCACCGTGGCAAGCGTCGGCCTGCTGCTGGCCGGCAACTTCAGTGCGATGCAGACGGCGGTGGTGCTGTGCGGCCTGCCGTTCTCGTTCACCCTGGCGTTCTACATGTGGGGCCTGCTGAAGGCCCTGCGCACCGACCCGGACGCACCGCGGCGATAGGTAGCGCCGGGCCATGCCCGGCGAACGCCAAAGCAAAGGGCCGGATCTGTGAGGATCCGGCCCTTTGCGTTTGCTTCCGGGATCCGCCGGGCATGGCCCGGCGCTACCGGTTACTTGCTGGCCAACTGGCGCAGTACGTACTGCAGCAGGCCGCCGTGGCGGAAGTACTCGACTTCCTTCGGGGTCAGCAGCATCACCGAGACTTCGAAGGTCTTCTTGGTGCCGTCGGCCTTGGTCGCGGTGACCGTGGCGCGCTTGCTGGCACCGTCCTGCAGGCCGGTGATGTCGATCACTTCCGAACCGTCCAGGCCCAGGCTCTGTGCGTTCTCGCCGTTGCGGAACTGCAGCGGCAGCACGCCCATGCCGACCAGGTTGGAGCGGTGGATGCGCTCGAAGCTCTCGGCGATGACCGCCTTCACCCCCAGCAGCAGGGTGCCCTTGGCCGCCCAGTCACGCGACGAGCCGGTGCCGTACTCCTTGCCGGCCAGCACCACCAGCGGCACCTTGTCGGCCTTGTACTTCATGGCTGCATCGTAGATCGCCAGCTTTTCCGGCTGGCCGCCAGCGGCCGGGTAGTACAGGGTGTTGCCACCTTCCTCGCCACCGAACATCAGGTTCTTGATGCGGATGTTGGCGAAGGTGCCGCGGACCATGACGTCATCGTTGCCGCGGCGGCTGCCGTAGCTGTTGAAGTCGGCCGGCTGCACGCCGCGCTCCTGCAGGAAGCGGCCTGCCGGCGAGTCCTTCTTGATGTTGCCGGCGGGCGAGATGTGGTCGGTGGTGATCGAGTCGCCGAACAGGCCCATCACGCGCGCACCGTGCACGTCGTCGATGCTGCCGGTCTGCATGGTCATGCCATCGAAGTACGGCGGGTTCTTGATGTAGGTGGAGGCATCGCTCCACTCGTACAGGTTGCCGTCCGGCGAAGCGATGGTGTTCCAGCGGGTATCACCCTTGAAAACATCGGCGTAGTTCTGCTTGAACATCTCCGGGCCGATGGTGGCGGCGATGACGTCGCCGATTTCCTTGTTGCTCGGCCAGATGTCGCGTAGGAACACCGGCTGGCCATCGCTGCCGGTACCCAGCGGCTGGGTGGTCAGGTCGATGTCGGTGGTGCCGGCGATGGCATAGGCCACCACCAGCGGCGGGCTGGCCAGGTAGTTCATCTTCACTTCGGGGTGCACGCGGCCCTCGAAGTTGCGGTTGCCGGACAGCACCGAGGTAACCACCAGATCGCCGGTGGCGATGCCGGCGCTGACTTCGGTCGGCAGCGGGCCGGAGTTGCCGATGCAGGTGGTGCAGCCGTAGCCGACCACGTAGAAGCCGATCTTCTCCAGCTCCTTCAGTACGCCGGCCTTTTCCAGGTAATCGGTGACCACGCGCGAGCCTGGGCCGAGCGAGGTCTTCACCCACGGCTGGTGGTTCAGGCCCTTGGCGGCCGCGTTGCGGGCCAGCAGGCCGGCGGCGATCATCACCGCCGGGTTGGAGGTGTTGGTGCACGAGGTGATGGCCGCGATGACCACCGCGCCGTCCTTCAGGCGGACCTTGCGGCCTTCGGTTTCGATGTCGGCGAAGCCCTTGGCCAGCTGCTCGTTGCCGACCGCGGCGCCGCCGCCTTCGTTGACGAACGAGGAGACATCGTCGCTGCGCTTGTCACGGTTGGTGGTCAGGCCAACCAGGGCTTCGCGGTAGTTCTTCTGCACGTCTTCCAGCAGCACGCGGTCCTGCGGACGCTTCGGGCCGGCCAGCGACGGCTTCACCGTGCCCATGTCCAGTTCCAGCGTGGTGCTGTACTGCGCGTGCGGGCTGCCCGGTTCGTGCCACAGGCCCTGCGCCTTGGCATAGGCTTCGACCAGATCGATCTGCTCTTCGCTGCGGCCGGACAGGCGCAGGTAGTTCAGCGACTCGGCGTCGATCGGGAAGATGCCGCAGGTGGCGCCGTATTCCGGGGCCATGTTGCCAATGGTGGCGCGGTCGGCCAGCGGCAGGTGCTGCAGGCCCTCACCGTAGAACTCGACGAACTTGCCGACCACGCCCAGCTTGCGCAGCATCTGGGTGACGGTCAGCACCAGGTCGGTGGCGGTGGCGCCTTCGGGCAGCTTGCCGGTCAGCTTGAAGCCGACCACCTGCGGGATCAGCATCGACGACGGCTGGCCGAGCATGGCCGCCTCCGCTTCGATGCCGCCCACGCCCCAGCCCAGCACGCCGATGCCGTTGATCATGGTGGTGTGGCTGTCGGTACCGAACACGGTATCGGGGTAGGCGACCGCCTTGCCGTCCTTGTCCGCCGTCATCACCACGCGGGCCAGGTTCTCCAGGTTCACCTGGTGGACGATGCCGGTGTTCGGCGGCACTACCTTGAAGTTGTCGAAGGCCTTCTGGCCCCAGCGCAGGAAGCCGTAGCGTTCCTGGTTGCGCTGGAACTCGATCTTGCCGTTGAGGTCCAGCGCGTCCGGCTTGCCGAACACGTCGACCTGCACCGAGTGGTCGATGACCAGTTCGGAGGGAATCTGCGGGTTGATCTGCTCAGGCGAGCCGCCGAGCTTGACCACCGCGTCGCGCATCGCGGCGAGGTCGACCACGCAGGGCACGCCGGTGAAGTCCTGCAGGACCACGCGCGCCGGCATGAAGGCGATTTCGGTGTCCGGCTCGGCCGCCGGGTTCCAGCGGGCCACGGCTTCGATGTGGTCCTTGCCGACGGTGATGCCGCCGTCCTCGTGCCGGAGCAGGTTCTCCAGCAGGATCTTCATCGAGTAGGGCAGGTGGGAGATATCGAAGCGCTGGCCCAGCGTGGGCAGGCTGAAGTAGTCGTAGGTCTTGCCGCCGACGTTCAGCTGGCTGCGGGTGGAGAACGAATCGCTCATGCGGGGTAACTCCTTCTTGCGGATGGCTTGCAGTGGCCCGCGCATGGGCGGACCTGCTTGCGGTCGCCGCGGGCCTGACGGCCCCGGTGGTCCCAGTATGAACCCCAGACTGAATGGATTCATCCGGGCCGGGTTCCGGCCTGCGGCATCGGTTCCAGACTACAGGGGAAGGTGTATGGCGTATGTCACGTTTGTGGCCGATCCTTTGCGAGGCAAGGGCTGGCGGGTTGCCGGTCCTGTTCAGGGTGGAAGTATGCCCGGGGAAGTATGTATAATTTGTGCATACTCTGGAGGGCCTACCGATGGAAGCCACTGTTGCAGAACGCGGACAGATCACCCTGCCCAAGGCGGTGCGTGATGCCCTCGGCCTGACCAAGGGCACGCTGCTGAAGGTCGAGCTGGACGGCAGCCGCATCATCCTGCGCAAGAGTGTTGACGATGCCATTTCACGGGCGCGCGGCAAGTTCGCGCTGGACGGTTTCGAATCGTCCGACGCAGCGGTACGTGCGGTGCGTGACGAGGAATAAGCCGTGATGATCGCCGTCGACTCTCCGGTGCTGGTCGAGCTGCTCAGCAATGGCCCGCAGGCCGATGCCGTGGAAGCCATCCTCAGGCAGAGCCTGGTCGGTGGCCGCGTGGTGGTCTGCGGCGCGACCCTGGCCGAGGTCTGCGCATCGCTGCGTGGCGGTGCCGAGGTGCTCGAAGCGCTGGAAGAAATGGGCGTGCACTTCAACCCGATGGAAGCCAAGTCGGCGCTGCGCGCCGGCGAGATGCACCGCCGCCACCGCCAGCGCAGCGGCAGCCGCCGCAGCCTGGACGAATTCATGGTCGGCGCCCACGCACTGCTGCAGTGCGATGGCCTGATCACCTGGAACGACACGTTTTACCGCGACTACTTCAAGGGCCTGAAGCTGATCGTGCCGCAAGCCTGAGCCCACTTTTTTTCAACCTACGCATTACCCGGGAGTTGTCATGTTGGAAGCCTACCGCCACCACGTCGCCGAGCGCGCTGCGCTTGGCATCCCGCCGCTGCCGCTGAGCGCGCAGCAGACGGCCGATGTCATCGAACTGCTGAAGAACCCGCCGCAGGGCGAGGCCGAGTTCCTGCTCGACCTGCTGACCCACCGCGTGCCGGCCGGCGTCGATGACGCGGCCAAGGTCAAGGCCTCGTACCTGGCGGCGATCGCCCTCGGCAGCGAGCAGAACCCGCTGATCAGCCGCGAGCGCGCCACTGAACTGCTGGGCACCATGCTCGGCGGCTACAACGTTGCCCCGCTGGTGCAGCTGCTGGACGACGCCAGCGTCGGCACCATCGCCGCCAACGGTCTGAAGAAGACCCTGCTGGTGTTCGATGCCTTCCACGATGTGCAGGAAAAGGCCAAGGCCGGCAACGCCAACGCCCAGGCCGTGCTGCAGAGCTGGGCCGACGCCGAGTGGTTCACCAGCAACCCGGAAGTGCCGCAGAGCCTGACCGTCACCGTGTTCAAGGTGCCGGGCGAAACCAACACCGACGACCTGTCGCCGGCACCGGACGCGACCACCCGCCCGGACATCCCGATGCACGCCCTGGCGATGCTGAAGAACAAGCGCGACGACGCGCCGTTCACCCCTGAAGAAGACGGCAAGCGCGGCCCGATCCAGCAGATCCTCGACCTGAAGGACAAGGGTCACCTGGTCGCCTACGTTGGCGACGTGGTCGGCACCGGTTCCTCGCGCAAGTCGGCCACCAACAGCGTGCTGTGGTGGACCGGTGATGACATTCCGTTCATCCCGAACAAGCGCGCCGGTGGCGTCTGCCTGGGTTCGAAGATCGCCCCGATCTTCTACAACACCATGGAAGATGCCGGTGCACTGCCGATCGAGCTGGACGTGTCGAAGATGGAGCACGGCGATGTGGTCGAGCTGCGTCCGTACGAAGGCAAGGCGCTGAAGAACGGTGAAGTGATCGCCGAGTTCCAGGTCAAGTCCGAAGTGCTGTTCGACGAAGTGCGCGCCGGTGGCCGCATTCCGCTGATCATCGGCCGTGGCCTGACCGGCAAGGCGCGTGAAGCGCTGGGCCTGGCCCCGACCGACCTGTTCCGCCTGCCGGTGCAGCCGGTCGATACCGGCAAGGGCTTCTCGCTGGCGCAGAAGATGGTCGGCCGCGCCTGTGGCCTGCCGGAAGGCCAGGGCATGCGCCCGGGCACCTACTGCGAACCGAAGATGACCTCGGTCGGCTCGCAGGACACCACCGGCCCGATGACCCGTGACGAGCTGAAGGACCTGGCCTGCCTGGGCTTCTCGGCCGACCTGGTGATGCAGTCGTTCTGCCATACCGCCGCTTACCCGAAGCCGGTGGACGTGAAGACCCACCACACCCTGCCGGAGTTCATCTCCACCCGTGGCGGCGTGTCGCTGCGCCCGGGCGACGGCGTGATCCACAGCTGGCTCAACCGCATGCTGCTGCCGGACACCGTCGGTACCGGTGGTGACTCGCACACCCGATTCCCGGTGGGCATTTCGTTCCCGGCCGGTTCGGGCCTGGTCGCCTTCGCCGCTGCCACTGGCGTGATGCCGCTGGACATGCCGGAGTCGGTGCTGGTGCGCTTCAAGGGCAAGATGCAGCCGGGCGTGACCCTGCGTGACCTGGTCAACGCGATTCCGCTGTACGCGATCAAGTCGGGCCTGCTGACCGTGGCCAAGGCTGGCAAGAAGAACATCTTCTCCGGCCGCATCCTGGAAATCGAAGGCCTGCCGGAACTGAAGGTCGAACAGGCATTCGAACTGTCCGACGCCTCGGCCGAGCGTTCGGCGGCCGGTTGCTCGGTGCGCCTGAACAAGGAACCGATCATCGAGTACCTCAACAGCAACATCACGCTGCTGAAGTGGATGATCGCCGAGGGTTACCAGGACCCGCGTTCGCTGCAGCGCCGTATCGAGAAGATGGAAGCGTGGCTGGCCAACCCGGAGCTGCTGGAGCCGGATGCCGATGCCGAATACGCTGCCGTCATCGAGATCGACCTGGCCGACATCCACGAGCCGATCGTGGCCTGCCCGAACGACCCGGACGACGTGAAGACCCTGTCCGAAGTGGCCGGCGCCAAGATCGACGAAGTGTTCATCGGTTCGTGCATGACCAACATCGGTCACTTCCGCGCGGCTGCGAAACTGCTGGAAGGCAAGCGCGACCTGCCTACCCGCTTGTGGGTGGCCCCGCCGACCAAGATGGATGCCTCGGAGCTGACCAAGGAAGGCGTGTACGGCACCTTCGGCGCCACCGGTGCACGCATGGAAATGCCGGGCTGCTCGCTGTGCATGGGCAACCAGGCGCAGATTCGTGAAGGCTCCACCGCAATGTCGACCTCGACCCGCAACTTCCCGAACCGCCTGGGCCGCAACACCAACGTGTACCTGGGTTCGGCGGAACTGGCTGCGATCTGTTCGCGTCTGGGCCGCATCCCGACCAAGGAGGAGTACATGGCGGACATCGGCGTGATCAACGCCAATGGCGCGGAGATCTACCGCTACATGAACTTCGACCAGATCGAGGAATACCAGGACGTGGCCAAGACCGTCGCCGCCTGATGCGGTAACGAAAAGCCCCCGGCTCGCGCCGGGGGTTTTTTGTGAGCGGACGACGCATGGTAGTGCCGGCCGCTGGCCGGCAACCCGTTGAAACGAAGAACCTCCGGTGAAAGCCGGGGTTTTTTTTGTTGCCTGATGGCCTGTAGCACCGAGTCCATGCTTGGCTGCTGTTCGTGCGATGCGCGATGAGTCGAGCATTGCTTGTATGTTCCTCCCGGCTCCTACGAGGTATGTAGGAGCCAGGGTGGAGGGACCGTCAAGCATGCATCTGCGGATACTAGCCGACAGACGAGTCGAGCGATCCCCATCCCGCACACGAACGTCG
>NZ_JAWIRR010000025.1:0-52231 GCF_036320065.1 Stenotrophomonas sp. SMYL8
TCCCCTTTGGGGGCCGTACGATCCTTTATCGACGTTCGTGTGCGGGATGGGGATCGCTCGACTCGTCTGTCGGCTAGTATCCGCAGATGCATGCTTGACGGTCCCTCCACCCTGGCTCCTACATACCGCGTAGGAGCCGGGAGGAACATACAAGCCATGCTCCACTGCTTTACGCGCCAGAGCAAAAGCAGCCGAGCATGGCTCGGCTCTACAACGGCCGCCTGTCGGCCAGCAGCAGCTCGATTTCCTCCACCTGCACCACCGGCACCTGCCACGGGTGATGCGGCACGATGCCCTGTTCGAAGATGCGCTGCAGCCGCTGCGGATTCCGAGGCAGGCAGAATTCCAGACGCACGCTGTCGACCACTTCGGTGCGGCCCGCCTCACCCTGCACGGGCGACGCACCCACGCGCGGGCGGAACTGCTCGAACCCCGGCGCCGACCACCACATCCCGTGCTCGTAGTCGCCGGCCGCCAGCGCGTCCACCGCGAGGATGCCCTGCTTCACTACATCCAGTGCTGCCGACGGCACGAACACCACCACACGGTACAGCGGCAGGCGTTGCATCAGGTTGCCTTACGGATACAGCAGGCGCTTGCTCCAGCGCCCTTCGGCACCGGCTTCATAGCACCAGCGTTCGTGCAGGCGGAACTGCGCGCCGTACCAGAACTCGATGCGGTCGGGTACCACGCGCAGGCCGCTCCAGCCGTCCGGGCGCGGCACGTCCTTGCCCTCGAAGCTGGCTTCGATCTCGGCCACGCGCGCGTCGAATTCCTCGCGCGTCGCCAGCGTCTTCGACTGCTGCGAGGCCCAGGCGCCGATCTGGCTCATGCGCGGGCGGCTGGCGAAGTAGGCGTCGGCTTCAGCATCGGCAACCTGCTCGACACGGCCTTCGATGCGCACCTGGATACCCGCCTCGCGCAGGCTGCGCCACAGGAACAACAGCGCGGCCTGCGGATTGGCCTGCAGCTCCTGGCCCTTGTGGCTGTCCAGGTGGGTGTAGAAGACGAAGCCACGCTCGTCGAAGGCCTTCAGCAGCACGGTACGCGCCGAGGGACGGCCCTGCGTATCGGCGGTGGCCACGGTCATCGCATTCGGCTCGACCTCGCGGCTCTGCCTGGCCTCGTCGAACAGGCCGGCAAACGTGGACAGGGCTTCGGCGTACAGGTCGCTCATGATTGCGTTCTTCTCACACGGATTGGGCTATTGTGGCTGCATGGCCGCTGCTGCGTATATGCCCCAGGTGAAAGGATTCCCCGAAACATTGGCCGAACAGACGCTGGATGATGCGCTGGGCAGCGGCGCAGCGGTTCCAGTATTGGCGATCAGCGGCCTGCAGGGGAGCGGCAAATCGACGCTGGCCGCGCAGGTGGTGGCGCGCGCCCAGGCACGCGGCCTGAACGCGGCCACGCTGTCGATCGATGACGTCTACCTCACCCGTGCGCAGCGCCAGCGACTGGCCCGCCAGGTGCATCCGCTGCTGATCACCCGCGGGCCGCCCGGCACCCACGACCTGCCGCTGGCCCACGCCGTGCTGGACGCGGTGGCCGCACGCCAGCCCTTCGCGATGCCACGATTCGACAAGCTGGCCGATGAACGCCTGCCCGAGGCTCAGTGGCCGCAGCTGCAGCAGCCATTGGACCTGCTGGTGTTCGAAGGCTGGTTCCTCGGCACACCGGCGCAGGATGACAACGCACTGGACAGCCCGCTGAACGCACTGGAGCGCGAGGCCGACGCCGATGGCCGTTGGCGTCGCTGGTGTAACCAGGCGCTGGCCCGCGACTACCCGGCACTGTGGCAGCGCTGCGACCGCCTGTGGTTCCTGCAGCCGCCGGATTTCTCGGTGGTGCCACGCTGGCGCTGGCAGCAGGAACAGAACCTGGAGGCCGCGCAGCCGGGCCGGCACGGCATGAGCCGGCCACAGCTGGAGCGTTTCGTGCAGTACTACGAGCGGGTCAGCCGGCAGGCGCTGCACGCCCTGCCCGCCCTCGCCGACCACGTGGTGGTGCTGGATGGCCAGCGCCAGGTGCAGGACGTGCGCTGAGCGCGCCTACTCCACCAGGAATGTCACCCGCAGGTTGACCCGCCATTCGGTGATCTCGCCGCTGCCGTTGGTGACCACCTTGGTCTCGTTCACCCAGGCGCCCTGGATGCCCTTGACCGTCTCGGAAACCTTCTTCAGCCCGCTGCGCACGGCGTCTTCCACGCTTTTGGGCGAGGAGGCGGTGATTTCGATGACCTTGGCGACCGTCATGGCCTGTACTCCGGTTGGCGCGGGAGACCCCGCAGGAACGCCTACCCTGACGTGAAGGACGTAAAGGCAAGGGCATGGAGGTGTTAGCATCGGAGGGCATGAATCCTGCTCCGAACCTGATCCTGATCGGCCCGATGGGCGCCGGCAAAACCTGCATCGGCCGCCGCCTGGCCGAGCGCTTCACGCTGGACTTCGTCGATGTCGACCAGGCCATCGTCGATGCCGCCGGCGCCAGCATCCCGACCATCTTCGAGCACTCGGGTGAAACCGGCTTCCGCAGCCATGAGCGCGAAGCCTTGGCCCGTGTGCTGGAAGGCCGCGGCCAGCTGGTCTCCACCGGTGGCGGCGCCGTACTGGATCCGGACAACCGTGCGCTGATCGCCCAGCGCGGCTTCGTGGTCTACCTGCGGGTCAGCGTTACCGCGCAGCTGGAACGCCTGGCCCGCGACAAAGGCAGGCCACTGCTGCAGCGCCCGGACCGCGAGCAGGTGCTGCACGATCTGGCTGCTCACCGCGACCCGCTGTACCGCGAACTGGCCGACCTCACCCTCGATACCGACCCGTACACCGCTGCCGACGCGACCGCCCACCTGGTGGTCAAGCTGGCCACGCAATGGCAGCGCCAGGACCTGACCGCATGACTTCCCCCGCCCTGTTGCAGGTCGCCGTTGGCGGCGACCGCCCCTACTCCATCACCATCGGCGCTGGTGCCCAGGCCGACGGCACCGCGCTGGCCTCGCATGTGCGCGGCCGCCACGTGCTGCTGCTCAGCGACAGCGAAGTGGCTCCGCGCTACCTGGCCGCGGTGAAGCAGACGCTGCTGGCCGCACGCCCCGACCTGATCGTCGGCGAGCACGTACTGGCCGCCGGCGAAGCTTCCAAGACCCTGGCCGAGTTCGGTCGTGCGATCGAAGCGCTGGCCGCACTCGGCGCCACCCGCGACGCCTGCGTGTTCGCCCTCGGCGGCGGCGTGGTCGGTGATCTCGCTGGTTTTGCCGCGGCCTGCTGGATGCGCGGCGTGGACTGCGTGCAGCTTCCGACCACCCTGTTGGCGATGGTCGATTCGTCGGTGGGCGGCAAGACCGCGGTCGACATTCCCGCCGGCAAGAACCTGGTCGGCGCGTTCCATCCGCCGCGCGCGGTGATCGCCGATACCCGCGTGCTGGCCACCCTGCCGCCGCGCGAGCTGCGCGCCGGCCTGGCCGAAGTGGTGAAGTACGGCGCGCTGGGCGATGCGGTGTTCTTCGAATGGCTGCAGCAACACGCCGGGGCGCTGCTGGCCGGCGAGGATGCGGTGCTGGCCGAGGCAATTGCACGCAGCTGCCGGCACAAAGCCGCCATCGTCGAACGCGATCCGTTCGAGAAGGGGGAGCGTGCCCTGCTCAACCTGGGACACACCTTCGGCCACGCCATCGAGACCGAACAGGGCTATTCCGCCCCGGGCCGCGATGCGCTGAACCATGGCGAGGCCGTAGCGGTGGGCATGGTGCTGGCGGCGAAGCTGTCCACCGACCTGAGCCTGGCCGACGATGCCGACCGCGTGCGCCTGCAGGCATTGCTGGAACGCCTCGGCCTGCCGGTGGCGATCCCCGCAGGACTGGCCCCGCAGGCCCTGCTCGGCCGCATGCGGCTGGACAAGAAGAACGTGGCCGGCCGCCTGCGCCTGGTGCTGTGGCGTGGCATGGGCCGCGCCGAAGTGGTGCCGGACGTGGATGAGGCGGCGGTGCTGAAGGTACTGTCGGGCCGGGGGTGGGGGGGGGGGGGGGGGGGGGGGCGCGCGCCACCGCGGGGGGCGGCCGCGGGCGGCGGGGCGCCCCCCCCCCCCCCCCCCCCCCCCCCGCCGCCCCCCCCCCCCCCCCCCCCCACTACCGGGCTGCGCGGCAGGATTGCCGGCGAGCGGCCGGCACCACCGCGTTGCGGCCGGGGTCACCCTGGCCCCGCTACAATCGGCGCCATGCACGTCTACCTGCAACATCCCGACGCCGGTGCGCAGGCACCGCGCTTCCTGCGCCTGAGCCTGCAGCCGGATCTGTTCGGCGGCTGGGAACTGCTGCGCGAGAGCGGTCGCGTCGGCAGCCGCTCGCAGCTGCGGCGCGAGCTGTTCCTGCAGGCCGACGAAGCCCGCCACGCCTTCGAGAAGGCCCGCGATGCCGAGCTGCATCGCGGTTTCCAGATCCTCTCGCACGGCGACTGACGCCGCTGCCAACTTTCGTCCAAGGAATGCCCATCGTGACCAGCCCTCTCCGCAACGATCGCCTGCTGCGCGCCCTGCGCCGCGAACCGGTGGACTGCACCCCCGTCTGGCTGATGCGCCAGGCCGGACGCTACCTGCCGGAATACCGCGCGACCCGGGCCAAGGCCGGCAGCTTCCTGGCCATGGCCAAGAATCCGGAGATTGCCTGCGAGGTCACCCTGCAGCCGCTGCGTCGCTTCCCGCTGGATGCGGCCATCCTGTTCTCGGACATCCTCACCATTCCCGATGCGATGGGCCTGGAGCTGTACTTCGTCGAAGGCGAAGGCCCGAAGTTCCGCCACCCGGTGCGTGATGAAGCGGCCATCGCCAGGCTGGCGGTGCCGGACATGGAACAGGACCTGGGCTACGTGATGGACGCGGTGCGCCTGATCCGCCGTGAGCTGGACGGCCAGGTGCCGCTGATCGGTTTCTCCGGCAGCCCGTGGACGCTGGCCTGCTACATGGTGGAAGGCGGCGGCAGCAAGGACTTCGCGCGGATCAAGGCGATGGCACTGAACCATCCGCAGGCCCTGCACCGCCTGCTGGAGGTCACCACCGAGGCGGTGATCGCCTATCTCGGCGCGCAGCGCGCGGCCGGTGCACAGGCGCTGCAGGTATTCGATACCTGGGGTGGCGTGCTGTCGCCGTCGATGTACCGCGAGTTCTCGCTGCGCTACCTGCAGCGGATTGCCGAGGGCCTGGAGCGCGGCGAAGGCAACGAGCGCACCCCGCTGATCCTGTTCGGCAAGGGCACCGGCCTGCATCTGGAAGCGCTGTCGCAGACCGGTGCCGATGCGCTGGGCCTGGACTGGACGCTGGATCTGGACGAGGCGATGCGCCGCACCGGCGGCCGCGTCGCCCTGCAGGGCAACCTCGACCCGACCACCCTGTACGCCTCGCCGGATGCGATCGCAGCAGCCGCAGCACGCGTGCTCGACACCTATGCCGCCGGCAACGGTGGTTCGCGCGAGGGCCATGTGTTCAACCTCGGCCACGGCATGTCGCCGGACATGGACCCGGCGCACGTGCAGGTGCTGGTCGACGCGGTGCACGCGCACAGCCAGCGCTGAGCATTGCGCATGCGGTTGCGGTTGCGGCGCGATGTTGATCGCGCCGTGACCCGCAGTGCGCGATCATGGCGTCCCCCACGCTGCACCGGCCACACCCCATGTCTACATCGCCATCGACCTACAACCGCCAGCGCCCCCTGCTGTGGCTGGTTTCGTTGGCGATCTTCATGCAGATGCTGGACTCGACCATCGTCAACACGGCCTTGCCGGCGATGGCGGCCAGCCTGGGAGAAAGCCCGCTGCAGATGCAGTCGGTGGTGTTCAGCTACGCGCTGGCGGTGGCCACTTTCATCCCTGCCTCCGGCTGGATTGCCGACCGTTACGGCACGCGTCGTACCTTCCTGGTAGCGATCATCCTGTTCACCCTCGGCTCGCTGGCCTGCGCGCTGGCCCAGCACCTGCACCAGCTGGTTGGGGCACGTGTGCTGCAGGGTATCGGCGGTGCGATGCTGCTGCCGGTCGGCCGCCTGGCAGTGATGCGTTCGGTGCCACGCGAGGATTTCCTGCGCGCGATGAGCTTCATCGCCATTCCGGCACTGGTCGGCCCGTTGATCGGCCCGACACTGGGCGGCTGGCTGGTCGAAATCGCCTCGTGGCACTGGGTGTTCCTGATCAACCTGCCGATCGGCGTGATCGGTTTCATCGCCGCGATGAAGATCATGCCCGACCACTACGCCAGCCATCGCACCCGTTTCGACCTGCGCGGCTACATCATGCTGGCCTTTGCGATGGTGGTGCTGTCGCTGGCGCTGGACGGCATCTCCGGGCTCGGAACGCCACATGCGCTGGTGATGCTGATGACCGTGGCCGGCCTGGCCGCACTGGTCGGTTACTGGCTGCATGCCGCCAACTCCACCGCGCCCTTGTTCTCGCTGGCGCTGTTCCGCGTGCCCAGCTACCGCATCGGCATCCTTGGCAACCTGTTCTCGCGCATCGGCAGCAGCGCCATGCCGATGCTGATCCCGCTGCTGCTGCAGGTCGGCCTGGGCCTTGGCCCGATGAACGCCGGCCTGATGATGGTGCCGGTGGCGGCGGCCGGCATGGTGTCGAAGAAGCTGGCGGTGAAGCTGGTCGAGCGCTACGGCTACCGCCGCGTGCTGATGGTCAACACCGTGCTGGTGGGCCTGGCGATGGCCAGCTTCATCCTGATGACGCCCGGCCAGCACCTGGCCTGGCGCCTGCTGCAGCTGGCGTTCTTCGGTGCGGTCAATTCACTGCAGTTCACCGTGATGAACACCGTGACGCTGCGGGATCTGGACCGCGAGTTCGCCAGTTCCGGCAACAGCCTGCTGTCGATGGTGATGATGCTCGCCGCCGGTTTCGGTGCCGCGGCGGCCGGCAGCCTGCTGGCCGCGTTCGGCAATCACCTGGACAGCAACAGCGCCACCGCCGCGCTGCATGCCACGTTCCTGTGCGTGGGCGCGATCACCCTGACCTCGACGATGATCTTCTGGCAGCTGCCCGATACCAAGCCGGAGCCACGGCAGGTCGAGCACGTCGCGGAGTGAGGGGGTTCGGCAGGGTTGCACCCTGCACCCGCTAGAAGCCGCAGCAACAGCAAAAACCGGCTCGGTGAATGCTGTGCGCTGGGCGGTGCGGTGTGGGGCTTCAGGACACGCCGTAAACCCATCCTTGGGGGCTCGATGGCGCCATCCATGGCGCCAACGGTCCTGCAGCCCCACACCGCCCCACCCCCGATAGTTTCCCGGTGACGGTAAGTAGATCCACGCCATGCGTGGATGAAACTTCATCGAAATCGAATATTTCGATATCGGAAAGATCTGAGCCGAGCATGGCTCGGCTCTACAGAAAGCAACTGTCGGCACCTCGCGAGAATCTGTCGAAGGCGGGGTGGGTTCGGTTGTGGGGGCGTGAGCCGCATGGGCCCGAGGCATGCCTCGGGCGAGTTGGGCAGGAGGCCCAACCCCGGTCTTGCCGTGTGCGCAGGACAGCGCACACGAGCAAGCGGCGACCGAGCTTACATGGGTGAAGGCGCTTTGCTTGCGAAGCACCGCTTCGCAAGCGCCCGCACGCACAGCCGCCAGCGGCTGGGCCGGGCCCCGGAGGGGGACTTGCAGCGTCCCCCGCAACCGGACCCACCCCGCCATCCCACGGATTGCGCGCTTTTGACGTTGACGTTGCTTCTGCAGGTGCAGGGCTGCAAGCCCTGCAATAAACCCTACCTTCCCATCACCCGGGCGATCGCTTCCACCAGCAGTTCCCCGGTCACCGGCTTGCGCAGGAAGCCACCGATGCCGGCCGCCTCCACCTGCTGCTGCAGGTCCGGGTCAGTACGCGCGGTCACCGCCAGCAGTGGCAGCATGTAGCCCTGGTTGCGCAGATGCTGGGCCAGCTCGAAACCGCTCAGGCCCGGCAGGTCGAGATCCAGCAGGCCGACGTCGAAATCACCGGCACTGATCTCACGCAGTGCCGCCAGCGCATGGCCCGCATGTACCACCTCGTGCCCGCGCGCACTCAGCAGCCCGCGCACCACATCGGCCACAGTCGCGTCGTCCTCCACCAGCAGTACCCGCAATGGCGGCATGTTGGCCGCGTCCTCGCGGTGCGTTTCACCATCTGCTTCGGCATCGGCATCGACCACCATCGGCAACGGCAACGTCACGCCGAAGCAGGTGCCGCGACCGAGCTGGCTCTCCACCTGGATCCGCCCCTGCATCGCATGCGCCAGTTCGCGGCAGATCGCCAGGCCCAGGCCACTGCCGCCGTACTGCGCCGCGGTACGTGCACCATCGGCCTGCTCGAAGCGGCGGAACAGGCGTTGCTGTTGCTCCTGGCTGATGCCGGGGCCGGTGTCGCGCACTTCGAAATGCAGCGATCGCAGCTCGGCGTCGCTGCGCGCGTGCAGGGTGATGGTGCCGCGGCTGGTGAACTTGACCGCATTCGAGAGCAGGTTCAGCAGGATCTGCCGTACCCGCATCGCGTCGCCGGTGGCCTGCAGGCCGGGCGGCAACTGGTTGTCGAGGGTGAAGCGCAGGCCCTTCTGTGCAGCCAACGGGCCCATCAGCGCCGCCAGGTCCTGCAGCAGGCAGCTCAGCGCGAACGGCTTGGACTGCAACTCCAGACGGCCCGATTCGATCCGCGCCAGGTCCAGCGCATCGTTGACCAGATGCAGCAGGTGCTCGCCGGCGTGGCGGATTGATTGTGTATAGCCGCGCTGCTGCGGATCCAGCGGTGAGGACAGCAGCAGCTCGCTCATGCCGAGCACACCGGTCATCGGCGTGCGGATCTCATGACCAAGGTTGGCCAGGAAGCGGGTCTTGGCCGCCGACGCCTGCTCGGCCAGCTCCTGCTTGTGCAGCGCCAGCTGATAGGCGTGGCGACGCTGCAGGCGGCGACGGTACAGCCAGGCGAACCAGCTGGTCAGCAGCAGCGCGAACGAGGCCAGCACCAGCAGGCCGGACAGGCTGCGCCACCACGGTGGCTGCACGCGGAATTCCAGACTCTGCACCCGTGACCAGACATGGTCGGCCGACCGCGCCTGCACTTCCAGCCGATAGCTGCCCGGTGCCAGCCGCGAGAACAGGCGCTCACCGGCCGGTCCCACTTCCACCCAGTCCGGGTCATAGCCGGCCAACCGGTAACGATAGGTATTGGACGCCGAATCGGCGAACGACAACAGGCGCGCGACGATGCGCAGATCGCGGTCGCCATCGGCGATCTGCAACGGCGTGTCGTGGGTGAGGTCCAGCACCTGCTCGTTGCGGCGCACCTCCACCCGCTCGATCACCAGCGGCGCACGCCGCATCGAGGGCCGCACCTGCTCCGGGTCGAACACCACCACACCGGCCGGCGTACCCGCCACCAGATGGCCGTCTCCCGACATCACCAGCGTGTGCTCGCGGAATTCCTGGCTCGGCAGGCCGTCATGCACGCCATACAGGCGCACGCTCTGGCCATCGGCGCCGATGCGCACCAGGCCACGCGCGCTGGTTGCCCACGCCACCCCCTGTGCATCGACCACCAGCCCCGAAGCGGAGATCGCCGGGTAGCCCTGCTCGGCACCGATCACGGCCTGCCGCTCCAGCCGGCCCTGGCTCCAGCGGTAGCGCGACAGGCGGCCATCCTCGGACAGCCAGACCTGGCCATCGCTGCCCACGTGCAGTGCATGGATCGCGGTCGCCGGTGCGCCCGGCACCGGCTGGAAGCGCTCGCTTTCCGGCAGCCACTGCAGCAGGCCTCGGCTGCTGGCCAGCCAGATATGGTCCTGCGGCCCGCATTCCACATCGAGATTGAGCTGGCCCTGCTGCAATCCGCGCTGGCCATTGTCCAGCTGGCGCCGCAGGCGCCCTTCCAGATCGCGCTGCTGAAGACCCGACGGCAGCATCAGCCAGAGGCTGTCACCATCACAGGTCATCATCGATTCGATGACCCCTTCCATGGTCGCGTCGGCGCCGGCATCCCGGCCCCAGCGGCGCAGATCACGCCGCTTCGGGTCGTAGCGTAGCAGCGCGTCGTTGGAGCCGATCCAGACCTGGCCGCGGCGATCCTCGCGCACCGAGGTCAGCCAGTGCATGCCGTTGACCCAGGTGCGGTGCTGTTCGATGCGGCCGGTCTTCGGATCGAAGCGGTCCAGCGCGCCGTGGCTGCCGACCGTCCAGATGCCGCCGTTGCTGGACGGGCTGGTACCCAGCACGAAGGCATTGCGCAGCGAGCGGGGGTCGTCCTCCAGCCGCGACAGCACCGAGAACTGCCACCAGCGCGGCAGCAGGTGCCACAGGCCGGCGTTGGTGCTGGCCAGCCAGATGCCCCCCTCGCGATCCTCGTAGGCGCCGGTCCAGTTCGGGCGTACCGGGCCACGCGCCACCGCGCTGTACAGCGGCACGGCCTGGTACTGGCCATCGACCGCGCGGCCAAGGCCGGTGCGGGTGTCCAGCCAGTGCCCGCCCTGCTCGTCGCGCAGCATCATGCCCAGCACCTGTTCGCCTTCGGGCAGCTTCCAGGACGGTGCCTCGAAACGACCATCTGGACGACGCACGATGGCACCGGCCATCGTGCTGATCCAGAGGCTGCCATCGGGCTCGGCCGTCAGGCCATTGATCAGCAGGCTGGGAACGATGCCGGCACCAACCCGTTCAAAGTCCGTGCCGGTCCAGCGCGCGACACCATGCTTGGTGCCGATCCACAGGCTGCCATCGGCCAGGGTTGCCAGATAAGGCACCGATGCGGCCGGCAGGCTGCGTGGGTTGTTCGCTTCGGGCAGGAAGCGCTGCAGCCGGTCCTGGTTGTCCAGGCGGTACAGACCACCTTCGTGGGTGCCGAACCAGACCGAACCATCCGGCGTGGTGGCCAGGCTCCAGACCGTGTTGGTGCCCATCAACGGCTGGCTGCTGCGGTCGTAGAAATGCAGCTGGCGGCGATCGGCCGACATCCGTACCAGGCCCGCGTTCTCGGTGCCGATCCAGAGCTGGTTGCGGGCATCGACCAGCACCGTCCAGATGCGGTTGTCGCGCAGGCCGTCTTCCGAGCGCCAGATCCGGTAGTTGCGCCCGTCGTAGCGGGCCAGACCGTCGTTGGTGGCGATCCAGAGGTAACCGTAACGATCCTCGGCCATGCGGTTCACGGTATTGGACGGCAAGCCGTCGAACACCGTCACCTGGCGCGGGCTCGGTGGCACCGGCTGCGCCGCAGCGGGCGACAGGCAGCACAGGAGGACCAGCAGCAGCATCGCCGCCCGCAGATACACCACCGATTGCCTCCTCACGCTGCTTCTGATGATTCCCGCTCTACGGGCGTCGGCATGGTAAACCGAAAGTCGCGCCGTTCACGCCCGGCGCTGGCGCATTCAAAGGGCGGTTTGTCGTTTTGCGCGCGCCTGGGCAATGGCAGTCACCAGCATGTCACCGGTCACCGGCTTTCGCAGGAAGCCATCGAACCCGGCCGCCAGGACCTGGGTCTCGGCGTAGGCATCGGAGCGCGCGGTGACCGCCACCAGGGGGAGTTCATAGCCCATGGTACGCAGCTGGCGAGCGATGGCGGTGCCGTCCAGCGCGGGCAGATCGAGATCGAGCAGGCCCACGTCAAAACCATCGGTGGCAATCTCCGAAAGCGCGCCCAGGCCATGCAGCACGTGCACCACGTCGTGGCCACGGCCACGCAGCAGGCCGGCGATGACCTCGGCCACGGTCGCGTCATCTTCCACCAGCAGGATGCGCAGCGGCGGCAGCACCGGCAGCACCGGCGACTCGCCCGGCGCATTGGCGGCCTGCCGGATCCAGGGCAGCGGCAACCACACCCGGAATCGCGCGCCCTTGCCCGGCTGGCTGTCCACTTCGATGCGTCCGTTCATGGCCACGGCCAGCTCCTGGCAGATCGCCAGGCCCAACCCGCTGCCGCCATAGCGCGACGCGGTGCGCGGGCCGTCCGCCTGTTCGAAGCGATGGAACAGCCGGTCCTGCTGCTCGGCGTTGATGCCCGGGCCGGTGTCATGCACTTCGAAGCAGAGTCCGCCACCGTTCTCTTCCAGGCGCACGGCCAGGCCGACGTGCCCGCGCTCGGTGAACTTGATTGCATTGCCCAGCAGGTTGAGCAGGATCTGCCGCACGCGCATCTCGTCGCCGCTGACGCTGATCGGCCCCGGCGGATCGCCCCCACGCTGGAACTCCAGGTTGCGCTGCTTCGCCATCGGCTCCATCAACGCCTGCACCTGGTCCAGCAGGCCAGCCAGATCGAACGGGCGCAGGTCCAGCTCCAGCCGGCCGGCCTCGATGCGGGCCAGATCCAGCGCGTCATTGACCAGCCGCAGCAGGTGGCTGCCAGCCTGCTGGATCGAGCCTGCATAGCTGCGCTGCACCGCATCCAGCGGGGTGGCCAGCAGCAACTCGCTCATGCCGAGCACACCGGTCATCGGCGTGCGCACCTCATGGCCCAGCGTGGCCAGGAACCGGCTCTTGGCCTGGGAGGCCTGCTCTGCCAGTTGCTGCTTGTGCACGGTCAACTGCCATTGCTGGCGGCGGCGCAGGCGCGCACGGATCGACCACACCAGGATAAGCAGCAGCAGCGAGCCGATCAGCAGGTAGCCGAAGATTGCCATGCCGCTGCGCCACCAGGGTGGCAACACCTTCACCTGCAACCGCTGTGAAGGCGTCCACGTGCCACTGGCCGTTGCCGCCTGGACTTCAATGACGTAGCTGCCGGTCGGCAGCCGCGACAACGTGCGCTGGCCGTCACCGCCCTGCTCCACCCAGTTCTGGTCGTAGCCCTGCACCCGGAAGCGGTAACGGTTGCCCTGAGGATTGGCATAGGAAAGCAGTCGCGCATCGATCTGCAGATCACGATCATCCGGCCCCAGCAACAGCGTGCCGGTGGTCGGCAGCGGTTGCCAGCCGCGGGCATCATCACGCCGCACGCGGACCTCGGCGATCACCAGCGACGACGGCGGCAGCACCGCATCGGCAGCATTCACATCGAACACGACCAGGCCGGTCTGGGCCACCGCGAGCACGCGACCATCGGCATTCACCGCCGGCGGCCTGCTGGTGAACTCGGCGTCGGGCAGGCCATCGCGTTCGTTGAACTGCTGCAGGCGGCGCGTCTTCGGGTCCCACCGCAGCAGGCCACGTGGCGTGGTCGCCCACAGGCGGCCGTCTTCGGCCAGCGCCAGTCCGCCCATGCTGACCGAGGGTACGCCAGCACTGCCATCGATGCGCTGGATCAGGCGCAGGCTCATGCCATCCCATTGGTAGCGTTCCAGCGCCCCCTGCCGGGCCAGCCACAGCTGCTGCGGATCCACCCACACCAGATCGTAGATCAGCCCGCGCGAAACGCCCGGCACCGCTTCGAAGCGCCCGGCCTGTTCACGCCAGATCCCCATGTCGCCCATCACCCAGGCCTTGCCCTGGGCATCAAAGCGGATCTGCTCAACAGGTGAATCGGCGGTCTTGCGGAGATCCTCCAGCGGGTAACTACGCAGCACGCGGCCATCGGCGCTGCGCTGCTGCAGGCCCAGGTTCATCACCGACAGCCAGACCGTGCCATCGGGGGCCTGCCGCATCAGATCGATGCGCTGGCGCAGATCGGCTCCCCCATCGATATGCCAATCGTGCAGCGCGCGGGTGGCCGGGTCGTACACGCTGATGCGGCCGGCACGCCCCAGCCACAGGCGCCCGTCCGGCCGCGGCAGCACCGACCACACCGCCCCGCTGCCGATCTCGCGATCGCTGGCCAACAACTTCAGTACTCCCTGCGCGTCCAGCTGGTACACGCCATGCGCTGAGCCGACGTAGTAATTCCGGCCATCACTGGCTGCACTCAGCAGGTACTGGCTGTCCAGCGGCTTGCCGTCAAGCTGGTTCCAGATCGAAAACCGGCGCCAGTCCGGCGGCAGGTAGGCCAGGCCCTGGGTCAGCAGCGCCACCCACAATCCGCCCTCATGGTCCTGCATCAGATCAAGCACACCGCTCTGGGCAGTGAGGAAGCCACTGCCGCGGTCGCCGTCGAGCCGCCGCAGCATGCTGGCATCTCCACGCAACAGGCCATCGGAGGTGCCCGCCCAGTAACCGCCCTGGCGATCGGCCAGCACCAGTGCCGAACGCAGGCGCGCACTGTCGGCCCAGCGCGGACGGCTGACCCGGTCCTGCGCGTCGATACGGTAGAGGCCGTCATTCTGGCTGCCGGCCCAGATCGAGCCATCGGGGTCGCGGCTCAGGCGCAACACACTCAGCGCCCCCAGTTCGCGCGGCGCGACAGCCTCGAATCCAGTCCCGTTCCAGCGCGCAATGCCCGCCTCGGTGCCGATCCACAGTCGCCCCTGCGCGTCGACCAGGCTGCTGTAGATGGTATTGCTGGGCAACCCGCCGGGACGGGCCGGATCATGCTCGAAGAAGCGCAGGCTGCCGTCTTCACCGAAACGGCAGACGCCATGGCCACTGGTGCCGATCCACAGTGCATCCTCGGCGTAGGCCAGCGTCCAGAACTGGCTCATGCAGGGGCCGTTGACCGCATCGAAGGTCTTGAAGCGTTCGCGGTCGGCATCCAGCCGGGCCACGCCCTTGCCATTGATGCCGACCCAGACGCGGTCCAGGGGATCGACCAGCAGGGTCTCGATCTCGTTGCCGGGCAGCGAGCCCGGCTGCTCCGGATCATGTTCCCAGACCCGCAGGTTGCCGCCGTCATAGCGCACCAGGCCGCCATCGGTGGCCGCCCAGATATGGCCCTGGCGGTCTTCGGCCAGCGCCAGCACCATGCGCGAGGGCATGCCTTCAGCTGCACCGAAACGGCGCAGGCGCGGTGTTTCCGCCATGTCGAGGGCCGTGGCCGCCGTGGCGAACGCCATCAGCAGCAGCCCCATTCCCGCGATGCCTCGGCACCACAGGCGCCAACCGCTCGTCATCCTGAACCCCCTGTCCTGTCCCGATTGTCACACAGGGCCGGGTTCATGGCTGCAACAGCCTGTTTCCACCGGTGGACCCACCACGAACTGTTGCAGCCATGCACGCAACGTTGGCAGGGGGCTGTGCGTATGATCGCAACGTCCCCTTCCGGAGCCCGCCATCGATGCGTCCCTGCCTGGCCCTGCTGCCGATGCTGCTCGCCACCGCCCCCGCCTGGGCGGATGCAGACACCTATCGCCTCGATCCAGTGCATACGCGTGTGCTGTTCACCATCGACCACGCGGGTTACTCGCAGGCGATGGGTACGGTCTCCGGCAGTGAGGGCCGCCTGCAGTTCGATCCCGACAACTGGCGCGAGGCCACACTGGATGTCGAGGTCCCCGTGTCGCGATTGGACCTTGGTGATGCCAAATGGAACCAGGCCACGCTGGCCCGCAGCCTGCTCGACGGCGAGCGTTTCCCCAGCGCGCGCTTCGTCTCCAGCCGGGTCGAACCGATCGATGCCAGGCGCGCCCACGTGATCGGTACCCTGACCCTGCGCGGCGTCAGCCAGGAAGTCACCCTGGACGTGACCCTCAACGCCATCAAGCGCTACCCCCTCCCCCCGTTCCGACGCACCGCCGGTTTTTCCGCCAGCACCACGCTGAGCCGGCGCGCGTTCGGCATCACCGCCTGGCCGGGCGTCATCGGTGATGCAGTACAGCTGAGGATCGAGGCTGAAGCCACCCTCGACCGCAGCGACGCCCCGGGAACTCCCGCTCCCGTTCCGCACTCCGACCCCAAGACGGCCCGCTAGAGGACCTTTCATGACCGCCAAGAACACCCCCGCCGCCTGGGGGAGTGTCAGCCAGATCCTGCATTGGTTGATCGCACTGCTGATCCTCGCCCTGGGCGTGGTCGGCCTGACCATGGGCGAACTGCCCAAGACGCCCAAGTACTTCTGGGTCTACACCGCACACAAGTCGATCGGCATCACCGTACTGGCGCTGGTGCTGTTCCGCCTCGGCTGGCGCCTGTACGCCGGCGCCCCCAAGCCGGTGCCGGGCGTGCCCAGCTGGCAGGAGCGCATCGCCAGCGCCACCCACGTACTGTTGTATGTGCTGATGTTCGCCATCCCGCTGTCGGGCTGGCTGTACGACTCGGCCAGTGGCCTGCGCCCGTTCCGCTGGTTCGGCCTGGTTGATGTGCCCAAGCTGAGTGGCCCGGATCCGCAGGTCGTCGCGGTGTCCCACGCCATCCACGAATACGGCTTCTGGCTGTTGATCGCGGTGGTGCTGGCCCATGCCGGCGCTGCCTTCTACCACCACATGTTCCAGCGCGATGCAACGCTGTCCCGCATGTTGCCGCGCGGCTGGCTCGCCTCCCCTCAGAAGGACTGACCGATGAACCTGAAACTGACCACTCCGGCCGCCGTGGCCGCCGCCCTGGCCGGCATGCTGGCCACCGCCCCGGCGCTCGCCGCGGACTACGCGCAGGCCCCCGGTGCCGGCTCGATCCTGGTGTTCGCCACCAAGTACGACGGCGAAGTGTTCACCGGCAGCTTCCCGGGCTTTGCCACCAAGCTCAGCTTCGACCCGGCCAACCCGGCCGCCGGTTCGCTGGACGTGGTGATTCCGCTGGCCGGTGCCAAGAGCGGCAACAGCGACCGCGACTCGACCCTGCAGACCGCCGACTTCTTCAACGTCGGCAAGTTCGCCACTGCGCGTTACACCGCCAAGGGCTTCCGTGCGGTGGGCAACGACCAGTTCGCCGCCGACGGCACGCTGGAGCTGCGCGGCGTCAGCAAGCCGGTCACCCTCACCTTCACCTGGAAGCCGGGCACCCAGCCGGTGCTGACCGGCAAGGCCACCGTCAAGCGCCTGGACTTCGGCGTCGGCAGCGGTGACTGGGCCGACACCAAGACCATCCCGGACGAAACCGCGATCAGCACGATCGTGAAGTTCAACGCGAAATGATCAACGGGCCGGGGCACCGCCCCGGCCATCATCTCCGGTGGTGGCGGGGGGGGGGGGGGGGGCCCCCCCCCGCGGGGGCGGGGGGGGGGGGCGGCCCCGGCCCCCCCCCCCCCCGCCCCCCCCCCCCCCCCCCCGCCGCTGGCCGGCAACCTCACCGATGCGGGCAGGTGCCGGCCAGCGGCCGGCACTACCGATCGACGGCCAGCCACGCCCGAACCGTGGCCGCGTCGAACGGCCAGTCCAGCTCACGGTCGCCGCGCTCGTCGCGCAGCACCGGCACCCGCGCGCCGTAGCGCGATTCCAGCGCTGGCTGGTCATCCAGGAACACCGATTCGAATTCCGGCGCCCTGGCCTTGGCCAGCTCGGCCAGCGCCATGTCGCACAGGTGGCAGTCGTCACGCTGGAACAGAGTCAACACCGGCAGGGTCCCCTTGGTGGAAATGCTGCGCCGCAGCCATTGAAGTGCGGCGTGAACCGCTAGAATAGCGGTCTCTTCCGGTACCCGCAGTACGGCAACCATGGCTGTCAGCACGTTCGACGTTTTCAAGATCGGCATTGGCCCGAGCTCCTCGCACACCGTCGGGCCGATGAAGGCCGCCGAGCGATTCATCCACCGCTGGCTGCTCGACCCGGGCCGCCTGCACGAGGTCGCGCGCATCCGCGCCGATGTCTATGGCTCGCTGGCGCTGACCGGCCGCGGCCATGGTACCGACAAGGCGATCCTGCTCGGCCTGGAAGGGCAGCGGCCGAACCTGATCGACCCGGACATCATCCCGGCCACGCTGGAGCGCATCCGCAGCAGCAAGCGCATCCAGCTGATGGGCCAGCACGAGATCGCCTTCGACGAAAAGCGCGACCTCGGCATGAACAAGCGCCAGAAGCTGCCGTACCACACCAACGGCATGCGCTTCACCGCGTACAACGCCGAGGACGAAGTAATTGCCACCCGCGATTACTACTCGGTCGGTGGCGGCTTCGTGGTCAACCAGGACGACGCGGCCGATGACCGCATCGTGCCCGACGAGACCCCGCTGCCCTACCCGTTCAAGAGCGGCGACGAGCTGCTGGCGCAGACCGCACGCAGCGGCCTGAGCATTGCCCAGTTGATGTTCGAGAACGAGAAGTGCTGGCGCAGCGAAGACGAGATCCGCGCCAACCTGCGCGAGATCTGGAGCGCGATGCAGTCGTGCGTCGCGCGTGGCATCCGCGAGGAAGGCGTGCTGCCGGGTGGCCTGAAGGTCGGCCGTCGTGCACCGGCGCTGTACCGCGAGCTGTCGTCGAAGCCGGAAGCGGCGATGCGCGATCCGCTGACCACGCTGGACTGGGTCAACTTGTACGCACTGGCGGTGAACGAAGAAAACGCCGCCGGTGGTCGCGTCGTGACCGCGCCGACCAACGGTGCAGCCGGCGTGCTGCCCGCCGTGCTGCATTACTTCGACCGTTTCTGCCCCGGCGCCAACGAGCAGCGCGTGTTCGACTTCCTGCTGACCTCGGCGGCGATCGGCATCCTGTACAAGGAAAACGCTTCGATTTCCGGTGCCGAAGTGGGTTGCCAGGGTGAAGTAGGCGTGGCCTGCTCGATGGCGGCCGGCGGCCTGGTCGCGGCGCTGGGCGGCAACCCGAGCCAGATCGAGAATGCTGCGGAAATCGGCATGGAACACAACCTGGGCCTGACCTGCGACCCGATTGGTGGACTGGTGCAGATTCCGTGCATCGAGCGCAATGCGATGGGTGCGGTGAAGGCGATCAATGCCTCGCGCATGGCGATGCGCGGCGACGGCAAGCACAAGGTGTCGCTGGACAAGGTAATCAAGACCATGCGCGATACCGGCCGCGACATGCAGGACAAGTACAAGGAAACCAGCCGCGGTGGCCTGGCGGTGAACGTCATCGAGTGCTGATGGCCGCAGCCAGGCATGGCCTGGCTCTACCCTGCAGCCGGGCATGGGCCCGGCTCAACATCGGACGACGTCGTCACCGCGTTCCGGTTAGGCTCGGGGCTCCCCTGCCCCGGATTGGCCCCATGCGCGTGATCGCTGCTGCCCTGCTTGCCTGCCTGCCGCTGCCTGCCTTGGCCGCGCCCACCTACGGGCCGCGGCTGGAGGGTTTCGACTACGGCTATCCGGTGAAGATCTTCGCACTGGAGTCGCAGCGGCAGCCACTGGAAATGGCCTATCTGGATGTCCTGCCCAAACGCCGCGCCATCGGCGTGGTGGTTCTGCTGCACGGCAAGAATTTCTGCGCAGCCACCTGGCAGCAGACCATCGCGCCGCTGCTGAACGCCGGCTACCGGGTGATCGCCCCGGACCAGGTGGGCTTCTGCAAATCCAGCAAGCCCGAACGCTACCAGTATTCGTTCGCGCAGCTGGCCGCCAACACCCATGCCCTGCTGCAACAGCTGCAGCTGGGTGATGTACCGGTGCACCTGGTCGGTCATTCGATGGGCGGCATGCTGGCGGTGCGCTACGCGCTGATGTTCCCGCAGGACCTGCGCAGCCTGTCACTGGTCAATCCAATCGGGCTGGAAGACTGGAAGGCGCTGGGTGTTCCCTGGCGCAGCGTGGACACGTGGTACGCCGGCGAAATGAACATCAGCTATGACAGCATCCGCCGCTACCAGCTGGACGTGTACTACGACGGCAAGTGGAAGCCGGCGTATGAACCGTGGGCGCGGATGCAGTCGGGCATGTATGAAGGCCCGGGCAAGCAGGTCGTTGCATGGAGCCAGGCACTGGCATCGGACATGGTGTTCAACCAGCCGGTGGTCTACGAACTGAAGAATCTGCAGGTGCCGACCACGTTGTTCATCGGCCAGAAGGACCGCACCGCGATCGGCCGTGACCTGGCGCCGCCTGCGGTGAAGGCGACGCTCGGCAATTATCCGGAGCTGGGCAGAGCAGCGGCCGCGGCCATTCCGGGCGCGACGCTGGTCGAGTTCGCCGAACTGGGCCATTCGCCGCAGGTGCAGGACCCGAAGCAGTTCAATGCGGCATTGTTGAAGGCGTTGAGGTCGCGTTGAGATTGCGGGCCCGCCGGGCATGGCCCGGCGAGCGCAGCAGCACGGACATCAACCCACGATCCGCAGCACGTCATCCAGCAACGCGGCCGCAGTGACTTCCGCACCCGCGCCCGGCCCCTGGATCAATAACGGCTGGCGGTGATAGCGATCGCTGTGGATGGCCACGCGGTTGTCGGTGCCTGCACCCTGCGCCAAGGGGTGATCGGCCGGCAACTCGCGCAGGCCTACCTGCGCACCCTCGCCATCAACGCGGCCGACGAAACGCAGCACACGACCATTGTCGCGTGCCTGCTGCCAGCGCGCCTGCAGCGGCGCATCCAGCTGCTCAAGCGCAGCCACCGCATCCTCCAGCGGCAGCGCTGCCAGCGCTTCAGGCACCAGTGAATCCACCTGCACCTGCGAAGCATCCAGCGCCAGCCCGCTGCTGCGCGCCAGGATCAGCAGCTTGCGGCGCACGTCCTCGCCGGACAGATCCAGACGCGGGTCCGGTTCGGTATAACCGGCCGCCAGCGCCTCGCGCACCGCCGCCGAGAACGGCGATTGGCCGTCATAGCGATGGAACAGCCACGCCAGCGAGCCGGACAGCACGCCCTCGATAGCGTGGATGTGGTCGCCACCGGCTACCAGCGCGCGCAGGCTGCTCAGCAACGGCAGGCCGGCACCGACGGTGGCGCTGTCGCCATAGCGTGCGCCACTGTCTGCGCAGCTCTCGGCGATGGCCGTGGCACGTGCCAGCTGCGCACCGCGGCCCAGCTTGTTGGCGGTGACCACGTGCACGCCACGCGCCAGCCACTGCACGTGACGTGCGGCCACATCTTCGCTGGCAGTGGCATCGACCACCACGTCACCCCGTTCCAGCCCTTCGGCGCTCGCCCATGGCGGTGAGCTGAGACCGTCACGCGGTGCGCGTCGTGCCAGCTCCAGCGGCAACGCCAGATCACGGTCGATCGCCAGTGCGGTGCGCGAATTGGCCAGCCACTGCACGCTGGGCAGTTCCAACCCGCGTGCCTGCAACGCCTGGTAGCGCTGCACGAAGGCAGAGCCCACCGTGCCGGTGCCGAGCAGCGCCAGGCGTCCCACGCCCAGCGCAGGAATGTCAGCGGCGAGCGCGCTCATGCATCCACCACCTGTTTGCGGCGCGCAGCCGCATCGATCACGGCTTCGGCGCGCTGCAGCGCTGCGCCGAGATCAGCCAGCAGGTCACGCTCGGCCTCGATGCCGACCGACAGGCGCAGCAGGCCTTCGCTGATGCCGGCGGCCGCGCGCGCTTCAGCGGTCATCGCCGCATGGGTCATGGTGGCCGGGTGCGCGATCAGGCTTTCGACGCCACCCAGCGATTCGGCCAGGGTGAAGCAGCGCAGGCCATCGACGAAGGCACGCACTGCGGCATGCGGATCATCGCCTTCGCAGTCGGCCAGTTCGAACGACAGCATCGCGCCGAAGCCGCTTTGCTGGCGCGCGGCGATGGCGTGGCCCGGGTGATCGGCCAGGCCCGGGTAGTACACCGTGCCGACCGCCGGATGCTGGTCCAGCAGGGCAACGATCGACGCGGTGTTCTCCTGGTGCACCCGCAGGCGCGCATCCAGCGTGCGCAGGCCGCGCAGGGTCAGGAACGCATCGAACGGCGAGCCGGTCAGGCCCAGCGCGTTGCCCCACCACACCAGCTGCTCGTGCAGCGCCGGATCGCGCGCGACCACCGCACCACCGACCACATCGCTGTGGCCATTGATGTACTTGGTGGTGGAATGCAGCACCAGGTCCGCGCCGAACGACAGCGGCTGCTGCAGGGCCGGCGACAGGAAGGTGTTGTCGACTACCACCAGTGCACCGGCCTTGTGCGCGGTCTCGATGACGAAGCGCAGGTCGGTGATGCGCAGCAGCGGGTTGGACGGGGTTTCCACCAGCACCAGCTTCGGCTGCGTGGCCAGCGCCTGCGCCAGTGCGCGCGGATCGGTCAGGTCGGCGGTGACCAGCTCGAAGTGGCCCTTCTTCGCCAGCGCATTGAACAGGCGCCAGCTGCCGCCGTATGCATCATGCGGCACCACCAGGGTGTCGCCCGGCTGCAGCAATGCGTTCAACACCAGGTTGATCGCACCCATGCCGGTGGCGGTGATGACGCCGCCGGCGCCGCCCTCCAGTTCCGCCAGCGCCTCGCCGAGCAGGTCACGGGTCGGGTTGCCACTGCGCGTGTAGTCGTACTGGCGCTTGTTGCCGAAGCCTTCAAAGCTGAAGTTCGACGACAGCACGATCGGCGGCGTGACCGCACCATGCGCGGTGTCCCGATCGATGCCGGCACGGACGGCGGCAGTGGTGCGACTACAGGACGGCTCGTTTGCGTGCAGGCTCATGCGGACTCTCCAGAAGTGCGGAAGGCGGTGGCGAGGATCGCGTCGATGCGATCGGTTTCTTTGAGGAAGGCGTCGTGGCCGTAGGGCGAGCGCAGCACGCGCAGACTGCCGCGCGGGCCCAGCCCTTCGACCAGACCGACCAGGTCGGCCAGCGGCACCAGGCGGTCACCCTCCACCGCGACAACTACGGTGGGCGGCAGGATCGCGGTGGGGTCGACGCGGTGCAGGTCGATCGATTCGGACAGGCGCAGGTAAGCGGTCACCGGCGTGCGCGCGACGTACTGCGCACCGGCCGCATCGAGATAATCTTCGGCGGCCACGCGCACACGGCCATTGATCACTTCCGGTGCGGCGTCGAAGCGCTCGCCGAACTCTTCCGGGGTGCGGTAGCTGAGCATGGCGAACTGCCGGGCCAACGCCAGACCGTGGTCTTCGCCGCACTGCAGCTGGCCCAGCGCGACCGCGCGGCGCTGCAATGCGCGCCAGGCGGCGGCATACGGATGCGGGCGATGCGCGCCACTGGCCAGCACCAGCTGGCGCACGCGTGCACGGTGGCGGATCGCGAACTGCTGGCCGACCAGCGCCCCGTAGGAGTAGCCCACGAACGCCTTCAGCGTGCGGATGCCGAGATGGTCCAGCAGCAGCGCCAGTGCATCGGCCTGGTCGGCGGTATCGATCGGCACATCCAGTGCACCGTCGGCGCCGATGAAGTCGAAGGCCAGTACACGCAGCTGCTGCGGATCCAGCGCGCGCCCGCTGCCGACCAGGTCTTCGGCCCAGCCCTTCTCGCTGAACTGTGCATTGGACGCCACGTGGCGATGGGCGGAAATGCCACCGGCCAGCACCACCACCGGCGCATTGGCCGGGCCGACCCACTCATAGCGCAGGCGCACCGGGCTGGGGCCGGCGTGACGCATCGACAGCACCGCGGCGAACTCACCGCGCTCGGCATGCACGCGGTCTTCGACCGGCACGCTGACGGGGACAAAGGGTTCGGGGCGAATGGCGGTACTGGCGGCGAAGCTCATGGCGGGATCCGGTTGGGGAATCGGCCATCGAGCCTTCGCGGGGCCCGCGTTCGAGATGCACGTGGGGTGCATGGTTCGAACCATCTTTCGGTGGACGCCACGGTCCCCGCAGGATTTGGCACCTACGCAGACGCTTGCGCGCCTGCGGGCTGCCCCGGCTTCAAAGGGCCTGTCCCTCTGCCGGTCTCGATGGTGGAGCCACGATGCCAGCCCTTTTCCGCACTGTCAATCCCTTCATACGGATAAAGCGATGAATATTTTCAGGAACACTATGCGAAGGCCGTCGCGGTCGTCCCGTTCAGGATCAGCTACAGTCCCGGCGGTCCTTTTCGCTGGAAACGCCGATGCCGCGCCTGCCCCTGTCCTGCCTGCTGTTGACTCTGCTGGCGAGCGCGACCGCACACGCCGGCGACTGGCGCCAGGGGTGGGGACTGGTTCCCTCGCCTGTCCCGGCCACCCGCGCAGCCAGCGCTGAGGTCACCGCCCCCATGGCCCGGTTGCGCCTGCAGCCGGTCGGTGGGCAGTGGCAGGCCCGCATCGACAACGGGCTGGCGGGGCCGCTGCAGATCCAGCTGCGCGCCGCCCCTGGGCACCCGGTTGAAGGCCTCCCGGTCGAGTCGCTGATCCAGGGCGACAGCAGCCTGGTGGTCGGCCACCTGCCCGCCCCGATCGATGGCCGCATGCTCGATCTGCGCCTGCAGTCGGTGCCGGGCAACCCGGCCGCACAGGCCGAAGATGTCGCCTACCGCCTGCCGTTCGACGCGGCCCGCCTGCGCGTGGACCAGGCGCCGCAGGGACGCTTCAGCCATGACGATGAGGAGAACCGCGACGCGGTCGACTTCGCGCTGCCGGAGGGCACCCTGGTGCTGGCCGCGCGCGAGGGCACGGTGATGCAGATCCAGGATGGCTTCCGTGGCAACGGCCAGGACCGCGAACGTGATGGTGCCCGCGCCAACTTCATCCGCGTGCTGCACAGCGACGGCAGCATGGCCCTGTACGGCCACCTGCAGGCCGGCGGCATGCGTGTGCGTCGCGGCCAGGCGATAGGGGCCGGGCAGCCGATCGGTCTGTCCGGCAACAGCGGCTACAGCAGCGCGCCGCACCTGCACTTCGTGGTGCAGGTCAACCGGGGCATGAACCTGCGCTCGGTGCCGGTGCGCATCTTCGCCGAACAGGGCCAACTGCAGTTCGCCCGCCAGGGCGAGGCCGAGGGCGGCACCGGGCGCTGACCGCCCCCGGCCGGTATAATCGGGCGCTTATCTCTTTGAAAAGCGCCCCGGGCGGGCGCCACTGCCATGTCCGAAGTCGCCAACGAAGCGTCGCGTCGCCGCACCTTCGCCATCATTTCCCATCCTGACGCCGGCAAGACCACGCTGACCGAAAAGCTGCTGCTGTTCGGAGGCGCGATCCAGATGGCCGGTTCGGTCAAGGGCCGCAAGGCCGCCCGCCACGCCACCTCCGACTGGATGGCGCTGGAAAAGGAGCGCGGCATCTCCGTCACCTCCTCGGTGATGCAGTTCCCGTACGAAGGCAAGATCGTCAACCTGCTCGACACCCCCGGCCACGCCGACTTCGGCGAGGACACCTACCGCGTGCTGACCGCGGTGGACTCGGCGCTGATGGTGATCGACGTGGCCAAGGGCGTGGAAGAGCGCACCATCAAGCTGATGGAAGTCTGCCGCCTGCGCGACACCCCGATCATGACCTTCATCAACAAGCTCGACCGCGAGGGCAAGGACCCGATCGAGCTGCTGGATGAAGTGGAAACCGTGCTGGGCATCCAGTGCGCGCCGGTGACCTGGCCGATCGGCATGGGCCAGCGCCTGAAGGGCGTGGTCCACCTGCTGACCGGCGAAGTGCACCTGTACGAACCGGGCCGCAACTTCACCCGCCAGGACTCGACCATCTTCCCGTCCATCGATGCGCCCGGCCTGGCCGAGAAGATCGGTGCACAGATGCTGGCCGACCTGCGCGACGAACTGGAACTGGTGCAGGGCGCCAGCCATCCGTTCGACCTGGACGCCTACCGCGCGGGCAAGCAGACCCCGGTGTTCTTCGGCTCCGGCGTGAACAACTTCGGTGTGCAGCCGCTGCTGGACTTCTTCGTCGAACATGCCCCGTCGCCGCAGGCGCGTTCCACCACCGGCCGCGAGATCGCCCCGGAAGAGAACAAGCTGACCGGCTTCGTGTTCAAGATCCAGGCCAACATGGACCCGCAGCACCGTGACCGCGTGGCGTTCATGCGGGTCTGCTCGGGCCGCTTCAGCGCCGGCATGAAGACCTTCCACGTGCGCACCGGCAAGGAAATGAAGCTGGCCAACGCGCTGACCTTCATGGCCAGCGACCGCGAGATCGCCGCCGAGGCGTGGCCGGGCGATGTGATCGGCATCCACAACCACGGCACCATTTCCATCGGCGATACCTTCACCGAAGGCGAAGCAGTCACCTTCACCGGCATCCCCAACTTCGCCCCGGAACTGTTCCGCCGCGCCCGCCTGCGCGATCCGCTCAAGCTCAAGCAGCTGCAGAAGGGCTTGGCCCAGCTGTCCGAGGAAGGTGCGACCCAGTTCTTCCGCCCGCTGACCAGCAACGACCTGATCCTGGGTGCGGTCGGCGTGCTGCAGTTCGACGTGGCCGCCTACCGCCTGAAGGACGAGTACGGCGTGGAAGCCACCTTCGAGCCGGTCAGCGTGACCACTGCGCGTTGGGTCCACTGCAGCAACGAGAAGAAGCTGGAAGAGTTCCGCGAGAAGAATGCGCTGAACCTGGCGCTGGATGCAGCCGGCCACCTGGTCTACCTGGCACCGACCCGGGTCAACCTGCAGCTGGCCCAGGAACGCTCGCCGGACGTGCGCTTCTCGGCCACCCGCGAAGCGGCGCATACGGTTTCGGTGGGCTGATGCCAGCGGGTCGGATCCCTTTCCGCAGGGAAAGGGCTCTGCCCCCGGCCGTCGCGGGTGGTTCATCCACGCATGGCGTGGATCTACCGCTCACGGATTCATCGGCGCAACGCAGGGATTCACCCACCATACGGTGACGGGCGTGCACACGGCGGCCATCGCGGCGATGATAAGGGGACGCGGGTCCCCCTCCCCGTGAACGATGCCCATGCCCATGTCCACGACGTCCATTGCTTCGATCCGTGAAGAAATCGCCAGCGCCCTGACCCATGGCTTGGGCGCGGTATTCGCCTTGGCCGCCAGCGCGGTGTTGATCACCCTGGCTGCGATCTATGGCGACGGCTGGCAGTTGGCCAGCGCGATCGTGTTCGGTATCGCGCTGTTGCTGCTGTATACCGCCTCCACCCTGTATCACGCCATCCAGCATCCGGTCGCCAAGGGCCGCTTGAAGGTGTTCGACCACTGCGCGATCTATGTGCTGATCGCGGGCACCTATACCCCGTTCACCCTGATCGGCCTGCGCGGCCCGTGGGGCTGGGGCCTGTTCACCGCGATCTGGGCGCTGGCGCTGGGCGGCGTGGTGTTCAAGCTGTTCTACACCGGCCGCTTCAAGGTGCTCTCAACGGTGATCTACATCGCCATGGGCTGGCTGGTGATCGTGGCGATCAAGCCGATGTGGGCTTCGATCGACGGCGGCACCCTCACCTGGCTGTTCGCCGGCGGCCTGTCGTACACGCTGGGGACCTACTTCTACCATCGTGAATCGATCCCGTACTCGCACGCGATCTGGCACCTGTTCGTGATCGGTGGCAGCGTCTGCCACTTCGTCGCGGTCACCATGCAGGTGCTGTAAACCAGCGTTCGAACGCGGCGTGTGCACACCACGCACATGGACGCTTCGCGCCCTGTCCACGAAGAGGGGGCAACCATGGCGGCGTGAATGCTGCCACCTCCCCTGCCACAAAGCGCACGACCCGCTGGCGCCTCCGCCGCCCCGGCCCACGAGGCCGGCGCTGGCTCACGATCCTGATCTTCCTGCTGGCGGCACTCCTGCTGTTGATCGCGCTGTGGGACTGGAACTGGTTCAAGGGGCCGGTTGAGCGTGCGGTGCAGGCACGCACCGGCCGTGCGCTGCACATCGGGAACCTTGATGTCGACCTCGGCCGCACCAGTACGATCCGTGCCGATGCGATCACCTTCGCCAATGCAAGCTGGGCGAAGCAACCCGATATGGCCACCGCAGACCGCGTCGAGATCGACGTGCGGGTGTGGCCGCTGCTGCGCGGCAGCGTGCAGCTGCCCGAAGTACGCCTGACCCGGCCGGACGTGCTGCTGGAAACAGCGCCGCGCAAGGGCGACCCGGGCAATTGGGATTTCCTCGGTGGCAGCGCCGGTGGGACCAGCCCGCAGCTCAAACGGTTGCGCATCGATGACGGTCGCCTGCAGTTCCTCGACGCGCTCGGCCGTACCGATATCCGCGTGGACGTGCGCAGCGGCCAGCCGAAACAGGCCGATGCGGCGCCACCGCTGCTGGTACAGGGCAAGGGACACTGGCAGGGCAATCCGTTCACCCTGCGTGGCGGCACGGAATCACCGCTGGAGCTGACCGACAGCGACCATCCGTTCCGCATCCATCTCGATGGCCGAGCAGGCGCCACCCACGCGGTAGCCAGTGGCACGCTGACCAATCCCTTCCAGCTGCGCGTGTTCGATCTGCAGTTTGCGCTCAGCGGCCAGGACCTCGCCGACCTCTATCCGCTGCTCGGCATTGCCATTCCGCCGTCGCCACCCTATGCGTTGAACGGCCGGCTCAAGCGTGACCACAACGTCTGGCGCTACGACGCCTTCACCGGCAAGGTCGGCGACAGCGATCTCGGTGGCAATCTGCAGTTCGAAGTGGGCGGTGCGCGGCCGCGGCTGACCGCCACGCTGGAATCCAAGCGCCTGGACTTCGATGACCTTGCCGGCTTCGTCGGTGCCCCACCGAAAACCGGCGGCGGCGAAACCGCCAACGCTGAACAGAAGGCCGAGGCCGCACGGGTTGCCGCCCGCGCACGCGTGCTGCCCGACACGCCCTACAACCTCGGCAAGCTGCGCGCGATGGATGCCGACGTGCGCTGGAAGGCCCACCGCATCAACGCGCCATCACTGCCGCTGGACGACATGGACGCGCACCTGTTGCTGGATGACGGCGTACTGCGGCTGGACCCGCTGAACTTCGGCGTGGCCGGAGGCGATATCCGCAGCACGATCCGCATGGACGCGCGCCGTCCGCAGATCAGCACCGCCCTGAAGGCCAGTGTGCGCGGCGTGCAGCTCGGCCAGCTGTTTCCGGACGCGAAACTGGCCGAGCAGGCCAAGGGCGGCATCGGCGGCGAGGTGGACCTGAGCGGCCGCGGCAACTCGATCGCCGCAATGCTCGGCAGCAGCGACGGCAAGGTCGGCCTGGCGATGGGCCGCGGCCATGTCGGCAACCTGGTGATGGAACTGGCAGGGCTGGACATCACCGAATCACTGAAATTCCTGGTGACCGGCGACAAACAGATTCCCCTGCGCTGCGCCTTCGCCGACTTCGGCGTGCGCGACGGCCTGATGACCAGCCAGGCGCTGGCGGTGGACACCACCGATACGATCCTCATCGGCGAAGGCACGGTCAGCCTGCGCGACGAGACCCTGGACCTGCTGCTGAAACCGCGCCCGAAGGACAAGAGCATCCTGGTACTGCGCTCTCCACTGCACATCAGTGGCACGTTCAAGGACCCGTCGTTCCGCCCGGACTTCAAGGCGTTGGGGATTCGTGGCGCGGTAGCCCTGGCGCTGGGCAGCATCGCGCCGCCAGCGGCATTGCTGGCGACCATCGAACTGGGGCCGGGGAAGGATGCCGACTGCGGGGGGCAGTATGCGAAGTAGGGTTACAGCGTTGTTCGCGGCGCCTCTTTTCCCGCGCGTAGAGCCGGAGCAAGGCGACAGGCAGGACACGCCGTAAATACGTCCCTGTAGGCTCGGTCGGCGCATCCATGCGCCTCACGGTCCTGCCTGCCGCCTTGCTCCGGCTCCGGACAGGTTCCTGCGCGCGCGGAACGAGAGCGAAATTCAAAGTCAAAAGAAGAAAGCAAAGTCAAAAGCTGTTGCCAACCAAGGTTGGCAGCTACCAAAGGCGAGCCACCGCGCATGTATGCACCGCGCTCGCAGGAACGTGTCCAAGGGCGGAGGGCATGGGCGTGCAGGACCGTTGGCGCCATGGATGGCGCCATCGAGCCCCCCATGGGTGAGGACGCTTTGCTTGCGAAGCACTGCTTCGCAAGCGCCCGAACGCACAGCCGCCAGCGGCTGGGCCGGACCGCGGAGCGGGGTTTACGGCGTGTCCTGCACGCCCATGCCCTCAGCCTCCCGGCGTACCAGGAAGGCGCTGCCCTCAGCTCTGGCTCTGGCTTCGAAAAGCGGGCCGGCGGGCCGCAGGCCCGCCAGCGAACAACTCACCCTGCCACGATGTACTGCTGCAGCTGATCCAGCTCGCGCCGCTGCGCATCGATCACCGACTTCACCAGGTCGCCGATGGAAATCACCCCCAGCACCTGTGCGCCCTCCACCACCGGCAGGTGGCGGATGCGGTAGTCGGTCACCAGCTGCAGGCAATGCTCCACCTGCTCGCCCGGCGAGACCGTCACCACCTTCGCCGTCATGATCTCGGCCACCGCCGTATCCCGCGACGAACGATCACGCAGCACGATCTTGCGCGCGTAGTCGCGCTCCGAAAGGATCCCGACCAGCCGCGGACCATCCATCACCAGCACCGCGCCAATGCCCTTTTCCGCCATCAACCGGATCGCATCGATCACCGCCGCATCCGGCGCGACCGCATGTACTTCAGGAGACTTGCCGTCCAACAGTTGCCGTACCGTGGTCATCTGCCTGCCCTCCGAGGGTGGGTTGCAGGGCCGAGTCTGCCACGGCGGATGCTAGCCAGGCGTCAACCAGGTACAACGGGCGCTGCTTGGATTCCTCGTACAGCCGTCCCAGGTACTCGCCGATCAGGCCCAGCGCGATCAACTGCACCCCGCCCAGGAACAGGATCACCGCCATCATCGTCGGCCAACCCGCCACCCGGTCACCGTACAGGGCCGCCTTGGCAATCACCCACACGCCGAATACGAAGGCCACCGCCGCCGTTGCCAGGCCCATGTAGGTCGCCGCCCGCAGGGGAACGGTCGAGAACCCGGTGATGCCCTCCAAGGCGAAATTCCACAGCCGCCACAGGCTGAACTTGCTGGATCCGGCCACCCGCGCGTGACGGTGGTAGGGCACAGCAATACGCTTGAATCCGACCCAGCTGAAAAGGCCCTTCATGAAGCGGTGGCGTTCACGCATCTCGCGCAGCGCACTCAGCGCGCGTGGCGACAACAGGCGGAAGTCACCGGTGTCGGCAGGGATCGGCGTGCGTGACAGGCGACCGATCACCCGATAGAACGCCGCCGCCGTGGCGCGCTTGATCCAGGCTTCGCCATCGCGGGCCATGCGCGTGCCATAGACGTTGTCATGGCCCTCGCGCCAGCGCGCAACGAACTGCGGCACCAGTTCCGGCGGGTCCTGGCCATCGGCATCCAGGATCATCGCCGCGCCGTCGCGCACCAGGTCCAGGCCGGCAGTCAGCGCAGCCTCCTTGCCGAAATTGCGCGACAGCTTCAACGCCGATACGCGCGCGTCGTCCTGCGCCAATCCTGCGATCACCTGCCAGGTACCATCGTGGCTGCCATCGTCCACATACAGGATGTGGCCATCGATATCGGGCATTCCGTCCAGCACCGCACACAGGCGGGGATGCAGGCACGGCAGCGCCTGCTCCTCGTTGTAGGCGGCGATGACGAAAGTAAGGCGTTCGCGGTTCATGCCCGGATTGTACGTTGCCTGCAGGTGCATGGCCTGCCGCCCCAAGGGCAGGTGTCCTCAGTCTTCCGACAGGTAAGCCGCGCCGCCCAGCTGCCGTGCCTGGCGCTGGATCCATGCCACGCGCCGCTGCACGTACGGCCCTGGCTTTGCAGCGTTGTAGCGCCGCGGTGCCGGCAACACCGCCGCCAGCCGTGCACTCTCGGCCGGACTCAACCGGGACGCATCCTTGCCCCAGAACGTCTGCGCCGCCGCCTGCGCGCCATAGACGCCGTCGCCGAACTCGGCGATGTTGGCGTACATCTCCAGGATGCGCTCCTTCGGCCACAGTGCTTCGATCAGCACCGTGTACCAGACTTCCAGGCCTTTGCGGATCCAGCTGCGGCCCTGCCAGAGGAACAGATTCTTGGCGACCTGCTGGCTGATCGTGCTGGCCCCCCGCAGGCGTCCGCCCTTGGCGTTGTGGTCGCGGGCCTTCTCGATGGCCTGCAGGTCGAAGCCATTGTGGTCGGGGAAGCGCTGGTCCTCCGCGGCCACCAGCGAGATCGGCAGGCTCGCTGCCATCTGGTCCAGGTCGCGCCACTGGTAATGCAGGCGATAGGACCAGTCGGCCTCCCCCAATGCCTCGCCATAGCGCCACAGCATAACCGTGGATACCGGCGGGTCGATGAACCGCAGCACCAGTACCTGCAGGCAGCTGAAAGCGGCCAGCAGCAGCGGCAGCCAGAGCAGCCGTTTCCAGCGCCAGCGCCTGCGGCGCGGGACTTCCGCGATGGCCTCCACCTTGTGCTGCTCTCCCCCTGCCCCCATTACTGGTGCATCCTTCTTCTATCCGGTTGTCGGCGCATTATCCGGCAACCGCCCTCGTTTACGCGCGATGTGAGCCGATGACCGCCAACCCCGATTCCCTGATCCGCTTCCTGCTTCCCGACGCTGGCGTCCGTGGCGTCCACGTGCGCCTGCAGGCGACCTGGCAGGAGATCCTGTCCCACGCCGAGTACCCGGATACCGCCGCCGAACTGCTCGGCGAGGCCTGCGTGGCCTCGGCGCTGTTCACCGGCCACACCAAGATCGATGGCCGCCTCTCGATCCAGCTGCGCAGCAGCACCGCGCTGCGCACCCTGTTTGCCGAGTGCACCGCTGCCGGTACCCTGCGCGGCATCGCCCAGCTCAGCGAGGGCACCGATGCGCCGCGCGACCTGTCCAGCCTGGGTGATGACGCCCTGCTCGCGATCACCATTGAGAACCCGGGCCTGGACCCGCGCGAGCCGCAGCGCTACCAGAGCCTGGTCGCGCTGACCGCACCGGAGCTGGACGAGGCCTTCGAGGACTACTTCCGCCAGTCCGAACAACTGCCGACCCGCCTGCTGCTGGCCGCCGACCGCAACGGCGCCGCCGGCCTGCTGCTGCAGAAGCTGCCGGGCGACGAGGGTGACGAGGACGGCTGGGCGCGTGCCAGCGCCCTGTTCGAGACCCTGGGCAAGGCCGAGCTGCTGGCGACCCCGGCCGAGCAGCTGCTGCACCGCCTGTTCCACGAAGAGAAGCCGGAACTGATGGGCGGCAAGCCGCTGTCCTTCGCCTGCTCCTGTTCCCGCGAGCGGGTCGCGTCGATGCTGCAGTCGCTGGGCGAGGACGAGGCCCGTGCCGCAGCCGCAGACACCGGCGCCGTCGAGGTCCGTTGCGAATTCTGCGGGCGGGAGTATCACTTTCCTTTGACGGAGTTCGGCATACTGTTCCACGGTGCCGAGGGGACTGTACCGGCGCCTGAACGGCTTCAGTAAACGGCTTGTCTTGCATCTGGGGGGATCAAGGCTTGTTAAGAATTCATAAACACCCTAGGATCAAGTTCCCGTCTCCGCGGGAACTTCCGTTGTCCGTCCCTGTCTGAACTGGTCCGATGCGTACCTTCCTGCGTCTACCGCTGGCCCTGCTGATCGCCCTTGGCGCGATCACGGGCGTGCACGCGCAGAGCAAGGACACCCGGACCGTGCTGCCGGTATGGAACAAGGGCAGCGGCAAGGTCGAGGCCCTGCTTTACCTGGAGCCCACCGGTGAACAGGCCGCCGGCGCCCGCTGGCACTTCGGCCGCAACTCGCTGGATGCGGCCTTCGGCCTGTCCTCCGGCGATTCGCTGGGCCTGCTCTGCAACAGCAGCAGCGGGACCAGCATGAGCGGCCTGGCCAGTCACTGCATGCTGGCCAGCCTGGGTGACGACGACGACCTCAACAGCCGCCGCTTCACCGGTACCGCCGCGCTGAACCGCGGCAGCAGCCGTCTCGGCATCACCGCCGGCACCGGCCGTGAAACGCTGCCGGCGTGGCTGTCCGGCCCGAACAAGACCCCCTCGCTGCGCGCCGAGCAGAACGACCTGACCGTATTCGCGCAGAAGAACATCGGCCGCGAGGGTTTTGTCTCGATCGCCGGTACCTACGCCAAGGCCCGCCTGGTACCGCTGGCCGACGCCGCACCGTCCATCGTCGACCGCTGGGACAGCAAGAGCCTGAGCATCGGCGCCGGCTACGGCAACTTCACCGGCAGCATCATCGGCCGCGTGATCGACGTGCCGGGCAAGCCCGGCAAGTGGGAGGGCCTGGGCATCGGCCTGACCTGGCGTACCCCGTGGTCTGGCCAGCTTACCGTTGGCGCCGAAAACGTGATCAGCCGCGGCAAGAATCCGTTCTCCCCGCGCAATGAAAGCAATGACGACGGCACCGTGCCGTATGTGCGTTACGAACAGGATCTCTGACCCCACCTCCTGGGTCTTCCTGAAGTGACTTCTCCCGGGCGCCGAAAGGCGCCCGTTGCGTATGCGCGTTCGTGATACACGCAGAGCGCTTTTCGACGAATTGGATACCGCGCAATTCACGTCGACACACTGCGATACACATCAACGGAAACTTTTTTCGTCACTTTGCGCTAACAAACGAGACGGAGTGATGTCACCTGCGATTCAACCCCTTGATTTCGTGCATCAATTTTCATTTTTACCAAAATCATAGACTTGATTAACGCAGCTTTAATTCTTGGCGAACGCCCGCTACTATCGGCTCAGCCTCGCGATTTGGGAGCGCTTTTCGCTCCCCCGCCGGGCATTAACCCAGCCAAGATTTCTTGGAGAGAGAGAGCCAATGAATTTCCAGTCCAACAAGCTGCGCGATGCCGTTCTGGTCGCGCTCGTTGCCGGTGTGGCGTCCACTGCCACCGCCCAGGCCCAGGAAGCGACCAACCTTGACCGCATCTCGGTCACCGGTTCGCGCATCAAGAGCACCGACATCGAAACCTCGCAGCCGGTCCTGAGCCTGACCCGCGCCGACATCGACAAGCAGGGCGTGACTTCGGTCGCCGACATCCTGCAGCGCGTTGCCGCCAACGGCGCCGCCCTGAACCGTACCTACAACAACGGCGGTGACGGTTCGGCCGGCGTCAGCCTGCGCAACCTGGGTTCCGAGCGCACCCTGGTACTGGTCAATGGCCGTCGCTGGACCACCGGCCTGGATGGCAGCGTCGACCTGAACACCATTCCTACCGCGATGATCGAGCGCATCGACGTCCTGAAGGACGGCGCATCGACCATCTACGGTTCGGACGCGATCGCCGGCGTGGTGAACATCATCACCAAGCAGAACTTCGACGGCGCTGAAGTCAATGCCTATAAGGGCCAGTACAGCGCCGGCGACGGTGAGCGTGAAGCGTACGACTTCACTCTGGGTACCGTCACCGACCGCGCTTCGATTACCGTCGGTGCGTCCTACGTCAACGAAAAGTCCGTGATGGCCGGTGACCGCAAGATCTCCGCCGGCGGCCCGCCGTTCTACAGCGGTCAGAGCGCGACCGGCATCCCCGGCAACTACACGCGCAACGACGAGCAGTACATCATCCTCAACGGTGTTGAAACCCCGTTTGATCCGAACATCCATGGCTACAACACCGCGCCGGACAACTACCTGCTGACCCCGAATGAGCGCACCTCGCTGTTCGTGCTGGGTTCGTACAACCTGACTGACAACATCACCTTCCGCACCGAGGCGATGTACAACGAGCGCAAGTCCGAGCAGCTGCTGGCCGCCATGCCGGTCACTGGCATGGACCTGAGCGCGGACAGCATGTACAACCCGTATGGCGTCGAACTGGAGGGCGTCAATCGTCGCTTCAATGAATCCGGTGGCCGTTCGTTCAACCAGAACGTCAAGAACTGGCACTTCTACGGTGGTTTCGAAGGCTTCTTCGAGTTCGCCGGCCGCAACTTCGACTGGGATGTCGGCTACCGCTACGACAAGACCGACCAGAACGATCTGACCTACGGTCTGTTCAATGTGCAGCGCCTGGAAGAAGCCTACGGTCCGTCGGCACTGCGCGATGGCAAGCCCGCATGCTTGAACTCGGCGGGTGCCGTCATCGCCGGGTGCGTGCCGATCAATGCGCTGGGTGGTCTGGGTTCGGTCTCGCAGGAAGCGCTGGACTACGTGTCCTTCACCGCACATGACTCAGCGAGCCTTGTGTCGAAGGGTTACTACGCCAACATCTCCGGTGAGATCGTGCAGCTACCGGCCGGTGCGCTGGGCTTCGCTGCCGGCTACGAGTACCGCAAGGAAACCGGTCAGTTTGATCCGGACGCCTTTATTGCCTCGGGCCTGAGCACCGGCAACGGTGCTGCACCGACCAAGGGTGCCTACGACCTGAACGAGTTCTTCGTGGAACTGTCGATCCCGGTGCTGGCCGATCTGCCGGGCGCGAAGCTGCTGGACTTCAGCGTGGCATCGCGCTACTCCGACTACAGCAACTTCGGCAACACCACCAACAACAAGTTCGGCTTCCGCTGGAAGCCGATCGACGACCTGATGATCCGCGGTAACTACTCGGAAGGCTTCCGCGCCCCGAGCATCAACAACCTGTATCGCGGCGATGCTGACTCGTTCGAGAGCTACATCGATCCCTGCTCCTCCAACGCAGGCCTGCGTACCGGTGCGGTTGCTGCGCAATGTGCCGCACAGGGTGTTCCAGCTGGCTTCGTGCAGCCTGGCGCCGGTGCGGGCCGCAAGCAGACGGTTGTGCCGTTCACCTGGCAGGCCAATCCGAACCTGAAGCCTGAGACGTCGACCAGCAAGACGCTGGGTCTGGTATGGAGCCCGAGCTTCGTCACCGGCCTGAACGTCACTCTGGACTGGTGGCAGATCGAGGTTGAAGACGCCATCACCCGTCCGGCGATCCAGGACATCATGAGCAACTGCTACGGCGGCACACCTCAGCAGCAGGCGGCCTACTGCGGCCTGATCACCCGCGATCCAAACTACGGCAGCACCAACCAGCGTTACACCATCACCAACGTCAACATGCCGCTGCAGAACCTGGCGTCGTACAAGGTGGAAGGTTGGGATCTGGGCATCCTGTACAAGTTGCCGGAAACTTCGATCGGCCAGTTCACCATCACTCTGGACGGCACCTACCTGTCCAAGTGGGACACCAAATCGACCCCGGATTCCCCGGTTGATGGTCGTCAGGGTCGCTACCGCGATCAGGACCCTTACTGGCGCATCCGTTCCAATCTGTATGTCGACTGGTCCTACGGGGACTTCGGGGTCAACTACGGCATTCGTTACAAGTCCGGCATGACCGAACCGTGCCCGTTTGATCCAGTCAAGGAACCGGAAACCTTCGCATACTGCTCTGATGGCGCGAAGGGAACGAACCACATTGGTGCCACGACCTACCACGACATCCAGTTCCGCTACAACACGCCGTGGAAGGGCACCATCATGGTCGGCCTGAACAACGCGTGGGACAAGGGCCCGCCGGTTTCGTACTACACCTCGTACAACATGTTCGACCCGCAGTACGACCTGCCGGGCCGCTACATGTACATGCAGTACAAGCAGAAGTTCTGATCGATCCACTGATCAGCTGATGCAGCAACGGCCCCGCAAGGGGCCGTTGTTCTTTGTGCCTCCGGCAATACGTGTGGCACGCAAGAAAAAAGGTTCTTCTCCCATCTGAGGGGAGAGGCTCACGGCCGACCCGCTAGATTGTGGTTGTCGAGACTACAAACTGGGGCCGGCCGTGGCCAAGCTGGATTGTATGCCGTTGTTGGGGGACTGGGCGGGGTATCGCCTGGATGGTTGGAGACGCGAGGTTCGTCATGGGGTCTCGTGGCTGGTACTTTCGCTGCTTCCCGATGGACGCCGCAGGCACCGCTGCAGCGGCTGTTCCAAGTGGGTTACCTCCATCCACGACCATGTGATCCGGCGTATCCGTGATCTGCCTGTTTTCGATGAGCCGGTCGAGCTGGAGGTGCAGCGGCAGCGCGTGGCCTGCCCTCGTTGCGGGCCGAAGCTGGAGCATCTGGACTGGCTGGATCGGCACTGCCGGGTCACGCAACGACTCGCAAAGAGCGTTGCACAGATGTGTGCTACCACGTCGATCCATGCCACAGCCAGATGGCACGGACTGGACTGGAAAACCGTCAAGGCGCTTGATTTCAGGCACTTGCAGCAGACGTTGGGACCGGTGGACCTCTCCGGAATCCATATTCTTGCAATGGACGAATTCGCGATCCAGAAGGGCCATCGCTACGCCACGGTGATAGTAGAGCCGTCCCGCAAACGAGTGCTATGGGTTGGGCGTGGTCGTAGCCGAGCGGATGTTCGCCCCTTTTTCGAGCTGTTGGGCCGGGAGGGCTGCGAACGTATCCAAGCGGTCGCCATGGACATGAATTCGGCATTCGACCTAGAAGTGAAAGCCCAATGCCCAAATGCCGAAGTGGTCTACGACCTGTTCCATGTGGTGGCCAAATACGGCCGGGAGGTCATCGACAGGGTCCGCGTGGATGAAGCCAACAGGCTGCGCCAGGACAAACCTGCTCGGCGTGTGGTGAAGACCTCTCGCTGGCTCTTGCTGCGCAACCGGCAGAATGTCCCGGCGGATCAACGAGTGAAGCTCAAGGAGCTGCTGGCTGCCAACAAGGCACTACTGACGGCCTATGTGCTGAAAGACGACTTGAAGCAGCTCTGGCGCTACCGCAGCCAGGCTTGGGCAGCAAAAGCGTGGAAGAGCTGGCGACAGCGCGCATTGCGTAGCCGCCTGGAGCCCCTGCGAACGTTTGTCCGTCGCCTACAGCCCTATCTGGCAGGCATTCTGGCTCATTGCCGGTGGCCCCTCGGAACGAATCTGGTCGAGGGGATCAACAACAAGATAAAGGTCATAAAGCGCGTCGCCTACGGATACCGGGACGACGCCTATTTCTTCCTCAAAATCCGAGCCGCCTTCCCCGGAGTTGGGTGAAGAACCAGAAAAAAGCCGCGGCAATGCCGCGGCTTTCTCGTGACCAGTACGGCGATCTTCAACCGTTCGGAATCAGCGTCTCGATGAGATGCTCGACATAGGCCTCGAAATCCTCGCGCGCCTGCTTGGGCTGCTGCAGCTGCAGCGACAGCTGCAGGAAGCCGACATAGGCGGCGTAGGCCAGGCGTGCGCGGTGGCGCGCATCGGTCGAGCTGAGCCCTGCCTGGCGGAACGAGGCGATCAGATAGTCGAGGCGGCGCTGCGACACGCGGTCGATCACCGGACGCACCATCGGATGGTCCAGTGCCTTCAGCAGCTCGCTGTAGATGATGTGCGGCTGCACTTCATGCGCCACCATCTGGAACAGCTGGCGCAGGCGCACGCGCGGGTCCGGCACGTCTTCCAGGCTGCCGAACACCTGTTCCTGTTCGAACAGTTCCCAGCGTTCCAGCGCGGCCTGCAGCAAGGCGTCACGCGAGGGGAAATGCCAATAGAAACTGCCCTTGGTCACGCCGAGGCGCCGCGCCAGCGGTTCCACCGCAACGGCGCCTACGCCTTGTTCAGCAATCAGGTCGAGGGCCGCCTGGGCCCAGTCTTCGGCACTCAGGCGGCTGTTGCGGCCGGCGCGCGGTTCGCCGGCGGAAGCGTCAGGTTGATTCATGGGCTGATTTAACCATACGCCGGGGTTCGTTGCAGTACGCCGTTGCGGGCGAAACCGTCAAAGGGCTCACCTGCAGGGCTGCCGCACCGCACCATACGATGCAGTATTGACTTCCCTCACAAGCGATCCATACTAGCAAGTATGGTTACGTCCCCTACTCCCGCTGCGTTCCATGACCTGCACCTGGAGGCGGCCCATGGTGCCCGCCTCGCCGCCACTGCCAGCGACCACGGTCGTCGTGGCCGGGTGCTGTTCGCGCACGGTTTCGGCCAGACCCGTCACGCCTGGAATGCCACCGCGCGTGCCCTGTCTGCAGCCGGCCTGCAGACGCTGGCTTATGACGCACGTGGTCACGGCGATTCGGACTGGAATGCCGCCGACCTGCCCTATCACGGCGAACAGTTCGCCGATGACCTGATCGTGCTGGCCGGTGAACAGCCGCGCCCGCCGGTGCTGGTTGCGGCCTCGATGGGGGGCCTGTTCGGCCTGCTGGCCGAGTCGCGCTGGCCGGGCCTGTTCTCGGCGATGGTGCTGGTCGACATCACCCCGCGCTGGGATACTGCCGGTGTCGAGCGCATCCTCGCCTTCATGACCGCCCATCCCGACGGATTCGCCTCGCTGAGCCAGGCTGCCGACGTGATCTCGGCCTACATGCCGCACCGTCCGCGCAAATCCGAGCAGTCGCTGCGCGCGCTGCTGCGCGAAGACGGTCACGGCCGCTGGCGCTGGCACTGGGACCCGCGCCTGGTGGCCGAACTGGCCCGCGACAGCGAACAGCACCAGGACGCACTGGCCGAAGCCGCGCGCCAGGTGAAGTGCCCGCTGCTGCTGGTGAGTGGCGGTCGCAGCGATCTGGTCACGCCGCAGACCGTGGCCGAATTCCTGGCGTTGGCGCCGCACGCGCGCCATGTACAGCTGCCGCAGGCCACGCACATGGTCGCCGGCGATGACAACGACGCCTTTACCGCTACTGTGTTGGACTATCTGGACGTGTTGCCCGCAGCAGACGCTGAGGCTTCGTCCGCCACAAACGAGCACGTCACCGGAGCACGCTCATGAGCATCGTTCTTCCCTTCCTCGCCCTGCTGCTGGCAGGCGCGTTCGTCGCCTACCACCGCATGCGGCTGGTTACCTGGACGCTGATCAGCGTGGCCCTGCTGGCCGCCTGCTGGTTCATTCCCTACGTCAACCAGACCGCCACGATCGTCGCAGCCGCTGTATTGGCCGTCATCGCCGTGCCGCTGCTGCTGCCGTTCATCCGCAAGCCGCTGCTGACCGGCCCGATGATGAAGGTGTTCCGCAAGGTGCTGCCACCACTGTCGCAGACCGAGCGCATCGCGCTGGAAACCGGCTCGGTCGGTTTCGAGGGAGAACTGTTCACCGGTGATCCGGACTGGAACATCCTGCTCAACTATCCCAAGCCGCAGCTGACCGCCGAAGAACAGGCCTTCCTCGATGGCCCGGTGGAAGAGCTGTGCACCATGGTCAACGACTGGGAAATCACCCACGTCCACGCTGACCTGCCGCCGGAACTGTGGGCCTTCATCAAGAAGAACAAGTTCTTCGGCATGATCATCCCGAAGGAATACGGCGGCCTGGGCTTCTCCGCGCTGGCCCACCACAAGGTGATCCAGAAGCTGGCGTCGGTGTCTTCGGTGGTCAGCTCCACCGTCGGCGTGCCCAACTCGCTGGGCCCGGGTGAACTGCTGGTGCATTACGGCACCCAGGAGCAGAAGGACCAGTACCTGCCGCGCCTGGCCGATGGCCGCGAAGTGCCCTGCTTCGGCCTGACCGGCCCGTTCGCCGGCTCCGACGCCACCTCCATTCCGGACTACGGCATCGTCTGCAAGGGCGAGTGGAACGGCGAGCAGGTGCTCGGCGTCAAGCTGACCTTCGACAAGCGTTACATCACCCTGGCCCCGGTTGCCTCGCTGATCGGCCTGGCCTTCCGCATGTACGACCCGGATGGCCTGATCGGTGAAACCCGCGACATCGGCATCACCCTGGGCCTGTTGCCGCGTGATACCGCCGGCGTTGAAATCGGTCGCCGCCACTTCCCGCTGAACTCGACCTTCCAGAACGGCCCGATCCGCGGCAAGGACGTATTCATTCCGCTGACCCAGCTGATCGGTGGCGCTGCCATGGCCGGCAAGGGCTGGAACATGCTCAACGAGTGCTTGGCCGTGGGCCGCTCGATCACCCTGCCGTCCACCGCCAGTGGTGGTGCCAAGGCCGGTGCCGCGGTGACCGGCGCCTATGCGCGCATCCGCAAGCAGTTCGGCCTGTCGGTCGGCCGCTTCGAAGGCGTGGAAGAAGCGCTGGCCCGCATCGGCGGCAAGGCCTACAAGATCAGTGCGCTGTCGCAGGCCACCGCCGCGGCGGTTGACCGTGGTGACGTGCCGTCGGTGCCGTCGGCGATCGCCAAGTACCACTGCACCAACATGAGCCGCGAAGTGATCTCGGACATGATGGACGTGATCGGCGGCAAGGGCATCATCCTGGGGCCGCGCAACTTCGCCGGCCGCAGCTGGCAGGCCGCGCCGATCGCGATCACCGTGGAAGGCGCCAACATCATGACCCGCAGCCTGCTGATCTTCGGCCAGGGTGCGATCCTCTGCCACCCGTGGGTGCTGAAGGAAATGAAGGCCGCGCAGGATCCGGATACCCGTGCCGGCCTGCAGGAGTTCGATCGCAGCCTGTTCGGCCACATCCGCTATGGCCTCTCCAATGCCGTGCGTTCGTTCTGGTTCGGCCTGACCGGTGCACGCTTCGGTGCAGCCCCGGGTGACGCCTACACCCGCCGCTACTTCCGCAAGCTGGACCGTTACTCGGCCAACCTGGCGCTGATGGCCGACATCTCGATGATGACCCTCGGCGGCAAGCTGAAGTTCAAGGAATCGCTGTCCGGCCGCCTGGGCGATGTGCTGAGCCACGTCTACATGACCAGCGCCATGCTCAAGCGCTACCACGACGAAGGCGCACCGCAGGCCGACCAGCCGCTGCTGGCCTGGGCCTTCCATGACAGCGTGCACAAGATCGAAGAATCGCTGTCGGCCGCGCTGCGCAACTTCCCGATCCGTCCGATCGGTTGGCTGATGTGGGCGTTGATCTTCCCGCTGGGCCGTCGTGCCGAGGCCCCCGGCGACCGCCTGAGCCGCCGTGTTGCCGCTCTGCTGATGGCACCGAACGAAGCCCGCGACCGTCTGGCCAGCGGCGTGTTCCTGACCCCGTGCGAGAACAACCCGGGCGGCCGTATCAACAGCTACCTGAGCAAGGCGATCATGGCCGAGCCGGTGGAGCGCAAGTTCCTGAAGGCGCTGAAGAGCAAGGGCATCGAAGCGCTGGACTTCAAGAGCCAGCTGGACGAGGCCGTGGCCGAAGGCGTGATCACCCAGGACGAGCGCAGCCTGCTGGAAGAACTGCGTACGCTGACCCTGGACACCATCACCGTGGACGACTTCGACACCCACGAACTGCGCGCGGCCAGCTACTACGACCGCCAGCACAAGGACCCGCATTCGCAGGCGGCCTGATCGCCCGCGACACGCGTTGCCACGACGGCGGGCCTCGGCCCGCCGTCGCTTTATCCGCCGACCGGAACATCAACCATGTCCACGCCCCTGCTCTCGCTTTACCACCGCCTGCAGCGCTGGCCTGCCGGCAACTGGCTGTTCTCGCGCGCGGTGTGCTTCAAGGCGCCCTACTTCGCCAGCATCGCACCCACCATCACCGCACTGGAGCCAGGCCGCTGCGAAGGCGTGATCCGCCAGCACCGCCGCATCAACAACCACATCGGCACGGTACATGCGATCGCGATGTGCAACCTGGCCGAGCTGGTCGGCGGGGTGATGGTGGACGCCAGCCTGCCGGCAGACATGCGCTGGATCCCCAAGGGCATGGAAGTGAAATACCAGGCCAAGGCCTTGGGCACGTTGAAGGCCGTGGCGACGCCAGTGTTGTCCATCGTCAGTGCTGCGGACGGCTACGACCTGCCCGTGAAGGTCAGCGTGACCGATGCGGCAGGGACCGAGGTGTTCCATGCGACCATCGCAATGTGGGTATCGCCGCGCCCTCCGCGCACAGGCTGATCAACCATGACGACCGCTGAACTGCTTGTGCGCCTGGCAGGCATTCACAGCCTGGGGTTTGCCGCCTTCCATCTGGCGTTCTGGCGGCTGTTCGGCTGGAAACGCGAGTTCGCCCAGCTCGGCACGGTCAACCGCGCGATCATGCAGATCCTCAATCTGCGCGTGATCTATGTGTTCCTGGGAATGGGGCTGATCGCGCTGATCTTTGCCCCGGACCTGGTCGGCACTCGTCTGGGGTTGGTCCTGCTGGGTTTCATGGCGGTGTTCTGGGTGGGCCGCGCGCTTGAACAATTCGTCTTCCTGCGTATCAACGACTGGCGCGTACACCTGCTGACGGGCCTGTTCGTGCTGGGTGCGGCGCTGCATGCCGTGCCAATGTGGCTGGGCTTCATGCGCGCCATCAGCCGCTGAGCGGCGGCGCCTGCCAGCACGCGCCCACGTCAGAGCGCTCGCGACACCAGCGCCAGAATGGCCGGTACGGCCTGGATCATGAAAATGCGCCGGCTCACGCTGTACGCGCCATAGCACCCGGCCACCACCACGCAGACCAGCGAGAACGTCACCAGCACCGGCTGATCGATCACCAGCCCCACCACGATGCCCGCCGCCAGGAAGCCGTTGTACAGGCCCTGGTTGGCCGCCAGCACGCGCGTGGTCTCTGCCTTCTCGGGCGTGTTGCGGAAGGTCTTCAGGCCCAGCGGGCGCGTCCACAGGAACATTTCCAGCACCAGGAAATAGACGTGCAGCAGGGCGACCAGCAGGGTCAGGGCGAGGGCGATCCAGTACATGGGCGGTTCCTTGGATAGATGGATGGGGTGATGGGGTCAGAGCCCTCTCCGTGGGAGAGGGAGCCGACCCCGCGCGGCTCAGCGGTCGCGCGGCAGCTTCTTTTCTTCGCGCAGCACACCGAATGCGGCGGCGGTCATGCACGCGGCAACCACCACGCCGCCGATGAACACCACGTGTGAACCAAACAGCGACAAGCCCTTGTGCACCCAGGTGAAGCTCAGGTCGGCACCACGGTAGACCACCGTGTCGATGGCCGCACCGGCCTTGTAGCGCCATTGGCGGTCCACCCGGGTGTAGATGGTTTCGCGTGCCGGCTTGAAGAGCGAGAATTCACTGGCCCGGGTCAGCACCTGCACCACCGCCACCATCATCGGCAGCGGCGATGCGGCCAGCACCGAGAAGCCGATCAGGATGGCGAACGCGGGAATCAGCAGGGCCGGGGCTATGCCGTGGCGCGACAACAGCCAGCGAGTCAGACTCAACTGCAACAGAAGCGTCAGCGCGTTCACCGCCAGGTCGATGCGCGAGAAGAACGCGGTGCTGGCAGCCGGGTCGTTGAAGGCCGCGCGCACGATGCTGGCCTGCTGGTTGTACAACAGGGTGCCCACGCCCACGCCGAACACCACCAGCACCGCCAGCCAGCGCAGCAGCGGCTCGCGTGCGATCAGCTTCAGGCCGTCAAGCACGCTGCCGCCCATCGGCTTCTCGCCCGAGACCAGCTGCTGCTCGCGTTCGCGCAGCACCGCCCAGTGCCGCAACCGCCAGATGCATAGCAAGCAGACAATCAGGAAACCCGCAGACACCAGCATCAGGTTGGCGATGCCCACACGCTGTGCCAGCGCGCTGGTGATGAGCGGGCCCAGGAACGCGCCGACGGTGCCAGCCGCGCCGATGTAGCCGTAATACGCCCGCGCCTGCGCGTTGGAGAACACATCGGCCATGAAACTCCAGAACACGGCCACTGCGAACAGGTTGAACACCATCACCCAGAGGAAGAAGGCCATGCCGCGCCCCGGCACGTTGCTGTCGAACAGCGCGTAGAAACCCAGCAAGGTGACGATGAAGAACCCATACACCGCCGGCAGGAACACCCGCCGTGGGAAGCGGCTGACCAGCCAGCCATACACCGGCTGCAGCACCAGCATGATCACGAACACGCAGGAGAACAGGAACTGCAGGACGAAATCCTTCAGCGCGATGCCATGACTGGCGAACCAGGCGATCAGCATCGACGGGAACACCGTTTCCAGGTCGGCCGAGGCGGCCATCGCCTCCCGCACCGGGCGCAGCACGTAGTAGCCGCTGAGCAGGCAGAAGAAGTACAGGAACGACCACCACAGCGCCGGCGACTCACGCAGTGCCGCCGTCAGCCCACGCAACGGCCCCTTGCCCTTCACCGCGCTCACGCGGTGTCCCTCGCCAGAAGACGGCGGTTGGACAGCGGCATGGCAGGCTCCGGGGCGGTGAAGCGCGTACGTTAGCCAATGCACTGCAACATCGCCAGCAGCAGCCTCGCAGAAGGCCGCAACGCAGTGTCACGGCCCCGCCCGGACGACACGTTCCGACACATGCTTTCGGGGCGTCAAAATTCCAACTTTTTCAACGAGATGCGCATTCATCTTCGCTTTGTTTGTGCACAAGGGAAAAGCGGCGCTAGAATCGCCATCAGCAGTCGCGCACGGGTCTCCACGATGAAAAAGAACAGCCTGCGTCGTCCGATCCGTTCGGCGGCCACCGGTTTGCTGGGCATGTTGATGCCCGTTGCCTTGTCCACCACCGCGCAGACCCCGCCGCCATTGCCGCCGATGCCGGCCAACATCGAATCCGCCGCCACCGCCGTCGCCCACACCCAGCCCGCCGCTTACCGCACCGGCCTGGTGCCGCAGGTGCAGCTGCCGGCGGCCGGCTTCAACGTGGCCAACATCGAATCGATGGCGCAGCAACTCACCTATGGCGAGCGTGTGCCCGGCATGGCCGTGGCCATCGTGCAGGGTGGCCGCGTACTCAGCGCGCGTGGTTATGGGGTTACCGACGTCAACAACCCGCTGCCGGTCGACGCCCACACTGTGTTCCGCCTGGCATCGCTGTCCAAGGCCTTCGCCGGCACCATGGCCGGACTGCTGGTCAACGATGGCACGCTGCGCTGGGACAGCAAGGTCACCGACTACGTGCCGGGCTTCCGCCTGAACTCTCCGGAAGCGACCGATCGCCTGACCGTGGCCGACGTGCTCAGCCACCGCGTCGGCCTGCCGTACAACGCCTACGACCGCGACATCGAAGGCAACGCCGAGTACTACGCACTCACCCAGAAGCTGGCCAATACCAGCCTGAAGTGCCTGCCGGGCGACTGCTACGCCTACCAGAACGTGGCCTTCAGCCTGATCGGCGACGTCGTCTATGCCGCCTCGGGGAGCTTCTACGAGCAGTCGGTCGAGCGCCGCATCTTCAAGCCGCTGGGCATGAACGATGCCAGCCTCGGCCTGGCCGGCATCCAGGCCAGCTCGCGCTGGGCGCGTCCGCACGTGCGCAGCCGCAATGGCTGGGTGTCGCTGACACCGAAGCCGACCTACTACCGCGTCGCCCCGGCCGCCGGCGTCAACGCCAGCGCCAGCGACATGGCGCAGTGGCTGCTGGCCCACACCGGCCATCGCCCGGACGTGCTGCCGGCACCACTGCTGGCCACCCTGCATTCGAGCCTGATCAACACCCCGGGCGAAATGCGTTCGGGCTGGCGCCGCGAGCGCCTGCATTCGGCCGGCTACGCACTGGGCTGGCGCACCTTCGACTACGCCGGCCACGATGTGGTGTTCCATGCCGGTGCCGTGCAGGGCTATCGCGGCCTGGTCGCGCTGGTACCGGAACGCGATCTCGGCATCGCCATCATGTGGAACGGCGAAAGCGGCCTGCCCAGCGGCCTGCTGCCGACGGTGCTCGATTCCGCGCTGGGCCTGCCGACGCAGCGCTGGCTGGACGTGGACACCGACTTCGGCAGCGACAACCTGATGGCCGAAGGCGCGAGCCCGGCGCAGCAGGACAAGCGCAAGGGCAAGGGTGCTTCGAGCAACCGTGCGGTGGCCTCGCCGCGCTGAGTTGGCGGGCTTCACCGTGTGTGCGAAGGGCGGCCTGCGGGTCGCCCTTTTTATTGGCAGTCGTAGAGTCGAGCCGTGCTCGACTGTTCGGGCAAAGCAGTCGAGCATGGCTCGACTCTACAAACGGAAGGCTAATGCGCGAAGTAGTGCATGCCGCCATCCACCGGAATCACCGCGCCGGTGATGTAGCCGGCCAAGGGCGAGGCAAGAAAGGCCACCAGCGGCGCTACCTCCTCCGGATCACCAAAACGCCCGATCGGAATGTTGCGTTCGATGAACTCACGCCGGCTTTCTTCGGTGGGATGCAGCCGGTCCCGGATCTGAGCACTGTTGATGCGTCCCGGCGCGATTGCATTGACCGTGATGCCCTGTGAGGCCAGCGCCGACGACAGCCCTTTGCTCCACAGATGCAACGCCGCCTTCGCCGCCGTGGCAGCATTCACCGCGCGCGGTTCCATTGAACCGCTGAGGTTGATCACCCGCCCCCAGCCCTGCGCCTGCATCGCGGGCAGCAGTGCCTGGGTCAGGCGTCGTGCCGAAGAGAAGTTCAAGGCCATGGCTTCCTCCCAGACATCGTCCCCCGCATCCACCGTGGTCGGCCGGCCTCCTCCAGCCGCATTGACGAGGATGTCGACACGCGTCAGTGCCGCCGAGGCTGCATCCGCAATGTGGCGTACCTGCTCCGCATCGGTGAGGTCGCCCAGCAGGACGATCGGTGCCGGCGCGCCTGCAGATTCGATCTCCGCCGCCAGTGCATGCAGCGGCTCGGCACGCCGTGCACTGATCGCAATGCGTACTCCCTGTGCCGCCAGCAGCCTGGCCACACCGGCACCGATGCCACTGCCCGCCCCGGTGATCAGCGCGGTACGCCCTTCAAGCCCCAGATCCATGATGTTCTCCCAATCCGCCAGCCGGTACATCCGGCCCGTGCAGTACATGCTGTTTGATCACCCCTGATTGATAAACTCCGCGCAGGTTTCAGCATTCAACACCCGGGGTGTCAGATGAATCTGCTGGAGAGCATGCAGGTCTACGTGCTGATCGTGGACAAGGGCAGCCTCAGCGCTGCGGCGGCGGCGATGGATATCTCGGCGACGATGGCCGGCAAGCACCTGCGTGCGCTGGAAGCACGGCTGGGGATGCAGCTGTTGAGCCGTACCACCCGGCGCCAGCACATGACGCCCTTCGGCGAGGACTACTACACCCGCTGCCGGGAGATCCTGCGGCTGGTGGAAGAAACGGACGCACAGGCGCAGCACCAGCAGCTGGCACCGGCGGGCACGTTGCGCATCAGTGCGCCGGTGATCTTCGGCACGCACGCACTGGTACCGGCACTGGCCGAATACATGGCGCGCCATCCGGATGTCCGGGTCGAAGTCACGCTGAGCGACCGCGTGGTCGACCTCGCCGAGGAGGGTTTCGAAGCGGCGCTGCGCATCGGCACGCTGGCCGACAGCAGCATGCTGGTGGCGCGTGCGCTGGCACCGTATCGCTTGATGATGTGCGCATCACCGGCGTACCTGGCCAGGCATGGCACGCCTCGCAGCCTGCAGGACCTCGCCCTGCATCAGTGCCTGTCCTTCGAACCGAGCGCACTCGCACAGTGGCTGCAGGCCAATGCTGGCGAACTCGAGCGTGTGCCCGGCGGCCGGCTGCAGATCAACAACGGCGAAGCGCTGCGCACGGCAGCGCTGCACGGGCTGGGCATCGTGCTGCAGTCGGCACTGCTGCTGGCTGCCGACATCGACACCGGACGCCTGGTGCAGCTGTTCCCTGAGTTCGGCCAGACCGGTCGGCCGATGCACGTGGTCTACGCCCACGATCGCTACCACTCGACCCGCCTGCGCAGCTTCCTGGACTTCCTGGTGGAGCGCTTTCCACCGGCGCCGTACCGCTAGCGTCGACCGTCAGAAAAGCAGTCGAGCACGGCTCGACCCTGCAAACGGCCCATAAAAAAACCCCCTCCCCGCTGGGCAGTCAGGGAAGGGGGTTTCAGGATGCGGCTATCGGGAAGTACTTAGATCAGCGGCGCCGGGGTTGCCGGCAGAGCGACCGGAGCAGCCTTCTTCTTGCGGGCGGCCGGCTTGCGCTTGGCAACCTTCTTCGCTGCCTTCTTCGGGGCAGCCTTCTTGGTCGCCTTCTTCGCGGTCTTCTTTACTGCCTTCTTGGCGGTCTTCTTGACGGCCTTCTTGGCAGTTGCCTTCTTCGCGACCTTCTTGGCCGGCTTGCGGGCCGTTGCCTTCTTCGCAGTCTTCTTGGTGGCCTTCTTGGCTACCTTCTTGACGGCCTTCTTCGCGGTCTTCTTGACGGCCTTCTTGGCAGTGGACTTCTTGGCTACCTTCTTCGCCGCCTTCTTCACTGCCTTCTTCGCAGTGGTCTTCTTGGCGACCTTCTTCGCAGCCTTCTTCGCAGCCTTCTTCACTGCCTTCTTGGCGGTCGCCTTCTTCGCGACCTTCTTCACTGCCTTCTTGGCAGCGGCCTTCTTCGCGACCTTCTTCACCGCTTTCTTGGCGGCGGGCTTCTTCTTCGCAGCTTTCTTGGTTGCCATGGGATGGCTCCTCGTCAGTGATAGGGAGTTGAAACGCCCAGGTGGATCAAACCCGCGGATGCTGCGTGCGGGGACCGCCGGCGCGTCAGGCGCGCCGTTACGGATGCGGCAATGCCCGCCTCGATCGGCGGAGCGGACATCGGAACGGGAGTTGCCTTGCATTTCTCCGGGGGAAGCGGGGCCATGTCCACCGTCATCAGGGTCGCGGTGGTCTTGAAGGGGCTGCTTCGCATCGGACGATTGATTCTGCGCACTCGGTTGGGCAGGCAAGGTCTGCTGAGGCGAAACCTAATCACGGTTTTTTTTACTGTCAACAACCCCCGCGAAAAATTTTCACATCCGCGCCATCCCGGACGCCGCCCTCGCCACCGCCGTGCGCGCCCTGCAACGACCATTGAAGCGGCGCGCACGCGCGCCGCATACGACGAAGTCGATGCGCTCTCTGAACAAAAAACACTTGAAATAAGCACTCTGCGCAGATAGGCACATGTTCCGGACAACAGCGCGCGTGCATCGCCGATGGTCACCCGCACCGTCGCCAACGCCAGCACAACGGGGCCGCAACGGGGGGCGAAAAGTTTTCACATTCGATCGCTTCGGCGCGGGGCGGAAACGCGGATTTGCGCAAAACTGCGCACGCTGATCGGCACCGTTCGTCTGTCGGCTGATGCCACGCCGAGGGTGCAGAGCGAACCCGCCGTCATGAGTCCGACGCACTCGCCAAAACAAAAACGGCCACCCGAAGGTGGCCGTTCCAGAACCCGGAAGTGACGACTCAGTGGTCGTCGTTTTCCAGGGCTTCGGCATACGCGTCCGGATCCAGCAGTTCGTTGACCTCTTCAGCGTTGGTCAGTTCGACCACGAACATCCAGCCTTCGCCGTAGGCATCTTCATTGATGGTTTCCGGCTTGTCGGACAGCGCCGAGTTGACCTCGACGACCTTGCCGCTGATCGGGCTGTAGACGTCCGAGGCGGCCTTCACCGACTCGACAACGGCGATCTGCTCGCCAGCCTTTGCGTCGGCGCCGACTTCCGGCAGTTCGACGTAGACCAGGTCACCCAGCAGGCCCTGGGCGTGGTCGGAAATACCGACGGTGACACGGCCATTGCCTTCGACACGGGCCCACTCATGGGACTTGAGGAACTTGAGGTCGCCGGGGATCTCGCTCATGGGACTGCTCCAGAGATATGCAGGGGTGGAAAAAACGGGGCTAGTGTAACCAACCGGCCGCCACTGCTGTCAGTGACGATCGGCAGTTTCGGATCAGGCGTCGGCGAGCACGCCGGGCTGGGCCTGGCCTTCGCGCACGAACGGGAACTTGACCACGCGCACCGGCACCTGCCGGCCACGGATGTCGACGGTGACCTCGCCCAGTTCACCGGCCGGTACACGGGCGAAGGCGATGCCCTTGGCCAGGGTCGGCGAGAAGGTGCCGGACAGGATCTCGCCCTGGCCGCCGGCGGTGGTCACCGCCTGACCATGGCGCAGCACGCCCTTCTCGTCCATCACCAGACCGATCATCTGGCGGGCGGTGCCGGCAGCCTTCTGCGCTTCCAGCACCTCGCGGCCGATGAAGTCGCGGCCTTCGTCCAGCGACACGGTCCAGGCCAGCGCCGCTTCGTACGGGCTGATCTCTTCGTCCATGTCCTGGCCGTACAGGTTCATGCCGGCTTCCAGGCGCAGCGTGTCGCGTGCGCCGAGGCCCGCCGGCTTCACGCCCGCCGCCAGCAGGCGGTTCCAGAACGCGACCACGGCGTCCTGCGGCAGCAGGATTTCGAAGCCGTCTTCGCCGGTGTAACCGGTACGGGCGACAAACAGTTCGACGCCGTCATCGGACTGCACCTGCAGGGCGGCGAAACGGCCCAGCTTGGCCAGCGCTGCGCGATCGCTTTCGCGGGCCAGGCCGATGACGATGTCGCGCGCCTGCGGGCCCTGCACGGCGAGGATGGCCAGGTCCGGGCGCTGCTCGACGGTGACGCCGAACGGTGCAGCCTGCTCGCGCAGCCAGGCCAGGTCCTTCTCGCGGGTGGAGGCATTGACCACCATGCGGAAGAAATCGTCGCCCAGGTAGTAGACGATCAGGTCGTCGATAACGCCGCCGCGCGGATTCAGCATGCACGAGTACAGTGCCTTGCCGGTCACCTTCAGCTTGTCGACCGAGTTGGCCAGCAGGCGGCGCAGGAACGGCTTGACCTGGTCACCGCGCAGGTCGACCACGGTCATGTGGCTGACGTCGAACATACCCGACTCGCGACGAACCAAGTGGTGCTCGTCGAGCTGCGAGCCGTAGTGGATGGGCATGTCCCAACCCCCGAAATCGACCATCTTGGCGCCAAGGGCGCGGTGGGTATCGTTGAGCAGCGTCTTCTGGGTCATGACCGGGTCCGGCAGCAGAGGAAACAAGAATCCCCATTATCCCAGATCGGTCGCCCGCAGGTCGCGCCGCAGCGCAGCGGGGTGTTTGGCCGGCCTGCGGCCGGCGCCGCTTTCTACAGCTGGAGCGCAAAGCCTGAGTTCATCGGCTCTGGATTGACTCGGCCTGGGCGGGTCGGAGCGAGTGCTTTTGCTCTTTGCTCTTTTTCTTTTTCCGTGGGCTGGACGCGCACGGAAACTGTCGGGGGGGGGGGGGGGGGGGGGGGGGGGGGGGGGGGGGGGGGGGGGGGGGGGGGGGGGGGGGGGGGGGGGGGGGGGGGGGGGGGGGGGGGGGGGGGGGGGGGGGGGGGGGAGGGGGGGGGGGG
>NZ_JAWIRR010000025.1:52241-77088 GCF_036320065.1 Stenotrophomonas sp. SMYL8
GTGAGGGCGCTTGGCTTGCGACGCACTGCTTCGCAAGCGACCGAACGCGCAGCCGCCAGCGGCTGGGCCGGACCGCGGAGCGGGGTCTACGGCGTGTCCCGCGAACCCAACCCGCCCGACCCAGACACATGAACCACCTTCCGCGACCACCCACGAGGGGCTCCGCCGTTGGCTGGGAACCCCTAGGCCACCGCTTCGACCAGCAGCGTGCTGCCCTGCACCGCCACCACCCGCACCCACGTACCCGCAGGCAGCTCCGGACCGCTCACCTGCCAGGACGCATCGTCAATGCTGACCCGTCCCTGGCCATCGACGATGCCCTGCTGCAGTACCACCTCCCGGCCGACCAGCTGCTCGGCACGGCGGTTGAGCAACGGCGCATCGCTGGGCCGTGCCCGCGGCCTCCCCCAGCGCCGGTAGCACTGGATCGAGACCACACTCAGCAGGACGAAGGCGATCACCTGCCACAACAGTGGAATGTCGCTGAACACCGCAACCAGTACGAACACTGCCGCCGCGCCAATGCCGATCCACAGCATGAACGCACCCGGCGCCAGCGCTTCGGCAGCGAACAGCAGCAGCGCCAGCGCGCCCCAACCGACGACTTCCCAGCGCATGTCAGCCTCCGAGCGGCGGCGGCCGCTTGCCGGCGGCCTTGTTGTCCTGGCTGGCCAGCGCCTGCTTCGCCAGTTCGGCCACGCCCGCGATCGAACCGATCACGCCACTGGCCTCCATCGGCATCAGCACCAGCTTCTGGTTCGGCGAACTGGCCAGCTCCTTGAACGCTTCCACGTACTTCTGCGCGACAAAATAGTTGATCGCCTGCACGTCACCCTCGGCAATCGCCGCCGACACCACCTTGGTCGCCATCGCTTCGGCCTCGGCCAGGCGCTCGCGCGCCTCGGCATCGCGGAACGCGGCTTCGCGGCGGCCTTCGGCCTCCAGCACGGTGGCCTGCTTCTCGCCATCGGCGCGCAGGATCTCCGACTGCCGTGAACCCTCTGCCTCGAGGATCTGCGCGCGCTTCTCGCGCTCGGCCTTCATCTGCCGCGCCATCGCATCCAGCAGATCGCGCGGCGGCTGGATGTCGCGGATCTCGATGCGGTTGACCTTCACTCCCCAGGGATTGGTGGCATGGTCGACCACGCTCAGCAGCTGGGCATTGATCACCTCGCGCTGGCTGAGCGATTCATCCAGATCCATCGAACCGATCACCGTACGGATGTTGGTCTGCACCAGGGCGATCATCGCCACTTCCAGGTTGGCCACCTCATAGGCGGCCTTGGCGGCATCCAGTACCTGGAAGAACACCACGCCGTCCACGCGCACGGCGGCGTTGTCCTTGGTGATCACTTCCTGGCTGGGCACGTCCAGCACCTGCTCCATCATGTTCACCTTGCGCCCCACCCCGTACACGATCGGGATCAGGAAATGCAGGCCGGGGGTCATGGTGTGCGTGTAGCGCCCGAAGCGCTCGACGGTCCACTCGTAGCCCTGGGGCACCATCCGTACTGCCTTGAACAGGATCACCACGGCCACGAAGGCCAGTACCACGGTAAAGAACATGGTCGGGAACATCTTGCTTTCCTTATCTATGACGTCCAGGCCCCAGCATAGCGCGTGAAGGCCACATTCACAGCGGAGCTACCAGGGCACGCGCCCGCGCAGGATGTCGGCGAACATCACCCAGTCGCCCATGAACGAGTACAGCGGGTGCTGGAAGGTGGCCGGGCGGTTCTTCTCGAAGAAGAAATGGCCGACCCAGGCGAAGCTGTAACCGCAGAACAGGGCGGCCAGCAACAGCACCGGCTGCCCGCGCAGGATCGCTGCAACGACCAGCAGCAGCACGCCGCAGCTGCCGACGAAGTGCAGCCGGCGCGATACCGGGTGGCGGTGCTCGCTGAGATAGAACGGATAGAACTCGCGGAAGCTGGCGAAGCGGGACATGTGCGTGTTCCGGGGGCCGTGGTCACCGCCATCATGCGCCTTCCCGGGAGGGAAAGCGGCCTGGACGGCGTGGCCGATTCTGACAAGGCAGTGCATGATCCGGTGGCGCTGCCTTTGTAGCGTCGAGCCATGCTCGACTGGCCCTCCCAGTTGCAGTCGAGCATGGCTCGACTCTACATAAGAGCGGAAGCCGTCGAGCATGGCGCGACGCTACAAAAGCCGAAGCGGCCGAACATGGCTCGACGCTACACCGGGGGCGTGCGCGGCCCGAACATGATCACCGCCATGCCGGCCAGGCACAGGGCTGCGCCGAACAGGTCCCAGCGGCTGGGGCGGATGCCATCGACCAGCCACAGCCAGAACAGCGCGGTGCCGATGTAGACACCACCGTAGGCCGCATAGACCCGGCCACTGGCGGTCGGGTGCAGGGTCAGCAGCCAGGCGAACAGGGCCAGGCTGGCCGCCGCCGGCAGCAGCAGCCACACGCTGCCGCCCTTGCGCAGCCACAACCACGGCAGGTAGCAGCCGACAATTTCGGCCAGCGCGGTCAGCAGGAACAGCGCGAGCGTCTTCACGCCTTCTCCGCCGCCTTGGCGTGCTGCCACAGTGCTTCCTGCGCATCCAGGTCCATCGACGCCAGCGCTCCACCCTGGGCGTCAGCCTGCGCTTCCATCGCACGGAAGCGGCGTTCGAACTTGTGGTTGGCCCCGCGCAGCGCCGCACCCAGATCGATATCGGCGTGGCGCGCCAGGTTGGCGCAGACGAACAGCAGGTCGCCCAGCTCTTCCTGCAGGCGCGCCTTGTTGCCGGCAATGTCGCCGCGCTCGAACTCCTCGCGCAGCTCCTGCAGTTCCTCCGCCGCCTTGTCCAGCACCGGCAACGGGCCCGGCCAGTCGAAACCGACCTTGGCCGCGCGCGACTGCAGCTTCACCGCTCGCTGCCATTCGGGCAGGCCACGCGAGATGCCGGCCAATGCGGAGGTGTCCCGCTCGCCCTTGGCGGCACGCTCGGCACGCTTGATCGCATCCCAGTTACGCGTCACCCCGTCGGCGTCATCGACGCTGACATCGGCGAACACGTGCGGGTGGCGGCGCTGCATCTTGTCGCTGATCGCGCGCGCGACCTCGGCGAAGGCGAAGGCGCCCTGCTCTTCGGCCATGCGCGCATGGAACACCACCTGCAGCAGCAGGTCGCCCAGCTCATCGCAGAGATCATCGAGGTCGCCACGGTCGATCGCATCGGCCACCTCGTAGGCTTCCTCGATGGTGTACGGCGCGATGGTCGCGAAGTTCTGTTCCAGGTCCCAGGGGCAGCCGCCCTGCGGATCGCGCAGGCGCGCCATGATCGCCAGCAGGCGTTCCAGTTCGTTGCTGGCTGCACTGCCGGCGATGGGGGTGTCATGCGCGCTCATGCGGCCTCCAGGGTCAGTCGGACAACCAGTCGCGCCAGGGCAGGCTGGTATCACCAAGGGCAATGAAATCGCCGTTCAACAAGGTCTCGCGGCGGTTGTAGCGGAACGGCTTGCCGGTCGCTGCCGACAGTACCGCACCGCCGGCGGCGTGCAGTACGCACTGGCCGGCGGCGGTATCCCATTCGGAGGTCGGGCCCAGACGAGGATAGACATCCAGGCCACCTTCGGCGATCCGGCAGAATTTCAGCGACGAGCCCTGCGCGATGGTCTCGATGCGGCCCATGCGCGCCAGCAGCGCCTCGGTTTCCGGTGAGCGGTGCGAGCGGCTGGCGGCAACCCGCAGCGGTGCGGTGGCCGGCGTGCGGGTGCGCAGCACGGTGTCGTGCAGGCCCTGGCGACGGTATGCCAGCTCACCACGCATGGCATGCCAGACGATGCCGGTGACCGGCGCCAGCACCACGCCGAAGGCCGGCGCGCCCTGGTAGATCAATGCGATGTTGACGCTGAACTCGCCGTTGCGCTTGATGAACTCGCGGGTGCCGTCCAGAGGGTCGACCAGCCAGTAGGCGCCCCAATGACGGCGTTGCTCCCACGTGACCTGGGCCGACTCCTCGGACAGGATCGGCAGATCCGGGGTCAGCTGCTGCAGGCCCTGCTCGATGACCTGGTTGGCGGCCAGGTCGGCGGCGGTGACCGGGCTGTTGTCGTCCTTGAGCTGCACGTCGAAGCCATCGGCATAGACCTGCATGATGGCCTGTCCGGCTTCCTGGGCAATGGCGATGGCGGTCTCGCGCAGGTCCGTGGTCAGTTTGATCATCGCAATCCCTGCAGCCACTGGCGGGCGATGAACAGCGCCGCCAGCGAGCGTCCCTCGGAGAAGTCCTCGCGCAGCATCAGCTGGTCCAACTCGGCCAGCTTCCACGGGACGACTTCCAGCTCTTCCGGCTCGTCGCCGGCCAGCTTTTCCGGGTACAGGTCGCGCGCCACCACCAGCCACGACTGGTGGCTCATGTAGGTCGGGGCCAGGGTCATCGCGCGCAGCACATCCACCCGGCGCGCGCCGTAACCGGCCTCTTCCTTCAGTTCGCGGTCGGAGGCCTGCTCGGGGGTCTCGCCGGCATCGATCCGGCCCTTGACCAGGCCCAGTTCGTAGCGGTGCATGCCGGCGGCGTATTCACGTACCAGCAGCACGGTTTCGTCGTCGAGCATCGGCACCACCACCACCGCGCCATGCCCCCGGCTGACCAGCCGCTCGAAGCGGCGGCGTTCGCCGTTGGAGAACTCCAGGTCCAGGTGCTGGCGCTGGAAGGGACCGTTCTCCTCATCGGTGATCCGATGGATGATCGGCAAGCGACGGCCGGCACGGTCATCGTTCATGCGGAATCTCCGCGGCGGCCGGCGCCTGCGCCGGGGCCGATAGAATGTGCAGGCAGCAACATGTTCATGAGCCCGAAATGCTAGCAGACCCAACCCCCTCCCCGCTGGTCGAGCACTGGCGGCAACGCGACCTCAAGGTGCTGTGGCACCCGTGCACGCAGATGCGCGAGCATCCGCACACCCTGCCACTGGTCCCGATCGCACGCGGCCAGGGCGCCTGGTTGTTCGACCACGACGGCAACCGCTACCTGGACGCGGTCAGCAGCTGGTGGACCAACCTGTTCGGCCATGCCGAGCCGCGCATCGGCGGTGCCATCGCCGCCCAGGCCACGCAGCTGGAACAGGTGATGCTGGCCGGCTTCGGTCATGAGCCAGCCATCACCCTGGCCGAACGCCTGCTGGTGCTTGCCCCGCGTCAGCCCGGCCGCGAGCCGCTGGCCAAGGTGTTCTACGCCGACAACGGTTCAGCTGGCGTGGAAGTGGCGCTGAAGATGGCATTCCAGTACTTCCAGAACCGCGGAGAGCCGCGCCGCACGCGCTTCATCGCGCTGGAGAACGGCTACCACGGCGAGACCCTGGGCGCGCTCGCGCTGGGCGACATCCCCCTGTACCGCCGTGTCTATGCACCGCTGCTGGCCGAAGGCCTGTTCGCGCCCTCGCCCGACGCTTACCTGGCCGAGCCGGGCCAGAGTGCGGCAGATCGCGCGCGGCAGGCCGCGGATGGACTGGCCACGCTGTTCGACCAGCACCCGGGCGAGATCTGCGCGGTGATCCTGGAACCGCGCCTGCAGTGCGCCGGCGGCATGCGCATGCATGACCCGGTGTACCTGCAGCGGGTTCGCGAACTGTGTGATGCGCACGGTGCATTCATGATCGCCGACGAGATCGCCACCGGTTTCGGCCGCACCGGTACCCTGTTCGCCTGCGAGCAGGCCGGGGTGATGCCGGACCTGATGTGCCTCTCGAAAGGCCTGACCGGCGGCTTCCTGCCGCTTGCCGCGGTACTGGCCACGCAGGCCCTGTACGACGCGTTCCTCGACGACTCGCGCGAGCGCGCCTTCCTGCATTCGCACAGCTACACCGGCAACCCGCTGGCCTGCGCGGCCGCGCTGGCGACGCTGGACATCTTCCGCGACGACGATGTGATCGCGCGCAACCGCGGCATCGCCTCGGTGATGGGCACGCTGGCCGCACCGTTCAGCGACCATCCGCACGTGGCCGACGTGCGCCAGGCCGGCATGGTGGTGGCGTTCGAGCTGTCGCGCGATGGCAACAAGCGCACACCGTTCGACCCGGCCATGCGGCTGGGCCTGCACGCCTACAAGGCCGCGCTGAAGCGCGGTGTGGTACTGCGTCCGCTGGGCGACGTGCTGTACTGGATGCCACCCTACTGCGTGGATGACGAACAACTGGAGCTGCTGGCACATACCACGCTGGCGGCGATTGACGAGGCGATTGCATGCGCGTGACCCGCTGCCCCATCGACCTGGCGCTGCACAGCGGCCAGACCGTGACCCTGCCGGAAGAGACCGCCAACCACCTGGTACGGGTGATGCGCCTGCGCGAGGGCGATACCTGTGTGCTGTTCAACGGCGACGGCCATGACTACAGCGCCACGCTGACCGTGGCCGGCAAGCGCGAAGTGCAGGTGCGCATCGACGCCGTGCAGGCCATCGACACCGAATCGCCGCTGGCGATCACCCTGCTGCAGGGCATCGCCCGCGGCGAGAAGATGGACCTGATCCTGCAGAAAGCCACCGAACTGGGCGTGGCGGCGATCATTCCGGTCAACGCCGAGCGCACCGAGGTGAAGCTGGATGCAGCACGGGCGGAGAAGCGCGTGGCGCACTGGAACAATGTGGTGACCTCTGCCTGCGGCCAGTCCGGGCGCGCGCGCATTCCGCACGTGGGATCCCCGCTGTCGCTGGCGCAGGCGGCAGCGGCGCTGCCGCCCGATACGCTGCGGCTGACCCTGGACCCGCTGGGCACACATCGCTTGTCGACGCTGGCGGCCGCTCCGGCAGGCGGCATCGTGATCGCGATCGGCCCGGAAGGTGGCTGGTCGCCGCGCGACCGGGATCAGTTGGCGGCGGCAGGATTCCAGGGCCTGCAGCTGGGCCCGCGCATCCTGCGCACGGAAACGGCCGGCCTGGCCGCGATTGCAGCACTGCAGGCGCGGTTGGGGGATCTGGGGTAAGGCCCGATTCCTGGTAGTGCCGGCCGCTGGCCGGCAACCGCATGATTCCGTGGATGCCGGCCAGCGGCCGGCCCTACCACGCATTCAAAATTCCCCGCGGGTGTCCGCTCAGGGCGCCCGCGAATCCAGGGCGGCTTCCAGCGCGTCCAGGTTCGGCAGCAGCGCGCTCTGCTCGCCCAGCAGCACACGCATGTGCACGATGTCCGGCAGGGTTTCTTCCGAGGCGTCAGCCAGCAGGCCGTCGCGCGGCACCGAAATCAGCTGCGGGAAGTTCTGCGTCAGCAGGGCGTAGTACGGGCGTTGCGCGTTGCCGCTGAGGGCCTTCAGCACCACCACCTTGTTGTGGCCGCCCACGGCTTCTTCGCCCAGTCCCGAAAGACGTGCGAACGACACCAGCGGCACCTGCCAGCCATGCCAGCCGATCTTGCCGACCAGCCAGCGCGGCGCATCGGAGACCGGCTGCACTGGCACGCGCGACATCATTTCGGCCACGGTGGCATTGGGCAGCAGCACGCGCGCGTTGCCGGCCTGGATCAGGACGCCACGGATTTCGTCATTGCTGGCATAGCTCATGGTGCTTCTCCGTTGTCGTCCTGCTCACCCCAGCGCCCGGCAATCGCCTGCGCCAGTTCCTGCGGTTCACCGGCCACCATGCCGGCAGCAACCACCGCTGTGGCCGCAGCCGGGTCGTAGCAGCCCTCGCCCACCTGCCCGGCCACCCATGCACCGGCGGCGGCCAGATCCAGCGCCGGACCAACATGCGCAAGGTCAGCGCCGCTGAGCAGGACCAGCGCGGTGTGGTCAGCTGGCAGCGCGGCAATCGCAATGCCCTGCGCGTCGCTGACGAAATGCAGGCCGTCACTGGCTGCCTGCACGCCGATGTCATCGGCCAGCACGTGCACTTCACCCGGAGTTGCACGCTGGCCGGCTTCAGCCAGCTGCACCGGCAACGGCGACACGCGTGCCATCTGCTTGACCAGGTTGCCGTAGCGCCCGCCATCCAGGCGCATGTGCACCAGGACGGGCACGCTCAGCGAAGGCGGCAGCGCGCCGAGCAGGCGACGCAGCGCATCCGGGCCACCGATGCCGGCCAGCACCAGCAGCGATCCGGCGCGTGCGCCCACGGGCGCTGCGGCATCCAGATCGACCAGGCTCAGATGACCGGTATCGAAGGAAGGCAGCGGAGCCTCCACGGCAGCGTGGTGCGGAGCGGTTGCCGAGGCATCGGCCTCGTCCTCGACCAGCGACCAGGCGGTGTGGTCGAAGGAGACCGGCGGTAGCGGCGGTGCTGCGGACGCGGTCTCTGCCAGCGACGGCAGTGCGGGGGCCTCCAGCCGCTCAGGCACCACCGGCTGCAAGGCCGCCAGCGCCTGTTCCAGCGCGATCGGTTCGTGCAGCTGTGCAGGCGGCGAGTACAGAGTGTCAGCGGGGACCTCGTCGGCCCAGCTCAATGCCTGCTCCAGGTGCGGCTGCAGCGCTTCTTCCTGCGGCGCCGGTGGCGGTGCCGGGTGGCCCGGCTCCAACTGCAGGCTGGGTTCTTCTTCGGCCCCCGGCGGCAACACCTGCTGGTGGCCATGCAGCTTGGCGGACAGATGACGGCCCCAGCGCTGAGCCTCCCAGCCATCACGACGTGCAGCCAGTTCGGCCTCGTCGAAGACCAGGGTCAGGCCCGGTGCGGACAGCACCGCTTCCAGGCGCTCCAAGGCGTCCTCGATGGCGGCTTCCAGCGCGATCACCACGAACTGTGGGCGCGCCTCCTGCAGGACCCGCGTCTCCAGCGTGTTGGGATCATCTTCCAGCACCAGCTGCACATCGGCGTGCGACAACGCCTCACGCAGGCGCTCACGCGCCGCGCCGGGACGGGCCAGCAGGGCCACGGCCGGAGCCGCTTGGGTTTCACTCACGGACACGGGCGATCCCCAGCAGGTCGTACACGTTACGCATCAGGTCCAGTTCCTGGTACGGCTTGCCCAGGTAACGCTGGACACCGATCTCGAAGGCGCGCTGGCGGTGCTTGTCACCGCTGCGCGAAGTGATCATCACGATCGGCACGTCCCTGTAGCGCGGGTCGGCACGCATCGCGGTGGCGAGCTCGTAGCCATCCATGCGCGGCATCTCGATATCCAGCAGCATCAGGTCCGGCACGCGCTCTTCCAGCCGCTCCAGCGCCTCCACGCCGTCGCGGGCGACGCTGACCTCGAAGTTGTGGCGTTCGAGGATGCGGCCGGTGACCTTGCGCATGGTCAGCGAGTCGTCGACCACCATCACCAGCGGCACCTGGCGCTCCTGGCGCGGTGCGTTGGCCAGCACAGGCAGCGTCGGGTTGGCGAGGAAGCGGCGCACCAGCGGCGCCACGTCCAGGATCACCACCACGCGGCCATCGCCGGTGATGGTGGCACCGTAGATGCCCGGCACCGACGCGATCTGCAGGCCGACCGGCTTGACCACGATTTCGCGGTTGCCCAGCACCTGGTCGATCGCCACGGCGGCACGCAGATCACCGGCACGGACCAGCAGCAGCGGCACCTGGTCCTGGCCATCGGCACGCGCCGGGGCCTGCCCGACCAGGCTGCCGAGGTCGTACAGCGGATAGTCTTCGCCGCTGTAACGGTAGCTGCTGTCGGCGGCTTCGAAACGCTCGCGCGACAGGCGGCCGATACCACTGACCGAGGCCACCGGCACCGCGAAGGTGGTTTCGCCGATCTGCACGAACACCGCCTGGGTGACGGCAAGCGTCTGCGGCAGGCGCAGGGTGAAGCGTACGCCCTGGCCCCGCACCGACTGGATGTCGACCGAGCCACCGAGCTGGCGCACTTCGTTGCGCACCACGTCCATGCCCACGCCACGACCGGCCAGCTGGCTGACCTGGTCGGCGGTGGTGAAGCCGGACGCGAAGATCAGGTTGTCCAGCTCCTGCTCGTTCGGCTGCGCATCGGCGGCCAGCAGGCCACGGTCGATGGCGCGGCGGCGGATCGCCTCGCGGTCCAGGCCAGCACCGTCATCGGCCACTTCCAGCACGATTTCCGAACCTTCGCGGTGCAGGCGGATGGCGATCTCGCCCTCCTCCGGCTTGCCGGCGGCGCGGCGCTGTTCCGGCGCTTCCAGGCCATGGGCTACGGAGTTGCGCAGCATGTGTTCCAGCGGCGCGACCATGCGGTCGAGGACGTTGCGGTCCAGTTCGCCGTGGGTTCCTTCCAGGGTCAGGTGGACCTGCTTGCCGGTATCCATGCCGGACTGGCGGACCACGCGGCGCAGGCGCGGCACCAGGCCATCGAACGGCACCATGCGCGCGCGCATCAGGCCATCCTGCAGCTCGGAGCTGACGCGCGACTGCTGCTGCAGCAGCGAATCGTACTGGCGTGACAGATCATCGAGCACGCCCTGCAGGCCGCCAAGGTCAGCCGCCGATTCGTTCAGCGCACGGCTGAGCTGCTGCAGGGTGGAGAAGCGGTCCAGCTCCAGCGGATCGAACTTCTGGTCGGCCTGGTCCTGCTCGCGCTGGTAGCGGGCGACGATCTGCGCCTCGGTTTCCAGGTCGAGTCGCCGCAGCTGGTCGCGCAGTCGCGCATTGGTGCGCTCCAGTTCGCCCATGGCACCACGGAAGGCACCCAGCTGCTGTTCAAGCCGCGAGCGGTAGATTGCCACTTCACCGGCATGGTTGACCAGGCGGTCGAGCAGGTCGGCACGCACGCGCACCTGCTCCTGCTGCGGACGCGCCAGCGGATCTTCATCGACCACGCCCTCGGCCGGAAGCGGAGCCGACAGCGGCGCTTCGATCGGGGCCGCCAGTGGGCCCGCGGCCTGTGCGGGCACGGTCTCGATCTCGCTGGCCGCACGCGCGGCCGCAGCGGCTGCGGCGATATCGATGGTGGTGCGGACCTCGAAGGCTTCGACCAGATCCTGCGCCGGCTCCACCACGCGGTGCGCGCCGGTGCGGGTGAGCAGCTGGTGCAGGCGGTCAAAGCCACGCTCCAGCAGCTGCACGTCGCGACGTTCGATCTCGGTACGGCCAGCGGCCACCGCCTCCAGCAGCGATTCGATGCTGTGGCCAAGGTCGCCGATGGCATTGATGCCAGCCATGCGTGCGCCACCCTTCAGAGTGTGCAGATCACGCTGCAGGCCGGCCAGCACCTCGCGGTCCTGCGGTGCATCGCGCAGTTCGCTGATCAGGCCATCGCAGTGGTCGAGCAGGTCCTTGCCTTCCTCGACAAAGATATCGACCAGCTCACGGTCGTACACGCTGAAGTCGAGTGCATCGGCGCCGTCTTCGGCATCCGCCGCAACAGGTGCCTGCTCGTGGTGCGGCGCACGCGGCACGATGTCGGTCGCTGCAACCTGTGCATCGGTATCGACCGTGCCCTGGCCCGGTGCGTCTTCCATTTCGAAGAAGCGCACCGCAGCAGTGCCGCCCTGCGGCGCCTCTGCGGTGATCTCCTCAATCACCGTCGCCGGGGACGGCTGATCGGCGCTCTCTCCTTCACCGACCGCCGCCTCCCCGCCGACGTCCGCATCCTCGGCAAAGGCATCTGCCTCACCCGGCGCGAGTTCGCTGGCCTGGAGGCCGATCACGGGCCATTGCCCGTCGTCGTCCAGGGTCTGCTCCTCCTCGATCACGTGCAGGCCGGCCTCGAGCGCAGCTGCCAGCGTGACCGGTTCTGCAAAACCCGGCACAGCCATTTCATCCTGCAGGCTCGACAGCTCGCTGTCGAGTGGCAGTGCAGCAGCGTCGTCAATGACGTTGTCATCGTCACTGTCCGAATCAAACGGCAACGGCGTATTCAGGTCGATCGCGTCAACTTCCGCAGACACTGGCAACTCTTCCGCGTCGCGGTCATCCACCGGCAGCGCACTGGCGTCGAGGTACGGCGACAGATCGTCCGCCATGGTTAGGTCAGCGTCGTCGACCGTCGCGATCGCCGGCACGGCATCTGATTCGTCCTGGGCAACATCAGGCGCACTTTCAATCGGCTGGATCGATTCAATCGCGCCGGTGTCCGCCGCGGCAGGTTCACCTTCGCCCGGCACCGACGGCCAGCCGGCGTCGAAGTAACGCGAAAGATCGTCGCTGGCGGTCAGCTCGCCCACGTCCAGGCCGCTGTCGGCTGCGACGTCCAGCGCCTCCAGTCCGGTTGCGGCTGGAACCGGTTCCAGCGCATCTTCGGCATGCGACTGCGGCTCGGCAATGAAATCGGTCGCCGCATCGAAAGCGGACGGCATGCTGGTTTCGTCCAGCGTGTCCAGCCCGGCCAGCGGCGCTTCGGCCGCGGATGCCTGCTCGGCATCAGGCGCCAGCTCGACGCCCTCTTCGTCCTCGTCTTCCAGCGCGAACAGCGGCCAGCGCGCTTCCGGCAGCTCGCCGGCCAATGCCTGCAGCCGCTGCACCAGCGCGCCCTGCGGAACAATCCGCGGCTGTTCGGCCTGCAGCGCTTCCATGGTCGCGGTGATCGCCTGCGCGGTCGCATCCAGTGCGGCTACGCCCTCGTCGCCAGGCACCACGTCGGCGGCCAGTGCACGCTTGATGTAGGACTCGGCACCGCCGGTGACCGCCGTGATTTCCGGCACTTCGGTCATCGCGAAGGCGCCGTTCATGGTGTGCACCGCACGCAGCAGTGCGTCGCTGACCGGCTGCGGTGCCTGCTGCGCCGAACGCAGCCATTCCTGCAGGGTCGCCTGGTGGACTTCGACCTCGGCCTCGAGGATCTCGCGCAGTACGCTGTCGATGTTGGCCGGGGTACCGGCGTCTTCCGCCACCGCCGTGGCATCGGCCTGCGCCGACGCAGCGGCCTCGGCTTCCAGCAGGCGGCTGATTTCGTCTTCGCCTTCGGACTCGGCCAGTGTCGCTGCCGGTGCGGCCGCAGCCGGCAACGGCACGTAGAAGGTCTCCTCGCCGGCACCGACCCGATCGGCAATGGCCTGCATCGCCTGCAGGTCCACGCTGATGCGCTGGCCATGGCGCAGCGCGGCGTTCAGCTGCGGCAGCGCGGCATGGGCGTTGTCGACCATCGCCAGCACCGCCGGAGTCGCCGGGCGACTGCCATCGAGCACGCGATTGAGCATGCCTTCGATCTTCCAGGCGAACTCGCCCAGGGTGCGTGCACCCACCAGGCGGCCACTGCCCTTGAGGGTGTGGAAGATGCGGCGGATCGGCCGCAGCCGGTCCATGTTGTCCAGCTGCATGCGCCATGCCGGCAGCAGCGTGCCCAGGTTGGCCAGCTCGTCGTCGAACTCTTCCAGGAACACCTCGCGGATGTCCTCGTCGATGTTCTCGGCATCGTCGTCGAAGCCGGCCTCGAAGCCGGTCTCGGTGCCGGCCACGACCGGGATGTCCGCAGCGGGTGGAGCCGCCATGGCCTGCGGATTGAAATCGGCCGCCGCGGCGCTCAGCTCGGCGAAGAACTGCGCGTCGGCTTCGCTGAAGTCGATGGGCGCGATGGTGTCGATATCAATCACCGACACCGCCGGTGCCGGTGCATCGGAGACCGGCGTCAGCACCTCGGCCATCGGCGCGGGCACGTCCTCCTGCACATCCGCCGGAACCGCGTCCGCTTCGGCAACCACAGGGCTTTCGTCCACCCGCACGGATGCAGCGGGATCGACGATCTCCAGCGCCGGGTGCAATCCGGCGTCGTCGTCCAGCGACAGCGTCTCCATCGCGTGCAGCGACAGCACGTCGTCGGCATTGTCCAGCGCATCGGCGTCGAAACGGAACACCACGTCGTCACCGGCGGCGACCACATCGTGCTCGGCAGCCACCGGGTCGAACACGGGCGCGGCAACGTCAGCGGTGTCGAAGGGCACCGACGCGTCGACGTCGTCCTCGACATCCATCACAGCCACATCGGCCAATGCCGGCGGTGTTGCCTCCGACAGTGTCCACTGCGGCGCCGGTTCCACGCTGGTTTCGGTCCGTTCGAAACTGACCGGGTCGAAGCTGGCGAAGGTCGGACTGCGCTCGTCTTCGGCACTCGCGGTCGGCTCGGAATCCGGATGGAACGGTGCGAGATCCCATTGCGGTACCTCGGGCGCAGGTGCGCTGGAGGCGGCGAAGACCAGCGGTGCATCCGCGTCGTCATGCAGCGACAGCGGTGTGGAGGCGACACTCCCCAGCGCCCCGAACATCAGGCGGTTGTCCACCACCTCCGGTGCAGGCGTGGCCGGTGGCGGATCGAAGGTGAAGTCCGGCAGCGGCACCGGCACCGTGCCGGCGGCAGGCGCGGCCGGCTGCACCGGAATCTCGATGTGCTCCGGCTGCAGCGGCTCGGCCTGCAGCGTGACCGGCTCGCGCTCGATCAGCAGCGACGCAAACGCAATCGGCGCGGCTGCAACAGGTTCCGCCGCGTTGCGCTCCGGCAACGGCCAATAGCGCAGCGCTTCAAGGCTGCTGCGGGTGATGTCGAGGATGTCCTCGCGCCCCGGCCGACGGTCGCGCAGGGCTTCGAGGTAATACTCCAGGCTGGCCATGGCGTCGGCCAGGGTGTCCAGCTGGCGGCCACTGGGCACGCGCTGGCGACCGATCAGCTCGGCTTCGATGTACTGCTGCACACCGCGCAGGTAATCGGCAGCCGTGCCCAGATCCAGCATGCGCAGCGCGCCGGAAACATCTCCCAGCAGGCGCGGCACGTCCTGCAGCTCGGCATGGTTCCAGCTGGTTTCAATGAAAGCGACAAAATGCTCGCGGGCGGCGGCGAAGTTGGCGATGGCCTCATGTGCCAGCACCTCCACCGTGCGCCGGTTCTCGACCGCGCTCGGATCATCTTCGCCACTGCCGCCGGCGCCCAGATGGGCGACCTGGTCGTCCAGCGACGCGTCCACGTAGAGCAATGCGCCGGCGATATCCAGCAGCAGGTTCTCGTCGATCTGCTGGCGGCCTTCGACCACGCCACGCAGCGCATCGCGCTGCTGCACGACCACGCCGCGGGCAACGCCCAGGCCCATCATGCCCAGCGTATCGGCCACGGCGCCAAGTTCGTTGGCCTGGGTCTGCAGCTGTTCGGGCGCACCGCCAGTACGCAGGTGCAGGTCCAGCGCATCCTTGATGCGCAGCAGTTCTTCCTTCACCGCGCTGCCCACGGTATCCAGCAGCTCGCGGTTGCGCCCGCTCAGGCTGCCCCGGGCATGGTCCAGCTCGGCCTCGGTGGCGCTGACGCTGTCCGGCGCGAACGCCAGCAGCACGCTGTCATGCACGCCCTCTTCGCCACGCGCGGCACGGATTTCGTTGAGCAGCGGCATCAGCACGATCGGAATGTCGCGGTGGCCGTTCTGCAGGCGCTCCAGGTAATCGGGCAGCAGCACGCTGCCGCGCATCAGGGTCGCGCAGGCTTCATCCCGATCAGCCACGCTACCGGCGCCGATGGCATTGGCCAGCTGTTCCAGCTCCTCGGCCACCATCGCCGGGGCGTACAGCTCGACCATGCGCAGGGTGCCCTGCACCTGGTGCAGGTAGCCGGCGCAGATGCGCATGCGGCTGGCATCGGCCGGGTCTTCCGCGTAGTACTCGACCTCGTTGCGCACCTGGCGCAGGGTCTCGTCCAGCTCGGGCTTGACCCAGCCCAGCGCTGCGTGGCTCATCGCATCGCGCAGACTGCTCATGGACGCGCTCCGTTCGCCGCCGCGCGGAAGCCGCGCGAGTTCTGGCGTGGGGAATGGAAATGCTTCATCGACTGGTTCCTTGCTCGCCGCCCTGCCCGCGTCACGCCGGCAGCTTGAAGTCGGCGACCGAACGACGCAGGTCGGCCGCCAGCTGCGCGAGGTGGCCGATCGATTCGGCGGTCTGCCCGGCACCCTGCGAGGTCTGGCCGGTGATCTGCCGGATCACGCCCATGGTGCGGGTGATGTCCGAGGCCGCAGCCGACTGCTGCTGGGCGGCGATGGAGATGTTCTTGATGAGGGTGTTCAGGGCGTTGGAGACGCGCTCGATTTCGGTCAGCGCGGTGCCGGCGTCCTCGGCCAGGCGTGCACCGGACACCACTTCGGCGGTGGTCTGTTCCATCGAGGTGACCGCTTCGTTGGTATCGGCCTGGATCGCCTGCACCAGGTTCTCGATGCGTCGGGTTGCGCCCGAGGTGCGTTCTGCCAGGCGCTGCACTTCGTCGGCCACGACCGCGAAACCGCGGCCCGCTTCACCGGCCGAAGCCGCCTGCACCGCTGCGTTCAATGCCAGGATGTTGGTCTGCTCGGAAATGTCGTTGATCAGTTCCACGATCGAGCCGATTTCCTGCGACGACTCGCCCAGGCGCTTGATGCGCTTGGAGGTTTCCTGGATCTGGTCACGGATCTGGTCCATGCCCTGGATGGTCTCGCGCACCACGCCGGCACCTTCGGCGGCGATCACCACCGAGCGCTGTGCCACGTCGGCCGACTCGGCCGAGTTGCGCGACACCTGTTCGATGCTCGCCGCGATTTCACCGATGCGGTCCGAGGCCGAGGTGATCTGGTTGGCCTGGTGGCCCGCCGCCTCTGCCAGCTGCATGGCGGTGGCCTGGGTTTCCTGGGTGGACAGCGCGACCTTGGCCGAGGTGTCGTTGATGGTGGTCACCAGGTGGCGCAGCTCGTCCACCGCGTAGTTGATCGCGTCGGCGATGGCGCCGGTCATGTCCTCGGTCACCGAGGCCTTCACGGTCAGGTCGCCCTCACCCAGCGAGGAGATTTCGTCCAGCAACCGCATGATCGCCTGCTGGTTGCGGCTGTTGAATTCCACCTGTGTCTGGTAGCGCAGTTCCTGCTCGCGCGAGCGGCTGCGCACGTTGGTGGAGACGAAGCCGATGATCGCGATCAGCGACAGCGCACCGGAGACCACGCCGATCCAGAAGTTCGGGAACAGGCGGGTATCGGACACCGAGCCGAACGAGGAGAACGCCTCGAACAGCTTGCGGCTGTCGTCCAGCATGTGCGCCGAACCCTGGCCCAGCGCGGTGGCGGCAGACTGGGCGGCGAACAGCTGGCGCGAGCTGGCCAGGATCGCATCGGCGTCCTGCTTCATTGCCTCCCACTTCTGCTGCGACTGCTCCAGCGCGGCCACGGCGGCGGCACCGCGCACGGCGGTGATGCCCAGTTCCTCGTTTCCGTTGCGCAGGCCGTCGAGCACCTGCGAGAACACGGTAATGTCGCGTGCCAGTGCATCGCCCGAGGTGGCAGCGGCGCTGCCACCGGCACGCATTTCGGTCACGCGGCGGGCCATCGAACCGGCCACCACGACCTGCTGCAGTGCGCTGTACACCTGCGACGACGGCGCGCCCGAGGCGGACATCGCGCGCACCAGCTCGTTCAGCTGGGCCTGCAGGCCCGGCACCGCGCCGGTGAAGTTGTTGGCATTGCCGGCCAGCGCCAGCACGGCCGGTTCACTGGCAACCAGCTGCCCGGCCTGCTTGCCCAGCGGCGCCCAGGTCTCGGCCAGGGTGGCGATCGCACCGGACACGCCCGGTTCCTTGCCGTAGCGCCCCTGCAGGGTCGACACGTTCTGTTCGATCGCGTTGCGGGTGGCCTTGAAGGCGGTGAACGCCTGCGCGTTGCCGCCCACCGCATCACGGCCCTGATTGGCCAGCTGCTGTGACAGCACCTGCAGGTCGGCCGCCTTGGAGCCGGCATCGGCCAGGCGACTGCCCTGCCAGGTGGCGACGCCGGTGTTGACGCCGAACAGGATCATCGATGCCAGCAGCAGGAACAACCAGAGGTTGCTGCCGCCCAGCCGCAGCTTGCCGGTCTTGGTGGCGTCCGAAGCAGTACTCATCGTTCAACCTCGATCTTCAATGCAGGGGGCGATGCCCGGCCTCAGGCCGCGGCTTGCCGGAATTCAGGGGTACGCGACAGCAGCGAGAGCGAGAACACGCCCCAGTCGTGGCCGTCGGCGTGGAAGGCGCGATCGACGAAGTGGCCGTAACGTCCTTCGGCCAGCGTGCCGGCCGCGATCTGCTGGTCCAGTTCGAAGCTGCGCTGGCCGAACAGTTCATCGATGGTCAGCGCGACGTCGCCACCCGACTGGCGCATGATCAGCACGCGCTGGCCTTCCTGCTGCACGGTGCGCGTGCCTTCCAGGAAGTACTTCAGGTCGACCACCGGGAACAGGTTGCCGCGCAGGTTGCCCACGCCCAGCAGCCACGGCTGCGCGCACGGCACCGGGGTCACCGGCGGCATCGGCACGATTTCCACCACTTCGCGGAAATCGGATACCAGCCGGCGCTGGCCGACGCGGTAGCCCACGCCACGCCAGAGGTCCTGGGCGAACTGCCGCTCGGGCAGCTGCACCGCATGGGCCAGGCTGCGCCGTTCATAGGCTTCGAGGATGTCGAAGGGCGAGCGCATCAGGCCACCAGTTCGTTGATCCGCGCGATCAGTTCATCCTCGCGCGGCGGCTTGACGATGTAATCGGCTGCGCCCTGGCGCAGGCCCCATGCCTTGTCGGTTTCCATCGCCTTGGTGCTGACGATGATCACCGGGATGTGCTTGATCGCTGCGTCACGGGCCATCGCGCGGGTGGCCTGGAAGCCGCTCATGCCGGGCAGGACCACGTCCATCAGCACCAGCTGCGGCACCTGGTCGCGGACCAGCTGCAGTCCATCCTCGGCGTTGTCCGCTTCCAGCACCTCATGGCCGGCACGGCGCAGCCACTGGGTGAACACCGCGCGGTCGGTCGGTGAATCCTCGATCAGAACGATACGAGCCATTGTGCCTTTCCCCCCTGGTCAGGCGTTGACGTATGTGCGGATGGCACCCAGCAGTTCTTCACGCGTGAAAGGCTTCGTCAGGTACTGCTCCGAGCCGACGATGCGTCCCCGCGCCTTGTCGAACAGGCCATCCTTGGACGACAGCATGATGACCGGGGTCGCCTTGAACAGCTGGTTGCCCTTGATCAGCGCACAGGTCTGGTACCCGTCCAGGCGCGGCATCATGATGTCGACGAAGATGATCTGCGGTTGCTGGTCTGCGATCTTCGCAAGTGCTTCGAAGCCGTCGGTGGCGGTGACCACCTCGCAGCCTTCGCGCTTGAGCAGCGTTTCCGCAGTCCTGCGGATGGTCTTCGAATCATCGATGACCATCACCCGGAGTCCTGCGAGTTCCCCGCCCGCAGTCGTGTTTTCAGTCATTGCCTATCCCCAAGCGCACGGCCCGATCTCTGGCGGGGGCCGCTACGAAAGCGTATCTATATCGCACTTTCCGCGCCCGCTTCAAGGCCGCCCCATGGCGTGGGGCATCGCCCCCTCCTGAACGTGACGGGTTTCGCAATGCGTGCGCGGCGCCGGGCGGACGCAGCGTTGCAGTACGGCGGGGAGGCGCGCGACCGGCGTTGCCGCTACCATCAACGCCTTGCCAGACAGGTGCGCCCATGCCGTTGAACGTCATCGTGGTGATGGACCCCATCGCCCACATCAAGATCGCCAAGGACACCACCTTCGCCATGTTGCTGGAAGCCCAGCGCCGCGGCCATGCCCTGCGCTACGTGCGCCCGGGCGGGTTGGCCCTGGAAGGTGGCGTGGCGGTGGCCCAGACCGCACCGCTGCAGGTGCGCGACGACCCGGCCGGCTGGTATGAGCTGGGTGCGTTCAGCCGTACCGAGTTCGGTCCCGGCCAGATCGTGCTGATGCGCAAGGACCCGCCGGTCGACGCCGAGTACATCTACGACACCCAGGTGCTGGATGTGGCCGCCGCTGCCGGTGCCTGCGTGGTCAACAACCCGCAGGGCCTGCGCGACTACAACGAGAAGCTGGCCGCCCTGCTGTTCCCGCAGTGCTGCCCGCCGACCCTGGTCAGCCGCGATGCCAAGGCGCTGAAGGCCTTTGCCCTGGAACACGGCCAGGCGGTTCTGAAGCCGCTGGATGGCATGGGCGGCCGCTCGATCTTCCGCAGCGGCAAGGGCGATCCGAACCTGAATGTGATCCTGGAAACCCTGACCGACGGCGGCCACAGGATGGCGCTGGCACAGAAGTTCATCCCCGACATCACCGCCGGCGACAAGCGCATCCTGCTGGTCGATGGCGAACCCGTCGACTACTGCCTGGCGCGCATCCCGCAGGGTGATGAATTCCGCGGCAATCTCGCCGCCGGTGGCCGCGGCGAAGGCCGCCCGCTGAGCGAGCGCGACCGCTGGATCGCCGCCCAGGTCGGGCCGGAGATGAAGCGTCGCGGCATGCGCTTCGTCGGCCTGGACGTGATCGGTGATTACCTGACCGAGGTCAACGTGACCAGCCCGACCTGCGTGCGCGAACTGGACGCACAGTACGGCCTGAACATTGCCGGCACCCTGTTCGACGCACTCGAGGCCGGCCTGCGCTGATGCCGCCCGCACCTGCCGTACTGCCCCCGCCGCAGCGCGAAGCGCAACGGCTGGGGGCGACCATCGCGTTGTCGGTACTGGTCCACGCCCTGCTGATCCTGGGCGTGGGCTTCGCCGTGAAGGGCGATGCACCGCTGGTGCCGACGCTGGAAGTGATCTTCAGCCAGACCCGCACCGCATTGACGCCGAAGCAGGCCGATTTCCTGGCCGCGGCCAACCAGGAAGGCGGTGGCGAGCACGACCGCGCGCAGCGTCCGCGCGACAACCAGGCCGGCATCGTGCCGCAGGCGCAATCCGGAATCAGCCCGGTGCCACAGCAGCAGCAATCGGCCGCACCGGTTCCGCCGCCGCAGGCGCGGGTGGTCAGCAGCCGCAATGGCGAAGAAGTGGTCGCGCAGGCGCAGTCCCGGCCCACGCCGGATCAGCCCGAACCGGACGCACCGCTGAGCGCGCGCGAGCAGCGCGATGTGGAAATGGCCCGCCTGGCCGCTGAAGTCCATCTGCGCTCGGCGCAGTACGCCAAGCGCCCAAACCGCAAGTTCGTGTCGGCCAGCACGCGCGAATATGCCTATGCCAACTACCTGCGTGCCTGGGTCGATCGCGCCGAGCGCGTCGGCAACCTGAACTACCCGGACGAGGCCCGGCAGCGCCGCCTGGGTGGCCAGGTGGTGATCAGCGTGGGTGTGCGCCGCGATGGCAGCGTGGAAAGCAGCCGGATCCTGCGTTCGAGCGGGACGCCGTTGCTGGATGAGGCGGCTCTGCGGGTGGTGAAGCTGGCGCAGCCGTTCCCGCCGTTGCCGAAGACCGAGGATGAGATCGATATCCTGCAGGTCACCCGCACGTGGGTGTTCCTGCCGGGCGGCACCCTGCACGACGACCGATAGGGTTTTGTTGCCCGGGCCTGCGGCCCGGGACCCGCTGAACGTCAACGTCAACGTCAACGTCAACGTCAAAGGCGGCGGTTGGACTGTGGATTTGGTGTGGCGGGGTGGCTGGGCAGGACACGCCGTAAACCCATCCTTGGGGGCTCGATGGCGCCTTGCTCGTGCGCGCTGTCCTGCGCACACGGCAAGACCGGGGTTGGGCATCCTTCCCAACCCGCCCGAGGCATGCCTCGGGCCCATGGCGCCAACGGTCCTGCCCAGCCACCCCGCCCCACCTCTGACAGATCCCGGCGCATCGCGTCCCGCTCCGCTGTTGGTAGGTGTCGACCTTGGTCGACACACACCCACGCTACGCGTGGATGCGAGCGAAGCGATCCGCTTTTGACTTTGATTTTCTTTTGATTTTCCGTGGCGGACGCACACGGAAACTGTCAGAGGTCGGGCGGGGTGGGTTCGCGGGGGTATCCGCGCCATGGATGGCGCGGCTAAGCCCCCAGGGGTGAGGGCGCTTTGCTTGCGAAGCACGGCTTCGCAAGCGCCCGAACGCACAGCCGCCAGCGGCTGGGCCGGACCGCGGAGCGGGGTTCACGGCGCCCCCCCGCGAACCCACCCCGCCCGGTCAAGCGCGGCTTTTGATTTACGCAATCAACCAACCCCGCCACGAGGGGCTCAGCCGTTGGCTTTCGCCTTCGCTTCGCGCGCCGCCTGCTGCTCGACCAGGGTCAGCGCCACGTTGTCGCGCAGGTACGCCGGCTCGACCCTCTCCGGTGCAATGGCTTCGCCGCGAGCGAACGCCGGCACCGCCAGTGCCAGTACGTCCGACGCGCGCGGCAATGCGGTGGCATCGAATCCGCGCAGGCCAGCCCCAAGTTGCGCCAGCAGTGCGCCCTCGGCAGCACCGAAACCGGTACCCACACCATAGGCGGACAGCCCTTCCGGCAGCGCCACCGCGGCAGGCGCGCACACGCGTTCGGCGTCGCGCGCCACCGGCAGGCCGTCCACACGCTCGAAGCGCGCGACATACAGCTCGCCCATCCGCGCATCGATCGCCGACAGGATCTGCATTTCTTCCGCCGGTGCCTGCAGCGCCAGCACCTGCAGCGTCGAGACCGGCAACAGCGGCCGGTCCAGCGCCAGTGCGATGCCCTGGGCAATGGCGATCGCCAGGCGCACACCGGTGAACGCACCGGGGCCACGGCTGAGCGCAATGCCGTCCAGCTGGCGGCGGCTGATACCGGCTTCGGCCAGCAGCGCCTCGGCCCACGGCAGGCTCAGTTCGGCGTGCCGGCGCGGGGCAATCTCGAAGCGTTCCAGCACCTGCCCATCGACATGCAGGGCAACGGAACAGGCTTCGGTGGCGGTTTCAAAGGCGAGCAGTTTCATCGGATCGGGTCAGAACAGGGGGAACGTGGCACCGGGCGCCGGCTCAGGGCCGGTCGCAACAGCGACTGGGGCAGCCGCATCATCGGACACGGGCGCCCATTGTGGCGTAAAGAAGGCCTGCACATCGGCCAGGCTGCGAGTACGCCGGAACGGCGGCAGCGAATCGAGGAAGACCCGGCCATAGCCCCGGTTGAGCAGGCGCGGGTCGCACAGTACCAGCACGCCACGGTCGCTCTCGCTGCGGATCAGGCGGCCGACACCCTGCTTCAATGCGATCACCGCCTGCGGCAACTGCTCGTCGCGGAACGGATTGCCGCCCTGGCTGCGGATCGCCTCCAGCCGCGCCTCGTACACCGGATCGTCCGGCGCCGCGAACGGCAGCTTGTCGATCATCACCACGCTCAGCGCTTCGCCGACCACATCCACGCCCTCGCGGAAACTGGCCGAGCCGAGCAGCACGCCATTGCCTGATTCACGGAAGCGCTGCAGCAGCGTCGCGCGCGGTGCCTCGCCCTGCACGAACAACGGCCACGGCCCGTCGCGCAATGCCTCGGCGGCCTCACGCAATGCACGGTGCGAGGCGAACAACAGGAACGCCCTGCCCTGCGAGGCCTGCAACACCGGCCGCAAGGTCTGGATCAGCGCGGTGCCAAACCCGCGCGCCGCCGGATCGGGCAGGCCTTCGGGCAGGTAGCACAGCGCCTGCTCGGGCCAATTGAACGGGCTTGGCTGCACCAGCGTGTGCGGATCGTCCAGGCCCAGGCGGGTGGCGATGTGATCGAAACCACCGCCCACGGTCAGCGTTGCCGAAGTGAAGATCCACGCGGCACGGCTGCGCTCGCGATGCTCACGCAGCGGACCGGACACATCCATCGGCGTGCGCTGGCAACGGAAACCACGTGGCGTGAGCTCGTACCAGAGCACATCAGCCGCGCTGGCTGTGTCCGCCGGATCGGTATCGAAGTCGAGAGTGGGCTCGTCATCGCCCAACCAGCGGCTGAGCCGCGAGACCGCCTCACGCGCCCGCGCATGACAGGCATCCAGACCCGCCGCCGCTTCGCGCAGCGGCTGCAATGCCTGCTCCAGGGTCACCAACCCTGCCATCACCGTATCGAAGCCGTCGCGCACCTGTGGCATCGCCAGCGCGCGCCATTGCGTGCCACGCGGCGGCAGTCCCTCCATCGCCGAACGCAGCGCCAGCAGCGCCTGCTGCAACTGGTCGACCGGTTCCTGCAGCGCCGACTGCGCGCCGCCCACACCGCGTGCTTCAGCCAGGCAATCGCGCCCGAGCTCCTGCCACGGGCGCATGCCAAAACCCTCGCCGAAGAACTGCGCGGCCAGTTCGGGCAACTGGTGCGCCTCGTCGATGACGAAGGCCTGGGCGCCCGGCAGCAGTTCACCGAAGCCATCCTGCTTCAGGGCCAGATCGGCCAGCAGCAGGTGATGATTGACCACCACCACATCGGCAGCCTGTGCACGCTGCCGCGCACGCACCACGAAGCAGTCATCCCAGAACGGGCAATCGGTGCCCAGGCAGTTGTCGACGGTGGAGGTGACCATCGGCAGCAATGGGGAGTCGTCGGCCAGCCCGTCGAGCTCGGCGATGTCACCGAACTCCGAGCGACCGGACCATGCCAGGATGCGCTGGAACTGCGCCGCCTGTTCGGGGCTGGAAAAACGCGGCTCGCCGCGCGCCTGCTGCAGGCGATAGCGGCACAGGTAGTTCGCACGCCCTTTCAGCAGCGCACTGCGCAGGCCGACCCCGAGGGCCTGGCGCACCCGTGGCAGATCGCGGTGGTAGAGCTGGTCCTGCAGCGCGCGGGTGCCTGTGGAGATGATGGTGCGCAACCCGGACAGCAGCACCGGCACCAGATAGGCAAACGTCTTGCCGGTGCCGGTACCGGCCTCGGCCAGCAGCAGATCACGCTGCTGCAGCGCATCGGCGATGGCTTCGGTCAGGTGCAGCTGTGCCGGACGCGGGACGAATGCATCCAGGTGCGAGGCGAGCGCGCCGCCGTCGCTGAGGGCTTCGCGGCTGGCATGGACAAGGTCGGACATCAGAGGGAAAGGATACCCGGCCGGGCGCTGCCCGGCACCCGTTTCAAGCCAGAGCCAGAGCACCAGCAACGGCAACGGCGTTGTTAACGGCTCTGGGTTGTACTGAGGGCTGGCGGGGGACTGTGGGTTTGCGGGGACGCCGTAAACCCGTCCTTGAAGTGACCCCCGGGAGTTGGACGCTAGATCCAACCCCGAGGGATACATGAACAAATACGACGCGCGTTTCAAACTGCAGGTCGCCAAAGAGGCCTGCAAGACCTCCACATCGGTCAAAGCCATTGCCCGTCGCCACGGCCTGGAGTTCTCCACGGTCAGGCGCTGGG
>NZ_JAWIRR010000026.1:0-66473 GCF_036320065.1 Stenotrophomonas sp. SMYL8
CCCAGCGCCTGACCGTGGAGAACTCCAGGCCGTGGCGACGGGCAATGGCTTTGACCGATGTGGAGGTCTTGCAGGCCTCTTTGGCGACCTGCAGTTTGAAACGCGCGTCGTATTTGTTCATGTATCCCTCGGGGTTGGATCTAGCGTCCAACTCCCGGGGGTCACTTCAAGGATGGGTTTACGGCGTCTCCCGCCACCGGACCCACCCCGCTATCCCACGGATAGCACGCTTTCGCCGTTGCCGTTGCTCCAAGCAGGTGCAGGGCTGCAAGCCCTGCCGAAACCCCCACCCTCAGCCGTCGCCCTGGATGCCGCCGGGGGCCTGCGCCGGGTCACGCCAGCGGCGCACCGTGCGCTGGAAGAACAGGTTGTTCGGCAGCTGCAGCACCGTGCCCTCGTGGCCGTCGCCGGTCTCCTGCAGCGTGGTGTAGATCAGGTTCACGTCGATCACCCGGCCCTTCAGGCCCGGCTTCTCGCCGTTTTCCAGCACCTCGATGTAGTCGTGCAGGCGGAACGGGCGGGTGGTGAAGATCAGCAGCGTGCAGAAGATGTTGGACAGCACGCTCCACGCCGCGAAGAAGGCCACCGCGCCCACGGCTGCAAAGCCGGTGAACGCGGTCCACAACACCGACGGCTTCGCGCCGAGCAGGCTGAGGATGTACAGCAGGGCACTGAAATAGACCACGAAACTGGTGATCCGGCGCGCACCCATCACCATCTCTGGCGGCAGCGTGTAGTGCTCGGCGAAGCGGCGGATCAGGCGACGGGCGAGCACGCGCAGGAGCCATGCGACCAGCAGCACCAGTACGATCTGCAGCGCCACGCCGGCGTAGTTCAACCACGGGTGGGTCCAGGCGGGCAGGTGATCCTTCAGCGACAACATCATGGGGCGAAAACAGGCGGCGGGAACGGCCCCTGATGTTACCCGGCGCGTGCGGGGGATTCGACCGCCGGGTTCCAGGCCACGCACAACAGCTCCTGGCGGTGCTGCTGCAGGCAGGCGCGGCCATTGTCGGGACGCAGCTGCAGTGACAGGCCCAGCGCCTGCAGCAGGACACAGGCGGTGATCACCAGCAGGGCGGCGCAGGATGGGCTGGACATGGCAGGACTCCTGGACGGCAATTTCGCGAAGGACCTTTCATGGATGCAGCAGCCACCCAAAAGGTTGCATGCCATCGATCATCGATCGGCTCTAAACCTTTTCCCGGGTCGCCGCATCCAAGCGATATGCTCGACACCACCATGCCCGCGCCGCCTGCCGCCAACGACGCCGTCGATGAACCCGCCCTGGTGCGGGCGGCGGCCGCCGGTGATACCGCTGCCTATGAACTGCTGTACCGGCGCCACGCACCCCGTGTATTCGCTGTGCTGTGGCGGCTGTGTGGCGGCCAGCAGGCACGCGCCGAGGACGCGCTGCAGGAAGCGTTCCTGCAGGCGTGGAAGGCGCTACCGGGCTTCCGTTTCGAGAGCAGCCTGTCGACCTGGCTGCACCGGCTGGGCGTCAACGCGGCACTGATGGAGCTGCGCGGACGAGCCGGCGGGCAGGATCACGACAGCCTCGACGAAGTGGACGGAGGGTTGCAGGAGCTGGCAGTGCACGATCGTTGCGCCGGCACCGAACGCGACCTCGAACGGGCACTGTCGACACTGCCGCCACGGGCACGTGCGGTACTGGTACTGCACGACATCGAAGGCTGGAAACACCAGGAAATCGCCGAACAGCTGCAGATGGCCGTCGGCAGTTCCAAGGCACAGTTGCATCGTGCGCGCGGCCTGTTGCGCGCACGGCTGGGAGACATGACATGAGTACACACGACCACGATTCCGACCACGATCTGCTGGCCCGGCTGCGCGCGCTGCCGACCGAACGCGGCGTACCCACCGATGGCTGGGCACGCCTGTCGGCGCAGCTGCCGCCGCGTGAACCGCAGGCGGCACCTGCGCCGGGCGACAACGTGGTGGCCCTGCCAGCGCGCTCGCGGCGTCGCTGGTGGCTGCCGGTCGGTGCGGCATTGGCGGCCAGCCTGGCGCTCTACGCGGTGGCGCCGTGGCGCCATGCGCAGCCGGACGCGCCGGTGCCGTCTACCCTGCAGCTGCAGGCGGCGGTGATGACCGAGCAGTACCAGCAGGCCGTCGCTTCGCTGCCCGATGGACGGGCGCCGGAATGGCAGCCGGCGCTGCACGAACTGGATGAAAGCGCAGCGCAGATCCGTGCCGCCCTGGCGCAGGACCCGCGTGCGCCGCACCTGCTTGGCCAGCTCAAGCGCACCTACGCGCTGCGGCTGGAACTGACCCGGCAGGCGGCCTATGCCGCCGAGTCCGGCTTGACGACCTGAGGAGACCCCCATGACCCGAACCCTGATTTCCTGCTGTGTCGCGCTGCTGCTGGCCCCTGCCGTGGCGCTGGCCGACACCCGCATCGACGAGCGCCACACCCTGGCCGCGGGCGGTCGCATCGAGCTGAGCAATGTGGCCGGCAAGGTGACCGTGCGTGGCTGGGACCGCAATGACGTGCAGCTCACCGGCACGCTCAGCGACGGCCTGCAGCTGCGTCAGGAGAAAAGTGCCAACCGTGTGCGCTGGGAGATCGAATACCCGCGCCGCAGCAGCAATGGTGGCGCGACGCTGGTACTGAACGTGCCGCGCTCGGTGGAGCTGCTGCTGAGCACGGTCAGCGCCAGCCAGGACATCAGTGGCATCGATGTGCGACGGCTGCAGGCCGACACGGTCAGCGGTAGCCTGAGCGCGGCTGGCCGCAGTGGCGACAGCAAGCTCAACACGGTCAGTGGCAGCGTCAGCGCACGCCTGCAGACGCCGAAGCTGGACGTGAACACGGTCAGTGGCCGGATCGAGGCCGGCGGCGGCGTGTCCGGTGATATCGGTGCGCAGACGGTGTCCGGCCGGGTCGAGGTGGACGCCGGGCGCGTGCAGCGGCTGGCGGTGGAGACCGTCTCGGGCAGCATCGATCTGGCAGCGGCCGGGTTGGCTCCTGGCGGCCGCATCAACGTCGAATCGGTCAGTGCCTCGGTCACGCTGAGCCTGCCACGCACGGTGTCGGCACAGCTGTCGGTGAACAGCTTCAGCGGATCGATCAACAGCGATGCCGGGCAGGTGGAGCGCCCGCGCTATGGGCCGGGCAGCCACCTCGATACGCGTCTGGGCAGCGGTGACGGTGACATCCGCATTCAGTCGCATTCGGGCAGTGTGCGGGTACGCCTGGACCGCTGAACGCGATCCGGCAGGCCGCGGCGGCAGCGCCGCCGCGGTCGGTACTGGGTCAGCTGGCTTTCTTCAGCGCCCAGGTGGTGCCGAGGACTTCGATCTTGCCACCGGCCTTGCGGAACGCTGCCAGGTCCGAAGCGATCGAATCGCTGCTGACCACAGTGCTGGCGGCCGCGCCCTTGCGTTCGCTGCGGATGCTGTTGCTGGCCTTCGCGGGGGTCTTTGCCTTGCGGGGCATGGTTGCTCCTGTCAGGTGGAAGGGGAGGAAAGCGCCCAGGCATCGGCCTGGCGCAGGTAGTCCTGCCGCTCGCGGCGGCAGTCATCGCCGCCCATCGAAAACTGGCGGCAGATCGCCGGGCGCTGCGAATAGATCGTGCAGCGCAGGTGATAGGGATCGATCGCTGCGCACCAGCCTTCCTCGTTGCGCGCCATCACGGTACGGCCGTGGGTGTCGCGTGACAGGAACTGGCCGGGCACGTGGTCGCCGGGCTGCAGCAGCACGGGCAGCCGGCAACAGACCGCGTCACAACGGCGGCAGTCGATGGGTGCAGGTGCTGCGTCAGGTTGTAAGGCCACAGGGGCCTGGCGGGTGCCCAAAGCGGGTCTCGATGGCGGCTCAGGTGCTGCGCGGACCATGAACGAGCCAGGAAGGCATGGCCGCTAGGCCCGCGGGGCGGGCCAGGCTGCACTGTGAACACACACCGGCGTGGCCGGCGGAAGGTGCAGCGTGGTTCTAGCCGACCAAGAGTAACTTAGACCGCGTAACGTTTTGTTAATCCTGGCTGGCTGCCGCCAGCGCAAGGCCCTGGACCACGCCCAGCGAGGGCTCGCCGTGGACCATGCGGGCCCCCGGGAAGGCCTCGGCCACGGCCTGGCGCAGGTAGCCGGCACGGGACATGCCGCCGGTCAGGAACACCGCGTCCGGGTCGCCGCCGATGTCGCTGCGGACCTGGGCCAGCAGCTCGCGGATCTGCTCCAGGTAGCCATGGGCGGCGGCGGCCAGGCCGTCGGCGCTGCTGTCGGCATGCAGGTCGCGGGCGATGTAGTCCAGCGTGCTGCGGTGTTCGCTGGCGGCGCTGAGGGCAATCTTGGCGCGTTCGACATCGCGGTACAGGCGGGCGGTGTTGCCGGTGTCCTGCAGGGCCTGCAGGCGCGCGCCCCACGGTTCGTCGACATGGTCGTATTTGTGCTGGCGGAAGTCGCGCTGGCGCGTCATGTCCTGCACGGTGGCGGCTTCCACGTAGTGGTGGGCGGGCACGCGGGTGATGCCGCGGCCGAACAGCGGCATGTAGCTGGACAGGCTCAGCGCCAGGTCGATATCGGTACCGCCGCGGGCGATACCCCAGGCGCGGTGGATGCGCGGCGCAGCATCGCCACCAACCTCGGCGTGGGCGATATCGGTGGTACCGCCGCCGATGTCAACGATCACCGCCTGGTGCCGCTCGCGGCTTTCGGCGTGGTAATGCATGGCCGCCGCGGCCGGTTCCTCGAGGAAATCGATCTGGTCGAAACCGGCCTGGGTGGCGGCTTCGCGCAGGATGTCCAGTGCCTGATCGTTGCCGGCCGCGCCGATCGAGCTGCGGAACTGCACCGGGCGGCCGAGCAGGGCGGCACGCAGCGGCTGGCCAAGCTGGGCGCTGGCGGTCAGGCGGATGTGCTCGAGGATGTGCGCGGCGATGCCGGTGATGGTCTGCTTCGCGCGCGGGTGCAGGTTGTAGCCCAGCATCGACTTCGGGCTCTGCACCAGGTTGCCTTCGTGTTCCTCGAAATAGGCTTCCAGCGCGTCGTCGCCGTAGACCGCGTTCTGCAGCAGGTCGCTGGCGCTGCGCTCCTTGCCGGCGCGGGCTTCCATCCATTCCCGGCGCAGTGCGCGCAGGGCTTCGCGGCGCAGCGCCTGCGGCGTGCGTTCCTGGCCGGCGGCGCGGGCCGCGCGCGCGGCGCTGTCGATCATCTGCTGCAGCTCGTGTTCCTGACCGGCGTCGAGCTGGAAGTCGTCCGGGTCGGGCACCACGCCAGGGAAGTACACGCTGGTGCGGAACTGCTCGGCGTCGCCGAAGCGGATCGGCAGCAGTTTCCCCTCATGCACGATGGCGGCGGCGGAGTTGCTGGTACCGAAGTCGATGCCGAGGCGCATGGGGAGTTCCGGGGGCGATCAGGGGCCGCGCACTCTGCTGCAGTTCGTCGCCGACTGCAAGTTCCTGCGGCCTTCTGTTCTGGGTGGGGGTTCCGGATCGGGTCATGCGAGCCGCCGGGCGCTGGCCGGAAAAGGGCAGGGAGCCAGGCGGTTACAATGGCGGCTGTTGATTCACTTTGAGGTACTTGCTGATGTCTTCTGCCCCCGCCTGCCCGCAGTGCACCCTGGAAAACACCTACGCCGATGGTGCGCTGTGGATCTGCGCCGACTGCGGTTTCGAATGGACCGCCGAGGAAAGCGCCGGTTCCGCCCTGGTCGTGCGTGACAGCAACGGCAACACCCTGCAGGCCGGCGACACCGTCACCGTGATCAAGGACCTGAAGGTCAAAGGCTCCTCGATCCCGCTCAAGCAGGGCACCGTGATCCGCAACATCCGCCTGGTCGAGGATGACGCCGAGCACATCGAAGGCAACTCGGACAAGATCAAGGGTCTGGTCCTGAAGACCTGCTTCCTCAAGAAGGCCTGATCGCCTTCAGCGCCTGGCCTGCTGCTGCGCGCGCCAGCGGGCCAGGCTGTCCAGCTTGGCCTGGTAGCGCGCCTGCTCCGGCGCGCCCCCCAGTTCCTGCGCACGCAGCAGTTCGCGATCGGCGCGCTTGAGCTGGCCAGCCAGGAAATAGACCCGTGCCAGCCCGAAGTGGAACTGATGCGCGGTGTCATACAGGCGAACGGCCTGCCGGTAATAGCGGATCGCCTGGTCCAGCTGGCCGGCACGTTCGGCCTTGGCGCCGAACATGTACTGTGCGAACGGATCTTCGCGCTGCACCGACTTCAACCGGCGCTCAAGTGACTGCGCCTGCGCGGTCAAGCCCAGGCTGCGGAACAGCGCGGAGGCATTGGTCAGTGCGGCACCCTGGCGGCCTTCCAGCTGCAGCGATCGGTCCAGCGCCTGCCGCGCCGCCTCGTTGTTGCCTTCGCGGTGGTCGAGCACGCCGAGGTTGTTCCACACCGGAGCGAACCCGCTGTCCTGAGCCAGGGACGCGTCGAAGAATGCACGCGCGCCGACGAAATCACCGTCGGCGAGGCGCTCCGCACCCCGGTTGTTGTAGAAGTGCGCCAACGCCCGCGCACGGCTGACGGGAACCGGGCCGCGGCGGTCATAGAGCACATTGCGGTCCAGATCGACGGTACCGAAACGCCCACCGACGTCGACACCGGCGTTGACGTGGCCGACGCTGTAGACCACGCCCGCGTCCTGGTCCTGGTACCAGGACACCACCTGCCCGACTTCCTGCACGCGGGCCTGGATGCCAGCCTCCCGCGCAAGCGTCACGAACAGCAGGGTGAAGGCCAGGCAGTTGGCGCGGCGGTGCTGCCAGATATCGCTGACGGTGTAGGTCGCATTGGCGTCGTACTGCAGGTCCAGCCCGTGCTGGTCGAAGATCATCTCCACGAGCGCCTGCAGCCGCTGGTCGCGGGAGTAGCTGCGCTGGATCACCTGCTTCTGGAGCATCGCACGCAGGTCCGCGGGAATGGCGAACACTTCTTCCGGGGTCGGCACACGTGCGGCCGACACGGTGATGGTCGGGGTCGTCACCACATCGGCGGGCGGTGCCTGGCCTGCGCCGAAGGCAGGAGCACAGAAGGCCAGCAGCGAAAGAGTGAGGCAATGGGCGGCAGAACGGTACATGACGGTTCCCGGCAGCGGCGGGCGCTCCCGCCTGTGGCGAGTGTATGCCCATGGATGTCCGGCTGCAGCGACCGTTGGTCGGCGCCGCGTTCATCCACAACCGGTGTGGACCAGCGCTCGACAAAGCTGTGGACAACTGGCTCCGGGCCCCGCCCGGCAAGCGTTGTGAGTGCGTGGTGAAAAAACCGCCAGCTTGCCCGGCGCCGGCGCAGGCGGGATGATCCGGTCATGGACTTCTCACCGCTGACGCTTGCCCCGGCGCAGTGGCAGGCGCTGCAGGACAGCTATGCAACGCCGCCAAGGGCCTACCACCACTTCGGCCATGTGCGCGCGGTGCTGCAGCATTGCCAGGATGTCGCCGACGGCCCCGGCTGGAAGCAGCCGGCCGAGATCTATCTGGCCGTGCTCTATCACGATGCGATCTACCAGGCGGGGCGCAAGGACAACGAGGCGCGTTCGGCGCAGCTGGCTCTGCAGGCGATCACACAGGCGCCAGAGCTTGCCACTGTCGACGCCGCTCGCGTGGAGCAATTGATCCTGCTGACCGCCCGCCACGGCGCGCTTGGTCCGGAGGATGTGGATGCCGAGGCGGCGCTGTTCCTGGACTGCGACATGGCGATCCTGGCCGCGCCGGAACCGGTGTTCGCTGCCTATGACCGTGGCGTGGCCGAAGAATACAAAGGGGTGGTGCCGGGCTTCCTGTACCGTGCCGGCCGTCGCCGCTTCCTGCAGGGCCTGCTGCGCGCTCCGCGGATATTCCTCAGCGAGTTCTTCCACCAGCGCCTGGACGCGGCCGCCCGTGACAACCTGCGACGTCAGCTGGGCGTTTGAGCCGGCCCGGTACACTGGTGACCTGTTTCCAATGATTGCCGTTTCCGACCGTGTCCGTCCCTGATCCCGATCCCCGCCCGCTGCCACCGGAAGAACCCGGCCCCAACGAATGCTGCGGCAGTGGTTGCCCGCTGTGTGTGCTGGACCTGTATTCCGATGAGCTGCAGCGCTACCGCAAGGCGCTGGCCGAGTGGAAGACGCGGCATCCAGAGGCCGCACCATGAGCCGTGCACGCCCGGCGGCGGTGCTGGCGCTGGTGGCACTGGTGCTGTTCGTGGCCACCGCGCTGTGGACCCAGGTTGCGCGCAGTGATCTGGACTGGGTGCGGGCGACCTTGAGCCTGTACCTGCACGGGCCGTGGGGGCTGGCATTGCGCGCTGCCTACTGCCTGCTGGCGCTGGCCATTGCGGCGCTTGGCATTGCGCTGTATCGCGGCAGCATCGGCCCGCGGCGCAGTGCGGCCGCACCATTGCTGTTCACGGTTTCCGCGCTGGGGCTGGCGACGGTCGCCATCGGCGACAGCTGGCTGCCTGAAGCAACACCGCTGCTGGCACCGTTCATCCATGGGCTGGCAGCCAACACGGCGTTCCTGTGTGCCAGCGTCGGCATGCTGCTGCAGGCCTGGTATCTGCGCCGCGAACCGGGTTGGCAGTCCGCTGCGGGCCTGCTCTGGGGCTGGGCATGGCTGGCCTTTGTGCTGCTGTGGCTGCATGTGCTGTGGCGTGGTGGACCACCGCGTGGGCTGGGACAGAAAGTGGTGATCGCGGTGATCGTTGGCTGGCTGCTGTATCTGGCGATGGCGCTGTACCGTCGCAGCCGTCGGGCCGCAGCCCACTGAATCCCCAACGGCCTGCGCCGGTACGTGCCGTGCACGCGGCGGCGGCGTATCGTGTGCGCATTCCATCGGGGATGCGATATGAAGCGTGCAGGGCTGGGCAGGGCAATGGGTGTGGTACTGGCGCTGGCCGCGCTGCCGGCAACGGCGGCCGTGACCCCGCAGCAGTTCAGCCATGGGCGGTTCGAGCAGATTCCGGTGCACATGCCATCCGGCACGCCGCAACGGGTGGTGATCTGGTTCCACGAACCCACGGCCGGTGGTGACACCAGCCGCCTGCCGATCGAGGCCCTGCGTGCCGATGGCGCGCTGGTCGCGGCAGTGGACATTGCGCACCTGCGCGGTGTGCTCAAGCGCGAGGGGGACCTGACCTGTTCGTTCGGTTCCGGTGACGTCGAGAATTTCTCACGTTGGCTGCAGGCCTCGCTGCATCTGCCCGGCTACCACCTGCCGCTGGTCGGCGGTGATGGCGAAGGTGCCGAGATGGCCTATTCGCTGGCAGCGCAGGCCGATACCCAGGTGTTTGCCGGTGTACTGACCACCGGCTTCTGCCCGGACCACAACCACCAGCGCATGGTCTGCGGCGATGGTGTGAAGCACGGCAGGCTGCAGCCGGCCGAACTGAATTTTCCGTGGTTGAGCGCGGCCGGTGACCGCGGCTGCAAGGTCGGCCAGGCCAGCGCGTTCGTGCAGCAGGTCGCGATGGCACGCGAGTTCAAGCGCACCGCGCGCGGTGATGCGTCACCGGGCCTGGTGGCTGCGGCACGGGTGATCGGCGCGCAGGCCGGCGTCAGCCTGGCACCGCCGCCTGCTGCACTGAAGGGCCTGCCCGTGGTGGAAATGCCGGCGACCGGCAGCGGCGATACGCTGGCGGTGTTCGTCTCCGGTGACGGTGGCTGGGCTGGCCTGGACAAGAACGTGGCGTCGTCACTCAACGAGCATGGCGTGGCGGTCGTCGGCATCGATTCGCTGCGCTACTTCTGGAGCGAGCGCACACCGAAGGGCTTTGCGGGCGACCTGCAGAAGATCATCGACCACTACCGCCAGCAATGGCACCGCGACAAGGTGATGTTGATCGGTTTTTCGCAGGGCGCCGACGTGCTGCCGGCCACCATCAACCAGCTCGACGCTGGCACCCGTGAGGCGCTGGAGCGCATCGTGCTGCTGTCGGTGGGCAGGAAGGCCGACTTCGAATTCCATGTCAGCAACTGGCTGGGCGGTGGCGGCGACGGCCTGCCGATTGCACCGGAAGTGGTCAGGCTGCCGGCGGAAAAAACGCTGTGCGTGTACGGCGACAAGGATGAGGACGCGCTGTGCCCGGATCTGCCGGCCAATGACGGCGTGAGGAAGGTGAAGCTGCCGGGCGACCACCATTTCGGGGGTGACTACGACCGCCTCGCCGAAGTGATCCTGAAGGGCGGGGTGTAGCGTTTGGTAGACGCCGACCTTGGTCGGCGCTGGGGCTGAAGGTGCCGTGGAATGAGCGTGTCGACCAAGGTCGACACCTACCAGGCGCATGTAGCGTCGAGCCACGCTCGACGGCTGTTGGTAGACGCCGACCTTGGCCGGCGCCGGGGCTGAAGGCGCCGCGGGATGAGCGTGTCGACCAAGGTCGACACCTACCCGGCGCATGTAGCGTCGAGCCACGCCCGACGGCTGTTGGTAGACGCCGACCTTGGTCGGCGCCGGGGCTGAAGGTGCCGTGGAATGAGCGTGTTCACCAGGGTCGACACCTACCGGGTGGCAGGTAGCGCCGGGTCATGCCCGGCGGATCGCGGCTTCAATTCCGCCGCGGATCCAGCGAGATCAGGCGCGTGGCATCCAGCAGCGCGGCCGGCAGATGCATGCCGCCGGGCGCGGCGAGATAGCGCGGCCGCCACTGCGGATCGAACTTCGATTTGAAGCGGCGCAGGCCACTGAACCCGTAGAAGCGTTCGCCGTGCCGCGCCAGCAGACCGGCCAGTCGGTTCCAGCGACCGGCCAGCCGATGCTGTGCCAGCCCGGACAACGGTGCCATGCCCAGCGAGAAACGCGCATAGCCCTGCGCGCGGCCCCACAGGAACAGTTCGATGAAGAGGAAGTCCATCGTGCCCTTCGGTGCTTCGTTGACGTGGCGCATCAGGTCGACCGACAGCTCGGCGCCGGCCGGTGCCTGCCACAGGTTGGCGAACGCCACGATCTGGCCCTCGGCCTCGACCAGCGCCACCGGGAAGCGCACCAGGTAATCCGGGTCGTAGCTGCCCAGCGAGAAGCCCTTCTCATCGCCGGCCTTGTCTTCCAGCCATGCATTGGAAATTGCGTGCAGGCGCGGCAGCAGGCTGGGAATTTCCTCCACCGGTGCCACGCGGAAGGTCAGGCCACCGCGCTTGCCCCGGTTCCAGGCTTGGCGCAGATCGGCGCGTTCGCGGCCTTCCAGGCCGAAGTCATGCAGCGGCACCATCGCTTCCTCGCCCAGCTTGACCAGGCCCAGGCCCAGGTCGAGGTAGGTCTGCCAGTAGGTCTCGCCCACCTGGTAGAACACCGGGCGCAGGCCCAGCCGGTCGGCTTCCTCGCGGAAGCGCCAGATCAACGCGCGCGCCACGTCAGGCGGGCCGACTGGATCGCCCATCGCGATCAGCGAACCGCCGTAGCGCTGCATCATCACGAAGCCCTGTTTCGCGTCATCGCGCAGCACCGCCTTGTCGGCGGTCAGTACCAGGCAGGCCTGGGTATCGGTGGCACCGGCCAATACCGGCGCCAGCGACTGCAGCGTGGCTTCGTCGGCGGGTTGCAGCGGGCTGCGCGTGCTGTGCAGCAGCCGCGCAAGGCCGAACATCACCAGTGCGATGGCCACCACCAGCAACGCGCGCAACGCACGCGGCGCGTTGCCGGACAGCGCGAACTGCCACCACAGCTCGTTCTGGTATTCGACATGGCTGTAGGTGAAGAACAGCAGCCAGGTCACCGCCACCAGCACCAGGCCGAGGTTACGCAGCCACGGCCACGACCAGGCTTCATCCAGCAGGGCACCCTGGCGGTAGAACTCGCGGCGTGCGGCCCACAGTGCCATCGCCACCAGCACTGCGGAAACTGCGATCAGCCATTGGCCACCACGCAGCCACAACGGCAACGGGGTGACCACGCACACCACCATCGCCAGCATCCACGCCGCATGGCTGCGCCGGGCCAGGCCCTGGCCGATCAGCAGCAGCGCGACCCCGCTGAGGCTGCCGATCAGGTGCGAGGTTTCCAGGATCGGCAGCGAGGCGTTGACCAGGTGACGGCGCGGCGTCGGCAGCGTGCCGTCGATGACCAGCGCGGCGCCGATGCTGAACACCGCCAGCGCGATGATCTGCGGCAGCCACGGGCGCAGCGCGTTCCAGCCGGCGCGGGTTGCGCCGGCACTGGCCTGTAGCGGCTGACGCAGTGCCGGCGCGAGCGCGAGGAGCGTGGCCAGCACCAGCGGCAGTACGTAGTAGGTGACGCGGTAGATCAGTGCAGCCGCCAGCACCGCAGCCGGTGCCACCTGTGGCAACAGCTTCAACAGGCTCCATTCGAATACGCCCAGGCCCGCGGGAACCGTCGAGACCAAGCCGGCCAGCACTGCCACCAGGTACAGGCCGACGAAGCCCGGCAGGCCGGTCGGCGTGGAGTCCGGCAGCAGCACGTAGAACGCGGCACTGGCCAGCACCAGTTCGATCACGCTGAGTACGGTGACACCCAGCATGGTGCGGCGGTCGGGCAACCAGAGTGCATGGCCGAACACGCTGAACTGCCGTCCCTCGCGGCCGACCAGCAACACGGTGCCCACAAATGCGAGCAGGGCGGCCACGCCGACCACGCGCACCGCGTCTGGATTCAACGGCAACGCCAATGCCGCCGCTGCAGGCTCCATGCACAGTGCCACGCTGATCAACAGCCACGCACCGAACACGAAACCGAGCGTACTCATCAGCACCACCTGGCCGATCTGCGCCAGGTCCAGGCCGGCGCTGCGGTAGCCGCGCAGACGCACGGCGCCGCCGGTCAGTGCGGCAAAGCCCACGGTCTGGCCGAGGGTGTGCGCGAGGAAGGCGGTGATGCCGATGCGCGCGGGGTGCACGCGGATGCCGCTGCGACGCAGGCCGATGGCATCGAAACCGATCAGGCAGGCGTAGCTGGCCAGGCCGAGTACCACGGTGAGCGCGATCTGCGTGCCGCTGAGCTGCCGGAACGCCTGGCGGATGGCGCGATAGCCGTGCTCGTCGAACTCGTTGGCCAGGCCGTGCAGGGCCAGGGCGAGGATCAGCAGGGGGATGACGATGGTGGCAACCCGCTTCCAGGTTGGCGTGGAAGAGGCATTGGTGGAATCGACGGGGGCGGTCATCGGCGCAAGGGTGCGGCAGGAGGGGCGAGGGCGGTGTCAACGCGGGCGTGGCGCATCGTGCGCCTGTCATCGTCATTTGACCAGTGGGACCGTCCGAGTCCGGTAGTGACGTGTCGCGGAGGACGCCCGTGCACCCACCGTCGACCGGTTTGGAGGACAATGCAGGCCTGATCAACCGCAGGAGCCACGCCCATGATGGAGCGTTACGACGTCGGACCGCGCATGTCCGAAATGACCGTATACAACAAGGTCGCCTATCTCTCCGGCCAGATTCCGGAAGACACCAGCCAGGACATCACCGGCCAGACCCGGCAGGTGCTGGCAGAAATCGACAAGCTGCTGGCGTTGGTCGCCAGTGACCGCCAGCACGTGCTGCGCGCCGAGGTGTTCCTGGCCGACATGGCTGACTTCGACGGCATGAACAAGGCGTGGGATGAGTGGGTGGTCGAGGGTGCGACCCCGGCGCGTGCCACGGTCGAGGCCAAGCTGGCCCACGCTGACTGGAAGGTCGAGATCGTAGTGACGGCGGCGGTACCGTAACGGCAGGCAAGGTCAGGTCCCACCAGCGGAGGGTAGAGTCGACGGTTAGTCGACTATCGCGCGCAGCGCGGGGTTTTGCGCCGCCGGAACGAAGAGCAGTCGACAAACAGTCGACTCTACCCCGCCGCTCCACTGCCGGTTGGTCTGGTGGCTACGTTGGCACCAGCTCGATGCAGTCCACCGGGCACGGTGGAATGCACAGCTCGCAACCGGTGCACAGATCGGCAATGACCGTGTGCATGTACTTGGCGCCACCGACGATGGCATCCACCGGGCAGGCCTGGATGCACTTGGTGCAGCCGATGCAGTCGGCTTCCACGATCAATGCCACCTGCGGCGCCTTGTGCTCGCCGCGCGAACGATCAAACGGAATGGCGGGTACGTCCAGTACCTGCGCCAGTGCGCGCGCGCCAGCGTCGCCGCCCGGCGGGCAGCGGTCCACGCCTGCCTCGCCGCGCGCCATGGCCTGCGCGTACGGGCGGCAGCCGTCGTAGCCGCATTGCCCGCATTGGGTCTGCGGCAGCAGGCGGTCGAGGCGTTCGGTCAGGGGAGGAATCAGGCTCATGCGTGGCGAAGGCTGCGCGTTGGGGTTACTTCAAGGGTTTGCCACGGAACCAGCGCTCGTGGGCCAGCGCCAGCATCGGCTTGTCCTCGGAACTGTCACCGTAGGCATGGATGCGCACGTAGCGTGACAGATCGAACTGGCGGCGGATGTGCTCGACCTTGCGCGGGCCACAGTCGCCACCGGCATAGCGACCTGTGAGACGGCCGTCCTGGCTCTCCAGCCGGTTGCAGATCAACTGCAGGCCCAGCTGTTCGCACCACGGCCGCAGGTACAGGTCCAGCGAGCCGGACACGATCACCACGGTGTGCTGCTGTTCCTTGTGCCAGCGGATCTGCTCCAGCATTTCCGGGCGCACCACGTCGGGCAGGAACTCACGCGAGAAGCCGGCGGCCAGCGTGGCGATGTCATCGCTGTGGCGGTCGCTGAAGGTCAAACGGGTGACGTGCGCGCGGATGCGCTCGGCCGAGATCAGTTTCAGCTTGTATGCGGCCAGCCACGGGCCGACTTTCCACCACGCCTGCGCCAGCTGTTCGGCCGTGGCCACGCGGCGCAGGAATCGGCCATAGGTATCGCAGGTGGTCACGGTGTGGTCGAAGTCGAACAGCGCCAGTTCCATTCCGTTGCCTCCCATCGCGTTGCCCCGAGGCCGGTGCTGCCGGCGGGCGTGGCCGCAACCACGCCCGCTGCGGGCATCAGCGGACCGGCATGCCCGGCTGCGCGCCGCCGTCGGCGTCCAGCAGCGCCAGCGCGCCGCCGTCGAAACCGGCCGACAGGATCATGCCTTCGCTCAGGCCGAAGCGCATCTTGCGCGGGGCCAGGTTGGCGATGAACACCACACTGCGGCCGACCAGCTTCTCCGGCTCGCCGTAGCTGGCGCGGATGCCGGAGAAGATCTGGCGCTTGCCCAGCTCGCCGGCGTCCAGTTCGAAGCGCAGCAGCTTGTCAGAACCTTCCACGAACTCGCAGACCAGCACCTTGCCGATGCGCAGGTCGAGCTTGGCGAAATCGTCGATGCCGATGTAGGCCGGAGCATCGGCACCCTTGGCTTCGTCCTTGGCCGGTGCCGGTGCGGCCGGCTTGGCGGCGTCGGTCTTGGCGGCGGGGGCGGCAGCGGCGGCCGGCTGCAGGGTGTCCTTGGAGGCGTCGATCATGGCGTCAATCTTCTTCGGGTCGATACGGGTGAACAGCGGGGTGTACTCGGTGATGCGATGGCCCAGCAGCGGCTGCGCCAGTTCGGTCCAGTCGGTCACCGGCGCGGCCAGGAAGGCCTCGGCCTGCGCAGCGGTGGCCGGCAGCACCGGCTTCAGGGCGGTGACCAGCACGCGGAACAGGTTCAGGCCCTGGCTGCACACGGCCTGCAGCTGCGCGTCGGCGCCATCCTGCTTGGCGATCACCCACGGCTTGACGTCGTCGATGTAGCGGTTGGCTTCGTCGGCCAGGGTCATGGTCAGGCGGATCGCCGCGGCCGGATCGTTGCGCTCGTAGGCTTCACGGATCGGCGCCAGGCCGTCGACGAAGCGCTGGTACTGCGCCGCATCGGGCAGCTGTGCGGCCAGCTGGCCGTCGAAACGCTTGCTGATGAAGCCGGCGCAGCGGCTGGCCAGGTTGACGAACTTGCCGACCAGGTCTGCGTTGACGCGGGCGATGAAGTCACCCAGGTTCAGGTCGAGATCGTCGACGCCACCGCCGGACTTGGCGGCGTAGTAGTAGCGCAGCGCTTCCGGCTCCAGGCCGGCGTCGAGGAAGGTACGCGCCATCACGAAGGTGCCGCGCGATTTGCTCATCTTGGCGCCGTCTACGGTCAGGTAGCCGTTGACGTGCAGGCGGGTCGGCGCGCGGTGGCCGGTGCCATGCAGCACCGCCGGCCAGAACAGGCCGTGGAAGTTGACGATGTCCTTGCCGATGAAGTGGTGCAGCTCGGTGGCGGTGCCGGCGCGCAGGTGCGCTTCGAAGTCTTCGCCGAGCTTGCTGCACAGGGTCTGGAAGCTGGACAGGTAGCCGATCGGCGCGTCCAGCCAGACGTAGAAGTACTTGCCCGGCTGGCCGGGAATCTCGAAGCCGAAGTAGGGTGCATCGCGCGAGATGTCCCACGCGCGCAGGCCACCTTCGGCATTGAGCCACTCACCCAGCTTGGCCTTCACGCCCGGGAGGGCGACATCGCCGGCCAGCCATTCGCGCAGGAATGCATCGAAGTGGCCCACCTCGAAGAAGAAGTGCTCCGAATCGCGCATTTCCGGCGTGGCACCGGAGATGACCGAACGCGGCTCCTTCAGGTCGGTCGGCGCATAGGTGGCGCCGCAGACTTCGCAGTTGTCGCCGTACTGGTCGGGGCTGCCGCAGTTCGGGCAGATGCCCTTGACGTAGCGGTCGGGCAGGAACATGCCCTTGGCCGGGTCGTAGAACTGCGCCACCGAGCGACGGCTGATGTGGCCGGCCGCTTCCAGCTTCAGGTAGAACTGCTCGGTCAGCGCCTTGTTGGCCGCCGAGTTGGTCGAGTCGTAGTGGTCGAAGGCCACGCCGAAGGCGGCGAAGTCACGTTCGTGGCTGGCCTGGATGTTGGCGATGAAGGTTTCCGGGGTGACCCCGGCCTTTTCCGCAGCCAGCATGATCGGCGTGCCGTGGGTGTCGTCGGCGCAGACGAACCAGGCCTTGCCGCCGCTCATTCGCCGCGCGCGCACCCAGATGTCAGCCTGGATGTAGCCGACCAGATGGCCCAGGTGCAGGGGGCCGTTGGCGTAGGGCAGGGCGGTGGTGACGAGCGCGGTACGGGTCATGGTCGCGGGGTGCAGCCGAGGGGAACCGCAGAGTATCGCATGCCTGCAACGAGGTGACCCGGCCGGGGCCGGGTCACGGGGATGAAGCGGGGGCCGGGGCGCTTACTCGCGCTGCCAGGTCTGCGCGCGGCAGATGAAGGCAATGCAGCCGGACACATCCAGCTTGGTACCGCCGGGCTGCAGTTCCATCTTCGACTTGTAGGTCTTGCCGTTGGCCGGGTCGAGGATGGTGCCGCCGGACCACTTGTTGGTGCCGTCGGCCTTCAGGTTCCAGAGGATGGTCATGCCCTTCACGGGCTTGTTCCTGTTGGCGCCTTCACAGCCGTCGCAGACCGGGTTCGGGCCCTTGTCCGAGTGCAGGATGTCGACCACCTTGCCGGTCAGCGTGCCGTTGGCGGCCTGGGTGATCTCGACGATCGACTTCACCTTGCCGGTCTTGTCGTCGATGGTCTTCCAGCGGCCGGCGGCGCCGTCGGCGGCCTGGGCCGACAGGGCGGCCAGGCACAGCGGCAGTGCCAGCAGCAGGGTCTTGAAGGTGTTGCGCATGGTCCCCTCCCAGGGTTCATTCCGGCACGCTGCCGGCATGGGTCGACTGTATACCCATTCGGCGGGGTATGGGGAAGGGGGCTTTGCAGGGCTGCGCCCCGCCTCTGACAGATTTCTGCGGCTGTTGGTAGGTGTCGACCTTGGTCGACACGGTAGATCCACGCCATGCGTGGATGAATCTCGATTGAAGAACGCTCAACCGACTTCGTACAGCTCCAGCGGCAGGTCGTCGGGGTCGGCGAAGAAGGTGAAGCGGCGGCCGGTGTATTCGTCCACGCGGATCGGTTCGCACACCACGCCATGCGCAGCCAGACGCTGGATGAAGGGTTCCAGCCGGGCGACGCGGAACGCGAGGTGGCGCAGGCCCTGGGCTTCCGGGCGGCTGGGACGGGGCGGCGTCGAGGGGAAGGAGAACAGTTCCAGCTGGCCACCGTCGGGCAGGGCCAGGTCCAGCTTCCAGGAATCGCGCGCGGCACGGTGGTTCTCGGCCAGCACGCGCAGGCCGAGGATGCGCACGTAGAAGTCCTTCGAGCGTGCGTAGTCGCTGCAGATCAGTGCGGCGTGGTGGATGCCCAGCAGGGCGTCGGCATCGCGGGTCATTGCAGGGTGTCCAGCCAGCGCCGGGCGATCTTCAGCGCCAGCGGATAGGGTTCGGGGTCGTTGCGGTTGGTCAGCACGATCACGGTCAGGTGCTTCTCCGGGTGGCGCACGATCACGTTGCGGAAGCCGATGCTCTCGCCGCTGTGCCATTGCACCGGGCCATTCAGGTGCCAACCGAAGCCGTAGTGCGGCGCGTCCGGCTCAGTGGTTGCGGTGGACGGGCTGAACATGGCGCGGCGCGAGGCCTTCGACAGCAGGCGGTCGTCGTACAGCGCCGCATCCCAGCGGGCCAGGTCGTCCAGCGAGGAATAGATGCCGCCATCGCCGAGCACGGCGCTGGTGGTGCTCTGGTCGGTGCGTTGCCAGCGACCGTCGATCCAGCTGTAGCCATAGGCACGTGCTGGCACCGTATCGACACCGTCCTGGTGGGCCACGGTGTGGGCCATGCCCAGCGGCGCGAAGACGCGCTGCTGCAGGAAGGCGGCGAAATTCTGGCCGGAGGCGCGGCCGACGATCATTGCCAGCAGTGCATAGCCGCTGTTGCTGTAGCGGTACTGCGTGCCCGGTGCGAAGTTCAGCCGGTCCTGGCGCGACAGCAGGGCCAGCACATCGGCATCGTGTACCTGCCGTGTGTCCGCCGGGTCCATCAGGTCTTCGTAGTCGAGCAGGCCGCTGGTGTGCGAGAGCAGCTGGCGGATCGTGATGGCCGCTGCAGCCGGCGGCAACTCGGGCAGCCACTGCCGGGCTGGCTGGTCGAGCCCAAGCCGGCCATCCTCCACCAGCAGCAGCACCGCCGCAGCGGTGAACTGCTTGCTGACCGAGGCCAGCCGGAAGTTGCTGGCTGCGGTGATCGTGGTGCCGTCCTCCAGCACCGCCAGGCCGTAGCCGCGGCGGAACACCGGTTGCCCGTCATGCAGCACCAGCACGGCGGCGCCGGGTACCTGGCCATCGTAGGCCTGCATCAGGCCGTCGATGCCCGCATCCGGTGGGGTCAGCACCGGTGCGGCGGAGGTGGCCAGCGGCAGCAGGCCCAGCACGGCGGCGAACAGGACGACGGCAGGGCGCATGGCGGCTCCGGAGGGGTCAGGGTGAAGGCGCGGGTGTGGCGCTGGCCGGCTGCGCCATCCAGCGCTCCATCTTGCGGTCCAGCACGTCCAGCGGCATCGAGCCATCCTTCAGCAGTTCGGCGTGGAAGCGGCGCAGGTCGAAGGCGGCACCCTGGCGTGCCTTGGCCTTGTCGCGCAGGGCGACAATGGTGGTCAGGCCGGCCACGTTGGACAGCGCCTGGCCGGGCTGGGCCATGATCCGCTCGACTTCGGCGTTGGCGTCATCGCTGCTCATGTCCACGGTCTTCTGCAGGTATGCCACGGCCTGCTGCTTGCTCCAGCCCTGGGCGTTCACGCCGGTGTCGGCCACCACGCGGGCAGCGCGCAGCAGGCGCGAATACAGGTAGCCGATGCGGTCGTAGGGATCGGTATAGATGCCCAGGTTCTCACCCAGTGTTTCGGCATACAGGCCCCAGCCTTCGACGAAGGCGAGATCGCCACCCAGGCGGCGGAAGCGCGGCAGCTTGGCCAGCTCCTGCTGCAGGCCCAGTTGCACGTGGTGGCCGGGGATCGCTTCATGCAGGTACTGCACCGGCACGTTCCAGCGCTTGCGGCTGGCCAGGTCGCGGGTGTTCACGTACAGCACGCCCGGTTGCCCGGCCGCAGACGGCTGGTAGGCCGCTGCTGCGGCGGTCAGTGCACGCTCCGGTTCCACCGCGCGCACGTCCAGCGTGGACTTGGGCAGGGTATCGAGCACCTGCGGCAGGCGTGCGTTGACCTGCTGCTGCACCTGGCGATAGCGGTTGATCAACGCATTGGCGTCGCCGTACTGGAACTGGCGGTCGTTACGCATGCTGCGCAGCAGCTTGGCCGGCGTGCCGCGCAGCTTGGCGTCCTTCATCACCGTGGCGATCTGCGCCTGCAGTTCCTGCACGCGCTGTTCGCCCAGCGCGTGCAGCTGCGCGGCGGTCTGGTCGCTGGCCGTGGTCTGCACGATCAGGTTGGCGTACCAGGCCTGGCCATCGGGCAGTGCGCCCAGGCCGCTGCTGGTGCGCGAGGCGGGCAGGTATTCGGTGGCGATGAAACCGCGCAGGGCACGATAGGCCGGCATGATGCGCAGTTCGATCATGCGCTTGTATTCGGCGCTGATGCGGGCCTTGTCCTCGGCCGCGATGGTGTTGGGCATGGTGCGGATCGGCGACCAGAAGATGCTCTCTTCAGCAGTCGGCTTGATCACTGCATCCAGCTGCGGCAGTACCTTTTCCATCAGGTCGCGTGGCTGCACCACGCCGGCCTTCATGCCCTGGCGCATGTTGTCGATGGCCTGGTCAAACAGCTCGGGAATGCCCAGCGAACGGCGCGACCAGGTGTCGTAGTCCTGTACGGTGTTGAACGGCTGTGCGCCGGCACCTGCGCCGAGGATCGCCATGATGCTGCCGACGTTGTAGTACTGGCTGATCGGCATCATCCAGCTCGGGTAGCGCTCGGCGGCCAGCGAAGCGCGCGCGTCGCGCACGAAGATCTCGTAGCTGAGCAGGTCCTGGCCCTGCAGGCCGTCGCTGCCGAGTTTCTCGACCTTGCCCAGCCACTCGGTGGTGAAGTCGTGCGATTGCTGGCGCCACGCGGCGGACAGGATGTTGGGCAGCTGGTCGTTGTAGCGGGCCTCGCCCTGGAAGGTTGCCTGCAGCGGATTCAACCGCATCGAGGCATCCCAGTATTCGTCATACAGGCGCTCCAGCTGCACCTGCTTGGGTACGGCGCGGGCCGGTGCGACCGGACGCGGCGTGGCGCGGCGCGCCGAACTGCCACGGGCCGGCGCGGTAGCGCGGGCAGGCCGGGCCTTGGGCTTGGCGGCCTGGCGGGTCTGCGCGGCGGCAGGGCGGCTGGCCTTCTTTTTCGCTGCTTCGGCCGACGGCACGGCGCTGAACAGGAACAACGCGGCGATGGCGGCGGCCAGGGCGCGGGTGGGATGCGGCATCAGGAGCTTCCGTGGAACACAGACCGTGGAGCTTGCACGATCCGGCCGCGTACGGCCAGCGTGAAGGCGCAGTCAGCTTTTTGCTGCTGGGGCTTCAGTCAGCCGCAGCGGCGGCGCGCAACGATGCGGCTCGCTCGGCACCCAGATAGCGGGTGATGGCACGCCGCATCAGGTACAGCAACGGAATCAGGGCGATCGCAAAGCCCATCTTGTAGATGTAGTTGACGCTGCTGACGGCCAGGAACAGCGAGGTCGGCCAGTGCTGCGGTCCGAGCACGAAGGCGATCCAGATCACCACGAAGCTGTCCACCACCTGCGAGATCGCGGTGGACCCGGTCGCACGCAGCCACACGTGGCGCTCGCCGGTGGCCTGGCGGATGCGATGGAACACCGCCACGTCGATCAGCTGGCCGAGCAGGAAGGCCACCAGCGAGCCGGCGATGGTCCACATGCCCTGGCCGAACACCGCTGCGAATGCCGCCTGGTAGTCGGGCACGCCGTGGCCATCCATCGACGTGACCCACCAGCTGGCCGGCGCCAGCGAAATGGCCGCGAAGGCGAACAGGAAGCCGTAGCCGATCAGCACCACCGCCAGCCACGAGATGAAGCGCACGCCGCGCTTGCCGAAGAACTCGTTGATGGTGTCGGTCATGATGAACACCACCGGCCACAACAGGGTGCCGGCGGTGAAGCTGAGCGAGCCGGTCTGGCCGAACAGGTTCCAGTTCAGCGGAGCGATGCCCAGGGTGTCTTCCAGCGCGAAGATCTTCACCCCGATCAGCTCGGCCAGCACCGCATTGCCGCAGAAGAACGCAGCCAACACGATGAACAGCAGGACCGCGCGGTCCTGCAGCGGGCGCTCGATCGGCGCCGGGGTCATTCGCTGCGTTCGCCGGTGCGATCGCCGGCACGGGTGAACGGCACGCTGGACGGCGCCACGGCACCGCCGGAAATGATGAAGCTCATGGCCTGGTCGACGGTCCAGTCGGTCGGCGTCAGCAGTTCCACCGGTACGATTTCCAGGTAGCCCGAGGTCGGGTTCGGCGTGGTTGGCACATACACCGCGGCCAGCTCACGGTCGGTGCCGTGTTCCTTGATCACGCGGGTGACCAGCCCGACCGATTTCATGTCGCGGTGCGGGAAGTCGATCAGCACCACGCGCTGGGTGCTGCCCGGCTCGGTCTGCAGCATGTCCAGCAGTTTCTTGGCGCTGTCGTAGATGATGCTGGCCAGCGGAATGCGCTTGATGACCGCGCCGACCCAGCGCAGCAGGCGCTGGCCCAGCACGCGGCGGCTGGCGACGCCTACCGCCAGGATCACCAGCAGGGTGGCCAGCAGGGCGATGGTGTTCTGGATCCACTCGGCACGGACCCAGCCGAGGTAATGCGGGAAGCTGGTCGCGATCTGCTCGGAGAGCGGCACCACCAACGGGCTGGAAATCCCCGACAGCAGCACGAACACGAACTTGACCACGACCCAGGTCAGCCAGATCGGCAGCAGGGTGAGCAGGCCGGTCAGGAACAGGCGCTGCAGGGAGGGGCGGGGGACCAGGGCGGGGGCTTCGAGCGACATGGGCGCATTGTAGCGGTCGCGGCCGGTCGATTACGCTGGGGAAACGACTGCGGTAACGGCACATGGAAGGGAAGCTGTGTTGAAGATTCTGCGCGGACTGGGCTGGATTCTGGCAGGCCTGTTGCTGCTGGCCATGGTGGTGTGGTGCGCCTCGCGCATGTGGCCGGTGCCCGAATCGCGGCTGCAGGCGCAGCAGCGACTGGAAGCACGCCTGCCGGCGACCGGCCACAACGGTTATGCCCTGTTGTGGACGCTGCCGTTCGACGATCTGGATGCCCGCCAGCGCGAGCAGGCGCTGGCCGAGGACGTGCGCCGTTGGGAGGCCGACCTGCGGGGCAGCAGCGGCGCCCAGACACACCTGGTGGCCAACCATGCCGAGCTGCGCTCGCGGCCCGGTGCCAGTTGCGGGCCGGCCGCCAGCGGCTGCCTCGCCCAGGTCCGCGCGGACCCGCAACGCTTCGTGGAGGCCCACGCCGGCCACCAGCAGTTGCATGCGCGGCTGGATCAGCTGGCCGAAGCGGACTACTTCATGTCGCCGTTCCCGCCGAAGGGCGAGGGCATTCTGGTTCCGTTGCCGACCTATGGCCTGGTGATGGACGCCACCAGTGCGCGCGCGCTGGCCTATGTGCAGGGCGATATCGACGGTGCCCTGCGAGGCGCCTGCCGTGGCCTGCAGCTGGGCCGGCGGCTGGTGCCCGGCGGCAGCTATCTGGTCGAGAGCATCATCGGTGCCAGCCTGGTGCAGGCCAATGCCCAGCTGCTGGCCGACATGCTGGTCGAACTGCCGGCCGACCACCCCTTGCCGACGGAGTGCGAACAGGCCATGCAGCCGCTGCGGGCCGAGGAACAGAGCCTGTGTCGTGCCATGCAGGGTGAGTACGCGATGAGCCGGGCGGCGATCGAGAGATCGGCGCGGGAGTTCGGCGGCGTGCTGGTGCTGGATCGCAGCAGCACCCTGGCCCGCGCGGCCGGCAATCTTGGCTGGGCCTGTGGCGCGGCAGCCACATCGGCGCTGGAAGCGGATCGCCCGTTGCCAGTGCCGGCGCCACCGCAGCATGACTTCGGCTGCCTGTCGAACGTCATGGGCTGCGTGCTGACCGATATCGCCGCGCCGATCTATCCTGCCTATTCGTCACGGCCACAGGATGCCGCGGCGATGGTGCGGCTGCTGGGGGCGCAGCGTTGGCTGCGGCAGCAGACGGATGATCCGGTGGACGCACTGCAGCGGCTGCCGGTGCAGTTCCGCTCGCCGGTGCGGGCGCCGCAGCTGTCGGCCGACGGCCGCCACCTGCAGGTGCCGCGTCGCTCTCCAGCGCGCAGCGCTGAAGAGAACCCGTGGCTGTCGGTGCCGTTGCAGAAGGAATCGGCTTCGACTGCTGCGGGACGCGACTGATGCGCGCTCAGCGTGCGTGTGGCTTCAACCGCAGGTAGACCTGCTTGCGCACCTGGGCGACCACCTCGCCGCTTTCATCGACGACATCATTGCTGAACCATCTCAGCACTTTGTCACCAGCGGCGGCTTCGGCGCGCAGTTCGTCCAGCAGTGCGTCATCGATGCGGAACGACGTACGTACGGTGCCTCTGCCGGGCTTGAGGAAATCGATGGCACCGGCACGGTCCCACACGTAGTAGTCGCGGCCGAGGATGTGCAGCAGGCCAAGCATCCAGAACGGATCGGTCATCGCAAACAGGCTGCCGCCGAAATGCGTGCCGACGTAGTTGCGGTTCCAGGGCCGCATGCGCAGTTCGACGTCGATCTGCCGGTAGTCCGGCGAGACCCGGGTGACGTGGATGCCGGTGAACAGGAACGGCGGCCAGAGATTGATACCGAAGCGGAACAGACGGGCGTTCATGCGGGTCCGGGGGCGCAGGGCGAGGCGCCCAGTCTAACCATTCGCATGCGTATGTTGCACCCCGGGCGAGCGTCCGCATAATTCGGGCGTGGTCCGGCGAATTGTAGAGTCGAGCTTGCTCGACTGCTTTCAAGGGCAGCAGCGAATACGCTCGACGCCATCCGATAGCTATTTCAGGGTTTTCCCGATGGGTACGGCTCGGTCCCCGGTCCATGCTGTTTACATGCCCAGCCCTGCCTTGTTGCGCGGTCGATTTTCCGCAATCGGATGCTTCTACGTAGTCACCACTGTCACTGCGGGTCGTCGACGCATCTTTGCAGATACGCGACACGCGGCGACCCTGATGGACGGCCTTCGTGACAGCGACCGCCGTGGACTCACGCGATCATTTGCCTGGGTGGCAATGCCCGATCATCTGCACTGGGTCATGCAGCTGCGTCAAGGAACCCTGGGACGATGCATGCAGTCACTGAAGTCCAGAGTGGCCATTGCAGTCAATGCGCACTCCGATGAAGAACTGCCGGTGTGGCAGCGGGGCTACTACGATCATCTGATCCGGAATGAGGAGGATGTTCGGCAACAGTCACTGTATGTACTGGCCAACCCCGTGCGCGCGGGCCTGACATCGCGGCTGGGAGACTATCCGCTTGCGTGGTGTCGCTGGCCGCTGGAATGAGGCGGAGGCAGTCGAGCAAGCTCGACTCTACAGGTGGTGTGCATGTCCTGCTTCATGCGCCGTCGATGACATACCCGTCGCGGCCGTTGGCCTTGGCCTGGTACAACGCGGTGTCGGCGCCTTCGACGAAATGGTGTGGTTGCAGCGTGCCGTCGGGTACGCGGGTGAACACGCCGATGGTGAGGGTGACGCCTGCTTCGCTGCCGTCACCGGGCGCCGGCAGTGCACGCACGCAGGCGATCAGGTCCTCGATGACTTGGCGCGCGCCCTCGGCCGGGGTATCGGGCAGCACCAGTGCGAACTCGTCGCCACCGTAGCGCGCGGCCATGTCGCGTGGGCGTCGCGCATGCGCACCGATCAGGCGTGCAACATCGCGCAGCACGCGGTCGCCGACCTGATGGCCGTGGCGGTCGTTGTGGCGCTTGAAGTGGTCAACGTCGATCAGTGCGAGGCTCAAGGACTTGCCACTGCGTCGCGCGGCATCGCATTCCTGTTGCAGCGACTGCTCGAAACGCAGGCGATTGCCGAGTCCGGTCAGCGCATCGCGGTTGGCCAGGCGGTGCCAGGCCGAGATGCGCCAGGTCGCCCAGGCCAGCAGCACCAGCAGGATGCCCAGCATGGCGCTGGCCGGTGCCCACCATAGGTCACCGGCGCGCAACAGCAACCAGCTCAGCAGCGGTGGAAGCGGCAGCGAGCACAGCGCCGCGAGCCATGGCAGGCGCAGGCCGAGCAGGATCACGCACAGTGCCACCAGTACGCCGCTGATGGCGTGCTGCCCGAGGCGGGGCAGCAGGTCGATCTGCTTGTGCTGCAGCAGCATCGAAGCGATGTTGGCCTGGTACTCACTGCCGCTCATCCAGAACTCGCGGGTGGTCGGGGTCAGCAGCCGCGGTGCGATGCCGCTGGCGGTCATGCCCACCACGATGCGGCGGCCGTGCAGCATCGCCATGTCCACGTGACCATCCAGCACATCGGCATAGGACACCTGCGGCAGGCGTTCGGGCGGTCCGGCATAACGCACCCGCACGTAGTCGTTGCGCCGCCATTGATAGGGCGAACCGATCTCCGGGGCGGGGTCGGGCAGGCCGTGCACCGCGCCCGCCGGCAGGTCGGCCAGCGCCAGGCCCAGTGCTGGCCAGTGGGCCTGGCCGATGCCGGCACGCAGGTACACGCCGCGCGCGACACCATCGCCATCCACTTCCACATCGGTGTGGCCGATCGCTGCGGCACTGGCCGCGATCTGCGGAATCGGCAGCATTTCCTCGGCCATGCGGTCGCCGGCGGCCGGTGCCGCGAGTACCGGCAGCACTACCCGGCCGTTGCGGCGTATCGCGGCGGCCAGTTCATCGTCCTGGCGGCTGTCGCGACGATCAGGTTCGGACAGCATCAGGTCCAGTGCGACGCGCTCGGCACCGGCATCGGTCAGCCGGTCGAGCAGGCGGGCATGGATCGAGCGGGGCCAGGGCCATTGGCCGATGCGCTGCAGGCTGCCCTCGTCGATGGCCACGATCAGCACGCTGGGGTCGGGGCGATAGTCCCAGTTGCCGACCATGGCGTCGTAGGCCGCTTCGTCCTGTCGCCACAGCCACTGGCCCTGGCTGGCGATCACCGTCAGCACCCCGGCCAGCAGTGCCAGCAGGATCCGCTTCGGCCACGGCAGCGGCGAGCGCCTCATAACAACAGCAACAGCAGCAGGGCGCCACCACCGGCGCCGTAGCACAGGCGGCAGGGCAGCTTGATCTGCTGGGCCGGTGAGTACTCACCCGCATGACCATCGTCGTCGATGTACTGCACACGCACATGCAGGGTGCCGCTCCACGGCCGCTTGAAGCTGACCTGCGGCTCGCTCACGGTCTGGTCGACCAGGGGCGCCCTGAAGTCGCCACGACGGTCCACCTGCACCCGGTACTGCTGGCCTTCGCTGCCGGCCTGCCAGCGCAGGGTCAGTTCGCCATGCGCGGCCTCAGGCGGCTGCAGGGCAGGGTCCACCGGTTCATTGCTCAGTTGCAGGGGCAGGGCCTGGCCGTAGCGGCCCTGATGGCCGTTGCCGTCGCGCGACGCCACCCGCCAGAAGTACTCGCCGGGCGGCAGCGGCTGCGCCAGGCGCAGGTCGGTACCTGGGGTGCTCTGTTCCTGCAGTGGCTGCACGAAGCTCGGCTCGGCAGCGATCTGCAGCACGCTGCTGCGCGCGCCCGGCGCCTGGCTCCAACGGAAGCGCGGGCGGTCGCTGTTGACGGTCTGCCCATGCAGGGGGGCCACGGTGAGCGGCGGCGGGGGCTGGTCGCTGAGTTCGAAATCGGCGCTGGCGTCGAGGCCTTCCACGCCCTGTGCATCCACCGCGCGCAACAGGATGCGCAGCTGGCCCGGGGGCAGGTCACCGATCGCCAGCCGGGTGTCGGCGGTGGTGGCGGCAAACAGCAGGATTTCCGGCGTCGCTGCCTGTACCACTTCCACGCGGTAGCGCGCGGCGCCGTCGACGGGGTCCCAGGTAAGCAGGGTCGGCAGGGGCGCCAGGCGCACCTCGTCGCTACGCAGCTGCGGCGCTGGAAGAAGGGCGGAGACAGCGTCCGGTGCGGCATCGGCGCTGCTGCTGCGGCTGGCCTGTCCAGGCTGGACCAGGCGCTTGCCGTGGGTGTTGCCGACCTGCACCTTGCCCTGCAGTACTTCGGTGGCAGCCACCTGGCCGGTGTCACCGGCGCTGACCCGGAAGACGGTGCCGCGCACGCTGCTGGTCGCCGTAGGTGCATCGATGATGTAGCGCGAGGCCGGGCCACGGGCAGGTGTCACCCGATTGCTGGCGCGGCCCTGCTGCAGGCGCAGGCGGGTATCGACCATGCCGGTGTGGCCGTAGCGGCTGAGCTGGTCCAGGCGCAGCCGGGAGTACTCGCGCAGCTGCAGGCGCGAGGCGTCAGCGAATTCAAGCGTGACGCTGGAGTCGCCTTCGGTCTGCACGGTGTCACCGATGCGAAGTTGTTCCCCGGCGAGTATCGCGCGCGAGGCACTGCCATCGGCGCCTGACAGTTCGACCTTGCCGCGCACCGACAGCACGCGGGCAGGTGCCGGTTCGATGCGCAGCCAGCTGATCGGGAAGCGCAGCAGCTGCCCCGGTGGCAGCTGGTAGGGGTTGTCGATTCGGTTGTGCTGTTGCAGCTGCTGCCAGCGCACCGAGGGCTTGAGGTACAGGCCTCCCAGATCCCACAGGGTATCGCCGGGACGGACCCGGTAGTTCCAGTCCTGGGCGGCGGCCATGGCCGGCAGGAAGAGAAGAGCGCAGAGCAGCGCGCCCTGGAAGCGCATGGCGAACGACAGCGAGCGGACGAAGGTCACAGTTTGCAATCCCGGCAATGCGGGGGCGCAGCTGCAAGACCCCATGGCCCCGACCTCATCCCCCCGAACGGATCGTGGCGACCGTACGGCCGCCATCCCGCGCATTATTGCCCGCGTTCAGTGCAGGGATTCTGAACGAAGTGGGTTCCCGTTCAGAACAGCAGGGAGGCCATCCGGCGGCGGTACTGGCCGACCAGGTCCTCGTCGGAGATCACATTGAAGGCGTCGATCAGGGCCTTGCGCGGCAGTCCGTCCTCGAACGTGCGGTCGATCCGCAGCATTTCCAGGAACTGGGCCAGCGCGGCTTCGTCGTGGCCACCGAGCAGCAGCTGTACGCCACGCAGGTGGCGTGCCTTGAGGTCCTTGCCATCGGCGGCGATGCGCGCGTCCAGCACTTCGGCGGCCGGGGCGTCCTTCAGGGCCGAGGCGAAGGCCAGCCGGGCGCGTGCACGCACGGCACGGTCGTCGGTGGCCAGGTTGGCGGGTAGGCCATCGATCAGCAGACCGGCTTCATCCACGCCACCGATCTGCAGCAGGGCCAGCGCCAGGTCGAGCTTCAGCTCGTCCTTGTCCGGCTCGGCGGCGATCTGCGCGCGCAGCACGTCCACCTGCGCCTGCGGGTCCAGCGGCGCTTCGTCTTCGGCGACGGCGTCGCCGATGTCGGCCGGCACGATGCCGTGCTGGGCCAGGAATTCACGCAGCTGGCCTTCCGGGATGGCCCCCGGGAAGCCGTCCACCAGCTGGCCGCCCTTGACCAGGAACACGGTCGGCACCGAGCGGATCTGGAAGGCGGCGGCGATCTGCTGTTCCTTGTCGACGTCGACCTTGGCCAGTTCGAAGGCGCCGTTGTACTCGGCAGCCAGCTTTTCCAGCATCGGCCCGAGGGTCTTGCACGGCCCGCACCATGTGGCCCAGAAGTCGACCAGCACCGGCGTCTGCAGCGACTTCTGCAGGACTTCGGCCTCGAAGGTCGCAGTGGTGGCGTCGAATACGTAGGTCGTCTCGGTCATGGGGGGAAGCATCGTTTGGCGTCTGGAGACTGATTCTATGGTGACGATCGATGCCGGTCTCAACCCGGGTTGTAGTAAATGCCTGACAATGCCGCCTTCCTGTCGCCGTCCTTTCCGGAGCCTGCATGTCGTCCCTGTCCCCGTTGCTGCGCCTGTCCGGTCTGGTCGCCGCACTGCTGTTCGTGCTGGCGGTGCTCGGTTTCGGCGCCGGCCTGGATGGCTACGCACAGGCTCGCCACCCGGTGGCGCTGCTGGGAGCACAGGGGGTGCCGCATGCGCTGGCCTTCAATCTGCTGGGCTTGGTGCTGCCGGGCCTGCTGGCGGTGGTTGTGGCCGAGTGCCTGCGCCGTGGGCTGTCGGCAACCGCCGGCTGGGCGCCCAGGGTGGGCAGCCAGATGCTGCTGCTGGCCGGGTTGGCGTTCGCCGCGATGGGGCTGCTGCCGCTGGATGTGGATGACCTGCACGGGCCGGCCAGCCAGCTGCATGCCAGCGCCTGGATGATCTGGGTGCTGGGTTTCGTTGCCGGGACCCTGTTGCTGGGCACGTCGCAGTTGCGCCAGGCGCATGGCCGCGCGCTGGGCGCAGTGGCGCTCGCCTGTGGCGTACTGGCCGCGCTGGCGGCGTTTGCCCTGCAGGGCGTGTTGGCGGCGCCGCTGGCACAACGGCTTGCGTTCGCCTGCTGGACGGCCTGGCTGGCCCTGGCCCTGCCGTTGTCGCGGCCGCGCTGAGACCGGCCTCGGGCGCTCGCGGAGCCGGCCTTCAGCGGGCGGGATTGGAGACGTTTGCCGCACTGCGGTACGCTGTACCGCTTTGCCGCCGCATCCGCGTGTTCCATGACCAGCGCTGAAACCAACGCCTACGACCCGCAGCAGGTTGAATCCGCCGCCCAGCAGTACTGGGACGCCACCCGTGCCTTCGAAGTCGACGAGACTTCGGACAAGCCGAAGTACTACTGCCTGTCGATGCTTCCGTACCCGTCCGGTGCGCTGCACATGGGCCACGTGCGCAATTACACGATCGGCGACGTGATCAGCCGCTACAAGCGCATGACCGGCCACAACGTGCTGCAGCCGATGGGCTGGGACGCGTTCGGCCTGCCGGCGGAAAACGCCGCGATCAAGAACAAGACCGCACCGGCGGCCTGGACCTACAAGAACATCGAGCACATGCGTGGCCAGTTCAAGGCCATGGGCTATGCCGTTGACTGGTCGCGCGAGTTCGCCACCTGCCGCCCGGACTACTACGTCCACGAGCAGCGCATGTTCACCCGCCTGATGCGCAAGGGCCTGGCCTACCGCCGCAATGCGGTGGTGAACTGGGACCCGGTCGACCAGACCGTGCTGGCCAACGAGCAGGTGATTGACGGCCGCGGCTGGCGCTCCGGCGCCCTGGTCGAGAAGCGCGAGATCCCGCAGTGGTTCCTGCGCATCACCGATTACGCCCAGGAACTGCTGGACGGCCTGGACGAGCTGGACGGCTGGCCGGATTCGGTCAAGACCATGCAGCGCAACTGGATCGGCCGCTCCGAGGGCCTGGAAATCCAGTTCGATGTACGTGACGTTGACGGCGGCGTGCTGGATCCGCTGCGCGTGTTCACCACCCGTCCGGATACCGTGATGGGCGTGACCTTCGTGTCGATCGCCGCCGAACATCCGCTGGCGCTGCATGCGGCGAAGAACAACCCGGAACTGGCCGCGATGCTGGCCGACCTGAAGCAGGGTGGCGTGTCCGAGGCGGAACTGGAAACCCAGGAAAAGCGCGGCATGGACACCGGCCTGCGTGCGCTGCATCCGGTCACCGGCGAGCCGGTGCCGGTGTGGGTCGCCAACTTCGTGCTGATGGGCTACGGCACCGGCGCGGTGATGGCCGTGCCGGGTCATGACCAGCGCGACAACGAAGTGGCCAACAAGTACGGCCTGCCGATCAAGCAGGTGATCGCGCTGAAGGATGCGCGCACCGAAGAAGAGCGCACCTGGGATGGCAGCCGCTGGCAGGACTGGTACAGCGACAAGAGCCGTGCCTTCGAGCTGGTCAACTCGGCCGAGTTCGATGGCCTGGATTTCCAGGGTGCCTTCGAAGCCCTGGCCGAAAGATTCGAGCGCAAGGCCCAGGGCCAGCGCCGCGTCAACTACCGCCTGCGCGACTGGGGCGTGAGCCGCCAGCGCTACTGGGGCTGCCCGATTCCGGTGATCTACTGCGCCAAGTGCGGCGCGGTGCCGGTGCCGGAAGAACAGCTGCCGGTGGTGCTGCCGGAGGACGTGGCATTCTCGGGTACCGGTTCGCCGATCAAGACCGATCCGGAATGGCGCAAGACCACCTGCCCGGACTGCGGTGGCGCGGCCGAGCGCGAGACCGACACCTTCGACACCTTCATGGAGTCGAGCTGGTACTACGCCCGCTACACCTCGCCGGGTGCCCGTGATGCCGTCGACAAGCGCGGCAACTACTGGCTGCCGGTGGACCAGTACATCGGTGGCATCGAGCACGCGATCCTGCACCTGATGTATTTCCGCTTCTACCACAAGCTGCTGCGCGACGCGCGGATGGTGGACAGCAACGAACCGGCGCGCAACCTGCTGTGCCAGGGCATGGTGATTGCCGAGACCTACTACCGCCCGAACCCGGATGGCTCGAAGGACTGGATCAACCCGGCCGATGTGGAAGTGCAGCGCGACGAGCGCGGCCGCATCACCGGCGCGACCCTGATCGCCGACGGCCAGCCGGTGGTGGTCGGTGGCACCGAGAAGATGTCCAAGTCGAAGAACAACGGCGTGGACCCGCAGGCGATGGTCGACAAGTACGGCGCCGACACCGTGCGCCTGTTCTCGATGTTCGCCGCGCCGCCGGAACAGTCGCTGGAGTGGAACGAAGCCGGTGTGGATGGCATGGCCCGCTTCCTGCGCCGCCTGTGGGCCCAGGTGCAGAAGCATGCTGCCGATGGTGCCGCTCCGGCGCTGGATGTTGCAGCACTGGATGCCAACCAGAAGGCACTGCGCCGCAAGACCCACGAGACCATCGGCAAGGTCGGTGACGACTATGGCCGCCGCCACAGCTTCAACACCGCCATTGCCGCGGTGATGGAACTGATGAACGCGCTGGCCAAGTTCGAGGACGGCAGCGCGCAGGGGCGCGCGGTGCGCCAGGAAGCGCTGCAGGCCATCGTGCTGCTGCTCAACCCGATCACCCCGCACGCCAGCCATGCCCTGTGGCAGGTGCTGGGCCATGGCGAGACCCTGCTGGAAGACCAGCCGTTCCCGCAGGCCGATGCCGGTGCGCTGGTGCGCGACGCGCTGACCCTGGCCGTGCAGGTCAACGGCAAGCTGCGTGGCACCATCGACGTGGCGGCCGACGCCGCGCGCGAGCAGGTCGAGGCGCTGGCCCTGGCCGAGCCCAACGCGGCCAAGTTCATGGAAGGCCTGACGGTGCGCAAGATCATCATCGTGCCGGGCAAGATCGTGAACATCGTCGCCGCCTGATGTACCCCGTACCGGCCACCCGCGTGGTGGCCGGTACCATTCCGGTGCAGGGCCCGGCGTTTGATGGCCCTGCATTCACGCGGCTTCGGGCACGCTGTGTGTTGCCGTGATCGCCCGGCTCCGCCAGACTGTCTCCATGACCCGAATCCTGCTTGCCCTCGTTCTTGTCCTCGGCCTTGCCGGCTGCGGTTTCCATCTGCGCAACAAGCTGATGCTGCCGACCGACACGGCACCGGTGAAGGTGGTTTCCACTGCGCCGTACAGCGAACTGGTCAAGCTGCTCAACCGCAGCCTGCTGGCCTCCGGCGCCAGGCTGGCCGATGAGGACAGCAAGGAGCCCAGCGCCCAGCTGCAGGTACTGTCCGAGCGCTGGGGCGACCTGCCGATCGCCATCGACTCGCAGGGCCGTGCGCAGGAATACAGCCTGCGCTACGCGGTGATCTTCATCTTCCGTCGCGAAGACGGCAGCGAACTGGTGCCGCAGCAGGTGATCGAGCTGTCGCGCGACTACGTGTCGCCGCCGACCGACGCCACCGGTACCACCACCGAACGTGAAATCCTGGCCAATGAACTGCGCCGGGAAATGTCCGCCTCGATCATCCGCCGCATCGACAGCGTGGTGCGTGCCGAGATCGAGAAGGGCGGCAGCCTGTCGGCGCCGAAGGACAAGCCGATCGAAGGCGCGGTACCGGCCGAGCCGGTCCCCGCAGCCAAGCACTGAGCCGCGCGCATGGAACTGCGTCCGGAGCAGTTGGCCAGCCAGGGCGCTGATACCGTGCTGGCGCCGGTCTACCTGATCGCCGGCCCGGAAACCCTGCGCGTGCTGGAGGCGGCCGACGCCATCCGCGCGCGTGCGCGCGCCTCGGGCATTGGCGAACGTGAAGTGTTCGACGCCGATGGGCGTGATTTCGACTGGAACCAGCTCGACGCCAGTTTCAATGCCCCCAGCCTGTTCAGCGCCCGTCGCCTGGTCGAGGTGCGCCTGCCCAGCGGCAAGCCGGGCAAGGACGGTGCCGAGGTGATCAGCCAGTTCTGCGCCAATCCGGCGCCGGACGTGGTGTTGATGATCACCGCCAACGAATGGAGCAAGGCGCACCAGGGCAAGTGGGCCGAAGCGGTCAACCGCATCGGCGTGCTGTCGGTGGCGTGGGCGATCAAGCCGCACGAACTGCCGGACTGGATCGAGCGCCGCCTGCGTGGCAAGGGCCTGCGCGCGGACCCGGCCGCCGTGCAGCGCCTGGCCGAGCGGGTGGAAGGCAACCTGCTGGCTGCCGCCCAGGAAATCGACAAGCTGGCGCTGTTGGCCGATGGCCAGCCGCTGGATGTGGAGCGCATGGAGTCGCTGGTGGCCGACGCCGCCCGCTATGACGTGTTCCGGCTGGTGGAGGCGACATTCTCCGGGCAACCGCCGGCGGTGCTGCGCATGCTGGCCGGCCTGCGAGGCGAGGGTGAGGCGGTGGCTGCGTTGATGCCGATGGTGATCCGCGAGCTGCTGGCCGGTGCTGGCCTGGCCCGGGTGCAGGCCCGTGGTGGCAACCTGGCCGCCGAAATGAAATCGCGCGGCATCTGGGAATCGCGGCAGGCGCCGTACAAGCGCGCGCTGCAGCGGCATCCGGAAAGCAAGCGCTGGGAGCGCTTCGTGGCTGAAGCGGGACTGGTCGACCGTATCGCCAAGGGGCGCGCCGACGGCGATGCCTGGCTGGCGCTGGAGCGCCTGCTGGTGGCTGTGGCCGAACCGCGTGCCGTGCGCCTGCTGGCGCGGGCCTGAGCAATGAGCCTGCGGATCTACTACGGGGGCACCTTTGATCCGGTGCACCTCGGGCACCTGGCGATCGCGCGGGCTGCCCGTGACGAACTGCAGGTTGCCGTGCGCATGCTGCCGGCGGCCGATCCTCCACACCGTGCGGTGCCTGGTGCCACCGCCGAGCAGCGCTGCACCATGCTGTCGCTGGCCATCGGCGACGAACCGGGCCTGCTGCTGGACCGGCGCGAGCTGGAACGCGCGGCGCGTTTCCCCGGTCGGCCGTCCTACACCGTGGACACCCTGCGCGAGCTGCGCGGCGAGCTGGGGCCGAGCCGGCCGCTGGCCTGGCTGGTCGGCGCCGACAGCCTGCTTGGCCTGTCCCGCTGGCACGAATGGGAGGCGTTGTTCGGGCTGGCTCATTTCGTGGTGGCGGAGCGCCCGGGTAGTCCGTTGCAGGCCGCGGTGGATGGCGAGCTGGGCCGGGCGCTGGAAGGGCGTTGGGCCGACACCGAGCAGGCCCTGTTCGCCAGCCCGGCCGGGCGCATCCTGCGCCTGCACCACCCGCTGCGCGAGGAATCGGCCAGCGCCGTGCGCTCGCAGATCGCCGCCGGCGGCCCCTGGCGCGCCCTGCTGCCACCCGGCGTGGCGGACTATGTGGCTGCACACGGGCTGTACCGCCCGGCCAGGCCGTGAATGGCGCAGCGGCGCCATCCCCGTATAATCGCCCCCACGTTTATCGAGTCGATCCACTTTGAGCAACCAGACCCAGCCCCAGACCATCAAGGTCGATCTGCCCAGCCCGCCGCCGTCCGTGCCGGAACTGCTGGCCAGCGTCCGCCAAGCCACCGAAGACCTGAAGGCCAAGGACCTGGTCGAGATCGACGTGCGCGGCCGGTCCAGCGTTGCCGACTACATGATCGTCGTTTCGGGCACCTCGACCCGCCACGTCAAGTCGATTGCCGACGAAGTCGTGCGCTTCGCCAAGAACATCGACGTGATGCCGCTGGGCGTGGAAGGCGAGCGCGAAGCCGAGTGGGTGCTGGTCGACCTGGGCGACGTGATCGTCCATGTGATGCTGCCGCGCGTGCGTGAGTTCTACGCTCTCGAGCGCCTGTGGACCGTCGGCGACCAGCCGCCGTCCAGCGACGACGAAGTGGCCTGAGCCACGCGTTGATGCATCCCTTCGACGGCGCCGATGGCGCCGTCGACGTTTTGGAGGACCGTTGATGAAAGCCCGCCTGATCGCCACCGGTGGACGCGCCCCCAGCTGGGTGGCGCAGGGCTTCGCCGAGTACCAGAAGCGGCTGTCGCACTGGCTGCCGTTCGAGCTGGTGGAAATCGAGCCCGGCCTGCGTGGCAAGGGGCGTGATCCGCGCCGCGCCACCGAAGATGAAGGCAAGCGGGTCATCGCTGCGCTGCCGAAGAATGCCTATGTAGTGGCGCTGGATGTGCCAGGGCGACAGCTGAGTTCCGAACAGCTGGCACAGCGCCTGGAACACTGGCGCGGGCAGGGAAGGGACCTGGCGTTCCTGATCGGTGGCCCGGAAGGGCATTCGCCGGAGGTGTCCGCGCTGGCCGATGAGAAGTGGTCGATCGGCCCGCTGACGCTGCCGCACATGCTGGTGCGCCTGGTGGTGGCCGAGCAGCTGTATCGGGCTGCCGCAATGATTGCCAATCACCCCTACCATCGCGCGTGAAGAGTGGTTATACTAGTCGTCTGCCCGAATAGCTCAGCCGGTTAGAGCACTTGACTGTTAATCAGGGGGTCGTTGGTTCGAGTCCAACTTCGGGCGCCACCTTGAAAAACCTGCATCGCGAGATGCAGGTTTTTTTTTGCGTCTTTGTAGCGTCGAGGTTGCGCGACTGCTGTTGTGGAGCCGAGCCATGCTCGGCTGCTGCGGATGAACCAGCCGAGCGTGGGCTCGGGTCTACAGCGCGAGATTGCCTCGCCAGAACGCCACCAGCGTGGCGATCGCCACGATCAGGATCGCAGCGAACAGCACCCCCTCCCAACGCGTGAATACCTGTTCGCCGCGTTGGCGCCTGGTCAGCGCGAACAGCACCACACCGGGCACGTACAGCAGCACCGACAGCAGCAGGTTGTCCAGGCCACCGGCATACACCAGCCACAGCGCATAGGCGCTGGCCAGCAGTGCGACCACGAAATCGCGCCAGCGCACGCCTGGTTCACCGGCATAGGCCTGCCCACGCCAGGCCAGCTGCACACCGAACGCGGTGGACAGGAAGTAGGGCACCAGGCTCATCGACGCGGCCAGCAGCACCAGCCCGGTATAGCTGCCGGAATTGACCAGCACCAGCAGCAGGAACAACTGGATCAGCCCGTTGCTCAACCACAGTGCATTGGCCGGCACGCCGCGCGCGTTCTCACGCCCCAGGAAGGCCGGCATGGTGCCGTCACCCGCGGCGGCATAGAGCACTTCGGCGCACAGCAGCACCCAGGCCAGCAATGCACCGAGAACGGAGATGATCGAACCGATGATGATCACCGTCGCGCCCCATTCGCCGACAATGGCTTGCAGCACATAGGCCATCGACGGATTAGGCAGTCCGGCCAGTTCCGCCTGCGACAGCACGCCCATCGACAACAGGCTGACCAGCACCAGCAGCAGCCACACGCCGAGGAAGCCGATCACCGTGGCGCGACCCACGTCGGCACGGCGTGCGGCGCGCCGCGAGTAGATGCTGGCGCCCTCGATGCCAATGAACACCCACACGGTCACCAGCATCATGCCGCGTAGCTGCTGGCCGAGGTCGCCGAGTGCAGGCGCGCCGAGGAAATCGGCGCGGAACACGTCCATGCGGAACGCGCCGGCGGCCAGGACCAGGAACAGGGCGATCGGCAGCAGCTTGGCCACGGTCACCAGGCCGTTGACGATGGCTGCAGTGCGCAGGCCACGCAGCACCAACAGGTGTACGGTCCACAACAGCAATGACGATGCGGCCACGGCGGCCGGGGTATTGCCTTCGCCGAACACGGGCATGAAGTGGCCCAGGCCACTGAAGATCAGCACGAAGAAGCTGGCGTTGCCGAGCACCGAGGCGACCCAGTAGCCCCACGCAGCGGAGAAGCCGATGTAGTTGCCGAAGCCTTCGCGTGCGTATGCGTAGATGCCGGTATCGAGATCAGGCCGGCGGTTGGCCAGTGCCTGGAACACGAAGGCCAGCATCAGCATGCCCGCGCCGCTCAGGGCCCAGCCGATCAGCGCGGCGGCAGGCCCGGCGCTGCGCGCCACGTTCTGCGGCAATGAAAAGATGCCGGCGCCGACCATCGAGCCGACCACCAGTGCAGTCAACGCGGGCAGGCCCAGGCGTTGCGAAGTTGCGGCCATGCGATCCCCTGCGGCGGTGATGCCGCGTGCACACGGTAGCCATGTGCCCGTGAACATGCCTGCAAGGGGCGGAACAATGAAGGCCCGGGCAGCTGCCCGGGCCTTCGAAGTTGTTGCGTTGAAGGGTGTTGCCTGTATTACTTGAAGGTGTACTTGGCACCGACGGTGAAGTAGCGACCGATGGCACCACTGAAGTGCATCGGGTTGTAGTTCACGCCGCCATAGGTCAGCGGATCCAGCGGAGCAATGCGGTCGAAGACGTTCTCGACCGAAGCATTCAGCTCGAACGCTTCGGTGATTGCCCAGCGGCCGGAAAGGTCGAAGGTGGTGAACGAAGAGATCTTCTTCACCGGCGAGCCGTCGGCATAGAAGAACTGGTACTTGCCGCCGCGCTTGTCGGTGTTTTCCATGCTGGAGATGTAGTTGGCCACGCCGCTGACACTCCACGGGCCCTGCTTCCAGGTGGTACCGAAGTTGATGCGGTCCTTCGGCGTGCCGATGCAGTTGGTCACGTCGCAGTTTCCGTGCGTGCCCAGGAAGTCATCGGTGCTGGTACCGCTGGTGCGCTCGAACTTCAGCAGGTGGCTCCACTGCAGATCCATCTCCAGCTGGCCCGGGCCGATATCGAAGGTCTGGCGGATGTCGGTATCGATACCGCGAACGCGCGAGGAACTGGCGTTGATGTAGGCGGTGTTGACGGCCAGGATGCTGCCGGTACCGGCGACGCCGTTGAGCAGGTTGTTGTCGCGCAGGACGTTGCCAGCCCGGATCGCGTCATCGGTATCGCCCTGGGCGATCTCGTTGGTGCGCTTGATCTCCCAGGCATCGACGGTCAGCGAGGTGGAGCGGGTAGGCTGCAGCACGATACCCACCGAGTAGCTCTTCGATTCTTCCGGCTTCAGGTCCTTGTTCGGACGGGTGATGATCGCAACCGACTGCGAGCCGCAGTCGTCCGGCGAAGCGCCCGGGGCAGGGTTTTCACCGTCCGGGCAACGGATCGGATCCGAGGCCGTGGAGAACGCGGCCAGGCCACCGTCGCCGTTCTCGGCCGGGTTCGGTGCACGGAAGCCTTCGGCGTAGCTGGCGCGCAGGGCGATCCAGTCGGCCGGCGTCCACTTCACACCCAGCTTCGGCGTGGCCTTGCCTTCACCACTTTCATACTTGTCGTAGCGCAGGGCAGCGGACAGTTCCAATTGCTCCAACACCGGTGCCGACAGTTCGACGTAACCGGCGTACACGTTCTGGGTGCCGTCGTAGGCCGAGTAGCCCAGGCCGATGATGTCACCCGTGTCGGTGTAGGTCTGCGGGGTCAGGCTGTTGCTGGTCTTGCGCCACTCGGTACCGATCGCCAGGCCCAGCGGGCCACCCTTCAGGTCCATCAGGCTGCGCGACACGGTGAAGTCGAACATATCCAGGCTGGACTTGGCACGTGCGCTGATCTTCGGCGAGATGTAGTCATACAGCGCCTGGGAGTTCAGGTTGGCATTGTCGCCAATGCGCCATACGCCACCGGCACAGTTCGCGTCACCCAGTGCACACTTCACGGCGCTGTAGCGCAGGAAGCCGGTGCGCTCGTTGACCAGGTCGGTGCCCGAGTGCAGGTAGGCGGTGTCGTAGCTCCAATCACCCCAGTTGCCCTTGACGCCGACCAGGAAACGATTGAACTCGTTGGTGTTGTCGGTCACGCGGGGGCCGACGTCCCAAGCGCTATAGCGCAGGCGCAACGGGCCAGTACCGAGGCCGGCAGGCCGGTCAGGATGATTGGGACCAAGCACCACGGCGCCCGGACCGCTGTTGCCGTTGACCGGGCCGCCGGGATAACCCCAGCCGCCGGACGCGGCGGACGGCGTGTTGCTGAAGGTGGTTTCCTTCTTCGAGTAGCCGATCTCGGTGTAGATTTCGCCACCTTCACCGAACGCGAAGCTGGCGCGGCCGAACACGTTGACGTACTTCTCTTCCGGCGAGATATCGCGATACAGCTGTGCCGGATCCCACAGGCAGCCCTGCGCGGCGACAGAGGCGTCGGTCTGGCCACCGATGGTGGTCAAGCCCTGGCAGCCCGGCAGCGGTACGAGGGTGGCCGGATTCTTGTCGGTGACATTGCGGTCGTCGTACACCGAGCCATTGGGACCAACGCCGCCGCGGGTCTTGCCGCTGAGGAAGGCGCCGCCCAGGAACTGGGCATTGTTGCCATAGCCCCACTGGCGGGTGTCGCCGGTGCCGATCCACTTGCGGTTCTTGCGGTCGCTGATCTTGATCGCGTCGCTCTTGCCGACGTCAAGGCTGAAGAAAGCGTTCCAGCCGTCGGTGGCCATGTCGCCGGTACCGGCGGTCAGGGTCGCCTTCTTGGTATCGCCATCGCTGTCGCCGGACAGGCCGTAGGAGCCGCGAAGGATCGCGCCCTGGAAGTCGCTGCGCAGGATGATGTTGACCACGCCGGCGATGGCGTCGGAACCATAGATCGCCGACGCGCCATCCTTCAGCACTTCCACACGTTCAACGGCGTCGAGCGGGATGGTGCTCAGGTCGGTGAAGACCTTCTGGCCGTCATCGGCCAGGCCGTAGGTGGCCATGCGGCGGCCATTCAACAGGACAAGGGTCGAACCCGCGCCCAGGCCACGCAGCGAAATGCCGGCGCCACCACCGGCGAAGCCGTTGCCGAACGATTTGGGAATCGAGCCGGCGCCATTGGCGGTGATGGTCTGCAGGTACTCGGCAACCGTGGTCTTGCCCGTACGGTCGATTTCCTGGCGGGTCACCACCTGCACCGGGGACGGTGTTTCAGTGTTGGTGCGCGGGATGTTCGAACCGGTGACCGTGATGCGGTCCAGGTTGGTGGCCTTTTCCTGCGCGAAAGCGGAGGTGGAAGCCACGGCGCCAACCAGCAGCAGCGTGCCGCCGGTAAGGATATGGGTGATGGACGATGCCAGGGTGGTGCGGCGGCGGCTGGCGGGCCGTTGGATCAGGTGTTTCACAGCTTCTCTCCTAACTGGAAAACCGTAGCGTTGAGGGCTGTCTCCGGAAGATTCCGGGACGGACCAATCTAGGTTTCCGACAGGTGACGAAGTCGTGAATTTTTGCTTAATCAATAACAGTTGATCCTGTTCCGTCCGTACCCGCCCGGACGGAAGCGCCGGCCCGGCAAGCAGCCGGGCCGGCGATCACCTCAGTCCGGCAGCGAGAACTGCACCGGCACCATGCCGATGGCCGGCACGGCCACGCCATCACGCTGGGCCGGCTCGAAGCGCCAGTGCCTGAGCACCTGCTGGCGTGCGGCCTGGTCCAGGCTGCGCGAGCCACTGCTGCGCTCGATGCTGACCACCGCCGGCTGCCCGTGGGAGTCCACCTCTACCCGCAACAGCACCGTACCCTGCTCGCGGTTGCGCAGTGCCGCCAGCGGGTAGGCCGGCGGCGGGGCGCTGCGGTACTGCAGCTGGGCGCCGGCCAGAGGCGTGGAGGTGTCGATGCTCGGTGCCAGCTGGGGCGGGGCCGGTTCGGCGGCCGGCAGTGCGATGCCCTGGGTCTCCTCCACGGTCGCGGTAGGTGCGGGCAGGGGCGGTGCTACCGGCTGCGTCCGGGGTTTGGGCACCACCTGGACGATCTCTTTCGGCGTGATCGGAACCGGCGGCGTGGGCGGTGGCGGGATCTTCTCGATCAGCCTGACCGCAGTCTTGTCACGTGGGACCTGCACGGCCTGGTAGGTCGCCGGGATCAGCAGCAACAGGAAGGCCAGCAGATGCAGGGCGATGGCCGCGCTCCAGGCGGCAACGCGGGCGGGGTCGAAATGCGGGGATGCAACGGGATACGTACGAACCATGGTCCACCTCCATGCCAGTGACGAAGTCCTCAACGCACCAGGGCCCGTGGCGGGGTTGCCGCACGCGGCTGGCAGTCCATCAGTAGCGCGACAGGGCGGCCACTGCCTAGAGGCAGGGGGGCGATCGTTGGGCTGGCCTTCAGCCAACGCCGGCTGCGGGCATGAAAAAGGCGGACCCCCTGCGGGATCCGCCTTTGTCGGCAATGGCGAACGGGATCAGCGACCCAGTTCGAACACCACGTCCAGGTTGACCGAGACGGTCGACTCACCCGGTGCGACCGGGGTGGCCTTGTCCATCGCCGCGCCGGCCGACATGGTGCGCATCATCTGCATCGGGCGGAAACCGCCGTTGCTGTTCTCGGAAATGCTGACGATGCGGCGCACCTGCAGGCCCAGCGACTTCGCATAGGTCTGGGCGCGGGCCTGGGCCTTCTTCAGTGCAGCCAGGCGCGCTTCGTCGTAGACCGGTTCCGGCTGGTCGATCTCGAAGCTGGGGCCGTTGATCTGGTTGGCGCCCTGCGCAGCCAGTGCGTCCAGCACCTTGCCCAGCTTGGCGATGTCGCGCACCTTCAGACTGACCGTGTTGCTGGCCTGGTAGCCGGTGATCTTCGGTGCTTCGTTGTCGGCATAGCGGTACTGCGGGTTGAGGCTGACGCCACTGGTCTGCACGTCGCGCTCGGCGATGCCGGCGGCCTTGATCGCGGCCAGTACCTTGTCCATCTGCTGGGCGTTCTGGCGCATGGCGCTGTTGCCATCGGCGGCCTGGGTGACCACACCGGCCGACAGGGTGGCCACGTCCGGGACGCGGGTCGCCTCGGCATTGGCCGAGATGTTCAGCAGGGTGCCTTCGGCCGGGGCGGCGATCGACGGCGACGACGGGGCAGCATGGGCGGTCATCGAGGTTCCAAGGGCGAGGGACAGGGCGAGCAGCAGCGGGGTGGCGGTCAGGCGCATGGAGAACTCCTTGTTGTGCCGTTGAGGGTGGTGTCGTAGCGATGAACGCGCTGTGAGCCCGTTCGGGGTTGCGCACGTTCCGGGACGGGTTGCCGACGATTCAGGTGGCGGCCTCAGGTTATGCTGTGCCGATGCTCTATCTTGCTTCCCGCTCCCCCCGACGCAACCAGCTGCTGGCCCGACTCGGACGCCCCTTCCAGGCCCTGGACCTGGAGGTCGTCGAGCAGCGCGCGCCCGCTGAAAGCGCCGAACAGTATGTCTGCCGGGTCGCCGCCGACAAGGCGCGCGCCGGGTTGGCCCGGGTGCTGGCCGATGACCCGCAGGCGCGCGTGCTCGGCTCGGACACCGAGGTGGTGCTGGATGGCGACGTGTTCGGAAAGCCCACTGACGCCGCCGATGCGCGGGCGATGCTGGCGCGCCTTGCCGGGCGTACCCATCAGGTGATGACCGCCGTGGTGGTGGTAGGCGCGGACGGGCTGGACAGCGAACTGGTCATTTCCGAAGTGACCTTCGCCCCGATCGACGCTGCCGACATCGCCGCCTACGTGGCCACCGGCGAGCCGTTGGACAAGGCCGGGGCCTACGCCATCCAGGGCGGGGCCGAGCGCTGGATCGAACATCTTTCCGGCAGCTACTCCGGCGTCATGGGGCTGCCATTGCTGCATACCGATCGTCTGCTGGCGCGCTGCGGCGTGCCGGCCACAACTGCCGATGCCGCCAGGGAGGCTGCCGATGTCTGAGGAAATCCTGGTCAATGTGACCCCGCGCGAAACCCGGGTCGCGGTGATCGAGAACGGCATGCTGCAGGAACTGCACATCGAGCGCGGTTGGCGCCGGGGTGTGGTCGGCAACATCTACAAGGGCAAGGTGCAGCGGGTGATGCCCGGCATGCAGGCCGCCTTCGTCGAAGTCGGGCTGGAGCGTGCCGCGTTCCTGCATGCCAACGACGTGGTGCGGCCGGCGCCGGTGGCCAGTGCCGATACCGAGAACACCACGCTGCCGCCGCCATCCAGCGTGCCGATCGTCGAGCTGCTGCGCGACGGCCAGGACATCGTGGTGCAGGTCGTGAAGGACCCGATCGGGACCAAGGGCGCACGCCTGACCACCCAGATCAGCATTCCCTCGCGCTACATGGTGCTGCTGCCGCAATCCAAGGTGGTGGGCGTTTCCGCACGCATCGAGGATGAAACCGAGCGCGCCCGCCTGAAGGCGCTGGTGACCGAACTGTCGGCGCAGCACGGGGGCTACGGCTACATCGTGCGTACCAATGCCGAGGGCCAGCCGGCAGAGGCCATCGCCGAGGACATCGCCTACCTGTCGCGCGTTTGGAACGTGGTCGAGCGTCGTGGCCGCGAAGCGGCCTCGTGCAGCAACATCTATGAAGACCTGAGCCTGCCGCTGCGATCGGTACGCGACCTGATCCGCAAGGACGTTGACAAGGTGAAGGTGGACTCCAAGGAGACCTTCGCGCAGTTGCAGGCCTTTGTTGCCAAGTACATGCCGGTGCTGGCCGAGAAGATCGAGCTGTACAGCGGTGATCGCCCGATCTTCGACATGTTCGGGGTGGAGGACGAGATCGGCCGCGCGCTGGACAAGCAGGTGCCGCTGAAATCCGGTGGCTACCTGGTGATCGACCAGACCGAGGCGATGACCACCATCGACGTCAACACCGGTTCGTTCCTCGGCCAGCGCAACCTGGAAGAGACGGTGTTCCGCACCAACCTGGAAGCGGCACAGGCGGTGGCACGGCAGCTGCGGCTGCGCAACCTGGGCGGCATCATCATCATCGATTTCATCGACATGGACGATGCCGAGCATCGCCGCCAGGTGCTGCGCACCCTGGAAAAGGCGCTGGCCCGCGACCATGCCAAGACCACGGTGTACGACTTCTCGCCACTGGGCCTGGTGGAGATGACCCGCAAGCGCACGGTGGAAAGCCTGGAGCGCCAGCTGTCGGAGACCTGCCCGCAGTGCAGCGGCCGCGGCAGCATCAAGACCACCGAGACGGTGACCTACGAGATCTTCCGCGAGATCACCCGTGCCGTGCGCCAGTTCGATGCCGCGCGCCTGCTGGTGATCGCGTCGACCAAGGTGGTCGCGCGCATCACCGACGAGGAATCCGCGGCGGTGGCCGAGCTGGAGGAATTCCTCGGCAAGAGCATCCGCTTCCAGGCGGACGAGCAGTACCTGCAGGAGCAATTCGATGTCGTTCTGCTCTGATCCTCGCCGGCCGCAGGCCGGCGGTGGCCGATGAGCGCGCCGCCGCGCCTGCGACTGCGAAGGATCCGCCGTCATTTCATTGCCGCCTGCGCGGTGGGCCTGGTCGGGCTTGCACTGCTGGTGGGCACCTTCAGCCAGCTGCTGCCGCTGGCCGAGCGCCATCCCGACAGGATTGCCGCCTGGCTGAGTGAACGCGCTGGCCAGCCGGTGCGTTTCGACCAGCTGCAGACCGCCTGGACCCGGCGTGGCCCGCTGCTGCAGCTCAAGGGCCTGCGCATCGGCGCCGGCCAGGGCCTGGCGATCGGCGAGGCCGAAGTGCTGGTATCGATGTACAGCGGCCTGTTGCCTGGCCGGTCGCTGACCGAGCTGCGCCTGCGTGGCCTGGCGCTCGACCTGCAGCAGGGCGAGGACGGTCGCTGGTCGGTACGCGGCCTGCCGCAGACCGCCAATGGCGGGGACCCGCTGGATGCGCTGCGCCGGCTGGGCGAACTGCAGGTGATCGGAGGCCGCCTGGGCGTGCATGCGCCGGGGCTGGGAATCGACACCACGCTGCCACGCATCGACGTGCGCCTGCGGGTCAATGGCGACCGCCTGCGTGTAGGCGTGCGTGCCTGGGCCCAGACCGAAGCGCTGCCGTTGACGGCGGTGCTGGACGTGGACCGCGTGCGCGGCAATGGCCAGGCCTGGCTGGGCGCCGATCCGGTCGATTTCCATGCCTGGTCGCCGCTGCTGGCGGCCGGCGGTGTGCGCCTGCGCGAAGGCAAGGGCGAACTCAACCTGTGGCTGACCCTGCGCGATTTCGCGCCGGTGGCGGTGACCACCGATTCGGACCTGCGTGATGTCCGCATCGATGGCGCACCGATGCCCTCGATGGCGGCTCCGCAACTGCAGCTGCAGCGGTTGCAGGCACGCCTGCGCTGGCAGCGCCAGGCTGATGGCTGGGCGTTGCAGGTGCCGCGCCTGCGCCTGAAAACCGAAGAGGGCGAGCAGCAGCTCGATGGCCTGCAGCTGCAGCTTGGCAAGCAGCTGCGGGTCCGTTCTGGCGAAGTGCAGGCCGGCACCGCGCTGCGTGCGCTGGCCCTGAGCGATCGTCTCGAACTGGGCCTGCGTCGCTGGCTGTTCCTGTCCAGGCCGCAGCTGGATGTGCGCGAGTTGCAGCTGGCGGGCGATCGCGATGGCCCGCTGTGGGCGCAGGGCGAACTGCAGTCGCTGGGCTTCGCCAGCGTGGGCAATTCGCCCGGCCTGCGCGGCCTGGGCGGGCGCTTCGAAGGCGACGCGGATGGCTTCAGCCTGCAGTTGCAGCCGCAACGGCAGCTGCAGTTCGATTGGCCGACCGGCTTTGGTGTGCGTCATGACCTGCATCTGGCGGGACAGGTGGTGGGCTGGCGCGACGAGGGCGGTGGTTGGCGTATCGGTACTGCGGCGATGCGCGTGGAAGGCACCGACTATGCGGCCGACGTGCGCGGCGGGGTCTGGTTCCAGGGGGACGGTACGCGGCCGTGGCTGCAGCTGGCGGCCAAGCTGGACGACGTGCCGATGACTGCGGCCAAGCGCTTCTGGATCCACTCCAAGATGAGCAAGGGCGCCACCGACTGGCTGGACATGGCGCTGGCCGGCGGCCAGGTGCGCAATGGCATCGGCCTGGTCAGTGGCGACCTGGACGACTGGCCGTTCGACAACAACGATGGCCGCTTCGAGGCCACCGGCCATATCACCAACGGTGACATCCGTTTCCAGCACGATTGGCCGTTGATGAGCCAGGTCGACGCCGATATCGCCTTCATCGGCCCCGGCTTCGACATGCATGGGCGCGGCGATCTGGCCGGTGTGGCGGTGCAGAAGTTCGAGGCGGGCATTCCGGATTTCGGGCAGCAGCCGCTGTATGTGCGCGCCGATGCGCAGAGCGAGGCGGGCAAGCTGCTGGCGATGCTGCGGCAGAGCCCGCTGCACAAGGATTATGGCGACACCCTGGACAACCTCACTGCTGCCGGCCCGGCGCATGTGACCTTCGATCTGCTGCAGCCACTGCACCACGATGAAGGTGGCGGCCACCTGCAGGGGACGGTCGATCTGGCCGGCGTGAAGCTGGTCGACAAGCGCTTCCAGCTCGCCTTCGACAACATGCAGGGGCAGGCGCGCTACAGCAATGGCGGTTTCGATGCCGAGGCGCTGTCGGTGCGCCACCTCGGCCAGGACGGTCGCCTGAGCCTGCGTGCCGGTGGCTACGTGCACGACAGCAGACTGGCCTTCGAATCGCAGCTGTCGGCCACGCTGGATGCCGGCGTGCTGATCGACCGCGCGCCGGAGATGGCCTGGCTCAAGCCCTACATCACCGGAACCTCGCCGTGGACCATCGCGGTCAGCCTGCCCAAGGTCACTCCGGGGGCGCCTGCGCCGCCCAGCGAGCTGCGGTTGAGCTCCGATCTGGTCGGGACCCGGCTGGACCTGCCGGCGCCGCTGGACAAACCGGCTGCCGAGCCGTTGGCGACCACCGTGGCTGCACAGCTGCCGATGGGGGCCGGCCGCATCGACGTGGCGTTCGGCCAGCGCCTGGCGCTGGCCGCACGCAGCCACAACAACCAGACCGGTGTGCAGGTGACGCTGGGCAGCGACCATGTCGACCGCGAGCCGCCGCCGAGCGGATTGACCGTCAATGGCCGCAGTCCGACCCTGGACGCTCTGGAGTGGATCAGTCTGGCGCGGGGTGGCAGTGATGACGACGCCATGCCGCTGCGTGCGGTGGACGTGCAGGTCGGCCAGTTGAAGCTGATCGGTGGCGTGTTCGAGCAGACCCGGTTGCAGCTGCGCCCGGGCGCGCAGGCACTGGATGTGCGCCTGGACGGCCCGTCGCTGGCCGGGCGCCTGACCGTCCCCAATGCAGACGGCGGCACCATCAGTGGCCAGCTCGACCGCGTGCACTGGCAATCCCTGCCGGCGGCTCCGGGTGCATCGGCCGCACCGGCACGGGTACAGGCCGGCGCCAACGACATGGACCCGGCCAAGCTGCCGCCGTTCGCGCTGGACATCGCCGACCTGAAGTTCGGCAAGGTGGTGCTGGGCCAGGCGGTACTGCGTACGCGGCCGCTGGCCAATGGCCTGAACGTGGACGAGCTGCGCTTCCGTGCGCCCGACCAGGAGATCGACATCAGCGGTCGCTGGCTGGGCCGCACCGGTGGTGCCCGCACCGAGCTGACCGCACAGGTGCGCAGCGAGGACCTGGGCGGACTGATGCAGAACCTCGACTACGGCGGCCAGCTGCGTGGCGGTTCCGGCCAGGCGCAGCTGCAGGCCACGTGGAGTGGGGGGCCGTCGGACTTCCAGCTGGGCAACCTGCAGGGCCGCCTGGACCTGCACGCGCGCAACGGCCAGCTGCTGGAGCTGGAACCGGGCGCTGGCCGGGTGCTGGGCCTGCTCAGTGTCACCCAGCTGCCGCGGCGCCTGATGTTCGACTTCCGCGACTTCTTCTCCAAGGGCTTCGCGTTCAACCAGATCGACGGCAGCATGCAGTTCGGCCAGGGCATGGCACGCACCGACAAAGTGCTGATCGAAGGCCCGGCAGCCAACATCACCATCCGCGGCCAGGCCGACCTGCGCAACCAGCAGTTCGACCAGACCATCGACGTCAACCCGCGTGCAGGCAATCTGCTGACCGTGGTGGGTGCGGTCGCCGGTGGTCCGGTGGGGGCGGCGCTGGGCGCGGCCACCAATGCGGTATTGTCCAAGCCATTGGGCGAGATTGGCGCCCGTACCTACAAGGTGACCGGTCCATGGAAGGAACCGAAGGTGGAAGTGATCGAGCGCAGCCGCGACAAGGCTCCGCCACCCGTACCGGCACCGGCGCCGGCCATTCCGCCGACCGTCACCGGCCTGCCGCGCTCGCGTTGAGCGCGGCTTTCCTGTTCACGGGGCTTGCCTGAGCGCCCCCGCATCCCCAGATCGAGAACCATGACTGATATCGCCCTGACGCTTGCCCAAGACCGCCTGCTGCGCCCCGGCGGCCTGGATACCGCTGGCCTGGAGCGCACCTTCGGCCAGCTGCTCGGCCCCGGTGTGGACTTCGGCGACCTTTATTTCCAGCATGCCCGCCGCGAGAGCTGGAGCGTGGAAGACGGCATCGTCAAGGACGGCGCCCATTCCATCGAGCAGGGCGTGGGCGTGCGGGCGATTTCCGGCGAGAAGACCGGCTTCGCCTACTCCGACGACATCCATGCCGATGCGCTGCTGACGGCGGCGCAGTCGGCGCGTGCGATCTCGCGTGAAGGTGGCGCCCAGTCCGGGCGGTCGCTGCTGCGCGGCAACGCGCGCGCGCTGTACCCGGCGCTGGACCCGATCGATGGCATCGGCAACGAGGCCAAGGTCGAGGTGCTCAAGCGCCTGGATGGCTACCTGCGCGCCGCCGACCCGCGCGTGAAGCAGGTGATGGTGAGCCTGTCCGGCGGCGTCGATACGGTACTTATCGCCCGCAGCGACGGTGTGCTGGGCGCTGACGTGCGCCCGCTGGTGCGCCTGAACGTGCAGGTGATCGTCGAGCACAACGGCCGCCGCGAGTCCGGCTATGCCGGCGGTGGTGGCCGCTACGGGTATGAGGAGCTGTTCGCCGACGGCCGCCCCGAGGCCTTTGCCCGCGAGGCGCTGCGCCAGGCGCTGGTGAACCTGGACGCCGTTCCGGCACCGGCCGGGGTGATGCCGGTGGTGCTTGGTCCGGGCTGGCCCGGCGTGCTGCTGCATGAAGCGGTCGGCCATGGCCTGGAAGGCGACTTCAACCGCAAGGGCACCAGCGTCTACGCGGGCCGCATCGGCGAGCGCGTTGCCGCCCCGGGCGTGACCATCGTCGATGACGGCACGCTGGACGGACGCCGTGGTTCGTTGAACATCGACGATGAGGGCCATCCGAGCCAGTGCACCACCTTGATCGAGGACGGCATTCTGGTGGGATACATGCAGGACAGCCTCAATGCGCGGCTGATGGGCATGGCGCCGACCGGCAACGGCCGCCGCGAATCGTTCGCGCACCTGACCATGCCGCGCATGACCAACACCTACATGCGCGCCGGCCAGCACGACCCACAGGAAATGATCCGTTCGGTGAAGAAGGGCCTGTACGCAGTCAACTTCGGTGGCGGTCAGGTCGACATCACCAGCGGCAAGTACGTGTTCTCGGCCACCGAGGCCTACCTGATCGAGGATGGCCGCATCACCGCGCCGGTGAAGGGTGCGACGCTGATCGGCAACGGTCCGGAAACCATGCAGAAGGTGCGCATGGTCGGCAACGATCTGGCCCTGGACGAGGGCGTGGGCATCTGTGGCAAGGACGGGCAGAGCGTGCCCGTGGGTGTCGGCCAGCCCTCGCTGCTGATCGAGGGCATCACGGTCGGCGGTACCCAGGCCTGAGCCGGGCGATGGCCAGCGCCACCGCCCAGGCCGGCGCGGACTCAGTCCTCGTCGGCTTCGTCGCTGTCGACGGGGTCGGCGTCTTCGGCGCTGGCCTTCAGGCCCAGTGCGGCCGGCAGCATCAGGGCGCGCAGCACCTGGAAGATTTCGCGGTAGGCGCGTGGCGGCTTGTTCCTGGCCTTTTCGGCCTGGGCATTGCGCACCAGCGTGCGCAGCTGCTGGCGGTCGGCCTGCGGGTAGTCGTCCAGCAGTGCAGCCAGCGCCTTGTCACCCTCGGCCAGCAGGCGCTCGCGCCAGTCTTCCGCGCGGTGCATCATCGCCACTTCGCGGCGGCCGGTTTCGCTGTTGGCGTCCAGCGCATCGCGGATCGCATCCAGCGTGGCGTCTTCTTCGCGGCGCATGTGCTTGGCCAGGAACGCCAGCTGGCGCTTGTGGGCGATGTGGGCGGTGATGCGCTTGCACTCGGCGATATGCGGCAGCAGGTCTTCCGGGATCGGCAGGCGTGCCAGCTGCGCCGGGGTCAACGACACCAGCTTCTCGCCCAGGGCCAGGACGTCGAGCGCGTCGCGCCGGTTCTGGCTGCGGCTCTTGTCGTGGAATTCACCGGTTTCTTCGTCGCGTCCGCGCATCGTTCCTACCTGATCTCAAAAAAAGTCGCCCGGCGTGATGCCGGGCCCAACCCGTACAGGATAAAGCATTGAACGTGATCGCCCCTGAAGTCGCTGTCGGCGACGACAGCCTGGCCCGGCTGGAACGGCTGGCCGACCTCTCCCAGCAGCTGCTCGACCGCGCCCGTGCGCTGGGCGCCAGCCAGGCCGAGGTCAGCTGCAGCGAGGATCGTGGCCTGGAGGTCAATGTCCGCCTTGGCGAGGTGGAGACCGTGCAGTCCACCCGTGACCGCGGTATCGCCGTCACCGTCTATTTCGGCCAACGCAAGGGCAGCGCCAGCACCGGCGACCTGAACGAGGCCAGCCTTGCCGCCACGGTCGAGCAGGCCTGTGCGATCGCCCGGCACACCGAAGATGACCCGGCTGCCGGCTTGGCCGAGGCCGCGTTGATGGCCACCGATTTCCCGGATCTGGATGCCTGGCACCCCTGGGCGCTGCAGGCCGACGAGGCGGTGGACCTGGCCCTGGCCTGCGAGAACGCAGGCCGTGAGGCCGATGCGCAGATCCGTAATTCCGACGGCGCCTCGGTGTCGAGCATGCAGAGCCTGTCGGTGTACGCCAATTCGCATGGCTTTTTCGGCCGTGAGCGTGGCACCCATCATTCGGTGGGCTGTGCGCTGATCGCCGGCCAGGGCGATGGCATGCAGCGCGATGGCTGGTACACCAGCGCGTTGGCCCGGGAGGACCTGGAAGACGTGGGCCTGGTCGGCCGTCGTGCTGCCGAGCGCACCGTCGCCCGCCTGCAGCCTCGCTCGATGGCCACCGGCACCATGCCGGTGCTGTTCGCCCCGGAAGTAGCGCGCAGCCTGGTTGGCCACCTGCTGTCGGCGGTGTCCGGCGGTGCGCTGTACCGCCAGGCCAGCTTCCTGCTGGACAGCGTTGGCCAGCAGCTGTTCCCGGACTGGATGCAGATCGAGGAACTGCCCCACCTGCGCCGTGGCCTGCGCTCGGCCGCCTTCGACGGTGACGGGGTGGCCACGCGTGCTTCGGCCCTGGTCCGTGACGGCGTGCTGCAGCGCTATGTGCTGGGCAGCTACTCGGCACGCAAGCTGGGGCTGCAGACCACCGCCAATGCCGGTGGCGTGCACAACCTGCAGCTGGCCGCCAACGCGGGCTCCCTGCAGGACATCGCCCGGCAGATGGGCGATGGCCTGCTGGTGACCGAATTGATGGGGCAGGGCGTGAACGGGGTGACCGGCGACTACTCGCGCGGTGCCGGCGGCTTCCGCGTCGAGAATGGTGAGATCCAGTACCCGGTGGATGGCATCACCATCGCCGGCAACCTGCGCGAGATGTTCAGCAGCATCGAAGCGGTCGGCAGCGACGTCGACCCGCGCTCGCACATCCGGACCGGTTCGATCCTGCTGGGGCGGATGACCATCGCCGGTAATGATTGATGGTATTGATGGCGTAAGCTATGCCCGCCTGACGCAACCAGCTTGGTGCTGGTGGGTCAAGACCACCCAATGAAAAGGAGTTTTGTCGTGAGCGAATTCGATAACGTCCCGCCGCCGCCGGCCACCACCGAGGCCCCGGCCGACCAGCGCACCATGGCGCTGGCTGCGCACCTGCTGGGCATTTTCACCTGGTTCATCGGTCCGCTGATCATCTGGTTGATCAACAAGGACGACGCCGGCAAGGCTTTCGTGACCGACCAGGCCAAGGAAGCGCTGAACTTCCAGATCACCATCACCATCGCGATGCTGATCTGCATCGTGCTGACCATCGTGATCATCGGCGGCATCCTGGCCCCGATCGTCGGCATCCTGAACTTGGTGTTCTGCATCATCGCCGCGGTCAAGGCGAACAACGGCGAAGCCTACCGCTACCCGTTCGCGCTGCGCCTGGTCAAGTAATACCGGCGGCATGCGGAATTGAGAACGCCCGGCATTGCCGGGCGTTTTCATGTGCGGGGAGCGACGGGCGGTGCCCGGCGAGCGATCAATGATCGCGTTCGACCGCCAGCGTCGCCAGTGCACGCAGTGCATCGGCCTCTTCGCCATACCCGGCCAGGATCGACTGCATGCGTGCGGCCAGTTCGTGCAGCTGAGCCTTGGCACCGTCCATGCCGAGCAGGGCAGGGAAGGTGCTCTTGTCCTGCGCCTGGTCCTTGCCGGCGGTCTTGCCCAGCTGCTCGGAACTGGCCTCGACATCGAGGATGTCATCGCGTACCTGGAAGGCCAGGCCGAGTGCGTCAGCGAAGCTGTCCAGCTGGGCCAGCTGAGGTTCGTGGGCCTGGCCGCACAGCGCGCCCATGCGCACCGCCGCACGGATCAGCGCGCCGGTCTTCAGGGCATGCATGCGGGTCAATGCCGCCAGCGTCTGCTGCTGGCCGGTGGCATCGATATCCAGCGCCTGGCCACCGCACATGCCAGCGGCGCCGGACGCGTGGGCCAGGGTCTGCAGGCAGGCCACGCGCAGCGTGGCAGGCAGCGGTGCATCGGCCAGCAGGCCGAAGGCACGCGTCTGCAGCGCATCGCCTGCCAGAATCGCGGTGGCTTCGTCGAAGGCGATGTGGGTGGTCGGCTTGCCGCGACGCAGCGCGTCGTCATCCATTGCCGGCAGGTCGTCATGCACCAGCGAGTAGGCGTGGATGAGTTCGACGGACATGGCGGCCGCATCCAGGCTTTCCGGCTGCGCACCGAACAGGTGGCCACTGGCGTAGACCAGCAGCGGGCGCATGCGTTTGCCACCGCCCAGCACCGAATAGCGCATGGCCTGGTGCAGGCGCTGCGGTGCTTCGGCAGGCGAGGGCAGCGCGGCGTCGAGCTGGCTTTCGATACGGTCGCGCCAGCGCGCAAACAGAACCTCAGCTGTCATGGCTGGGCGGATCGAAAGGCTCGGATGCTTCCGGCTGCGCCGGATCGCTGAGCAGGCGCACGCGCAGCTCGGCCTGCTCCAGCGCCTGCTGGCACTGGCGATACAGACCGACGCCACGTTCGTAAGCACTGAGCGAAGCTTCCAGGCTCAGCTCGCCGGTTTCCATCTGCTCCACCAGCTGCTCCAGCGATTCGAGCGACTGCTCGAACTGGGCGACCGGGGAGGCGTTTTCGGGGGACTTCTTGGCCATGCGGCAAGTGTGGACGGGCCGCGCGCGGGGGTCAATTCACCAGCCGCCCGGGCGCCACTGCAACTGCGCGCCATGCGCCTGCAACCAGGCCTGCAGCGGTGCGGCGATGACCACGTCGGCGGCGGCCAGCAACAGCGGGCCATCAAAGATCAGCGGCAGCTGCGCGCGTCGCCAGGGGGCGAGGTGTTCGCGTTGCAGGCAGTCCTTCAACGCGTGCGAATGCTGGCGACCGGGCAGCAGAATGCGCTCACCGCCCACGCGTGCACGGACCTGCAGCGGGCGATCGAAGGCCGGGGTGCCCTGCAGGCGCAGCTGTCCACCATCGGGCAGTGCCAGCGGTGCGCGTCCATCCCATTCGGCCTGCCACTCGTGGGGAAGCGCAGGCAGCCGGGCCGGCAGCAGGTAGGCGTGGTCGCGCCACTGTTGGATCGCGTGATCGTGCCAGCGCACCCGCGCCTGGCGATCGTTGTCGGCCGGCAGCAGCTCGTCCAGCGCCTGCTGCAGCACGGTGGCCGGCAGCGGTGCCGCGTCGTGGCCGGCCACCCAGGCACGCAGCACGCGTGCGGCACGGCCCGTTGAGACCTGGCGAAGCAGCTGCAGCGACAGCACGCGTGGAGCGACTTCCAGGTGTGCGATCAGCTCGGCGTCTTCCTCGTCAAGCAGTTCGCGGGTCTGCCCGCAGTGCGTTGCGCTGCCCGCCATCGCCGCAGCGGCATGCGGCCAGCGCTGGCGCAACAGTGGCAGTACCTGCAGGCGCAGGAAGTTGCGATCGGCGTGGTCGTCGGCGTTGCTGGGGTCTTCGATCCAGTGCAGTGCATGCTGGTGGGCGTAGTCGAGGAGTGCACTGCGTGGCACTGCCAGCAGCGGTCGCCATAGAGGCTTTTCGCCAAGGCGGCTGTGCGTGGACATCGCCGCCAGGCCATCGACGCCGGAAGCGCGCAGGGCGCGCAACAGGAAGGTCTCGGCCTGGTCGTCCTGGTGCTGTGCCAGCGCCAGGGTTTCGCCGTCGCGCAGTTCGGCCGCGAACGCGGCGCGTCGTGCCAGTCGCGCGGCACCCTCGGTGCCCAGGCCTGTGCCGTTCTCGACCTGCACGCGGTGCACGGCCAGTTCGATGCCCCTGGCGTCGCATTGCTGCTGGCAGTGCAGCACCCAGTCATCCGCATCGGGCTGCAGCCCGTGGTGCACGTGCACCGCGCGCAGCGCCGTGCCGGAAGCTTGCGCGCAGCGCCACAGCCAATGCAGCAGCACGGTGGAGTCGACACCACCGCTGTAGCCCACCAGCAGCGGCGCATCCAGCGGAACGAGGGCAGGAAATTCAGTCACGGCGGCAAGTATAGGGTTGGTCGGCAGGGCTGCGCCCTGCACCCGCAGACGCGCAAGCAACGGCAACGGCCGAAGCAACAGCAGAAGCGGGTTTCCTGAGGGTTGGCGGGGTGGGTCCGGTTGCGGGGGCCGCTGCAAGTCCCCCTCCGGGGCCCGGCCCAGCCGCTGGCGGCTGTGCGTTCGGGCGCTTGCGAAGCCGTGCTTCGCAAGCAAAGCGCCCTCACCCATGTAAGCTCGGTCGCCGCTTGCTCGTGTGCGCTGTCCTGCGCACACGGCAAGACCGGGGTTGGGCGTCGTGCCCAACCCGCCCGAGGCATGCCTCGGGCCCATGCGGCTCACGCCCCCGCAACCGGACCCACCCCGGCTTCGACAGAATGCCGCGATCTGCCAGAACGGCGTCGTGCACCGCTTTGGTAGGTGTCGACCTTGGTCGACACAGTAGATCCACGCCACGCGTGGATGACTCATTCGATATCTGACAGATGTGTCGACCAAGGTCGACACCTACCAACAGCCGCGGAGATCTGTCAGAGGCGGGGCACTGTGGGTTTGCGGGGTGTGAGCCGCATGGATGCGGCGATCAAGGCTACATGGACGTACTTGCGCCGTCCCCGCAAACCCGCAGTGCCCCGCCATCCCACGGAATGCACGCTGTTGCTTCGGCCGTTGCCGTTGCGTCTGCAGGTGCAGGGCGCAGCCCTGCCGAAAACCCTACTTTACCCGACGACCCGAACGGTCGATGCGGAACCGCTCTCCGCCTTCCATCGGCGTGTGGCCATCGGCATCCGGCGTGCCGCGCCGGCAGCCATTGCAGACTTCGGCCACGCCATCCTGGAACGGCCAACCGAAATCGAAGGTGCCGGGCACCACCTGACGGAACTTCAGATCGAAGTAGGCCACGCGGTTGCCGACGCGGGCGCGCAGCAGGCCTTCCTGCGGTGTTTCCGGACCGTTGTCCCAGGTCAGTACCGGCAGGCTGCGGCCCTTGCGGTTGACGTAGTGGAAGCCCTGGTCGGCGTACACCACGGCCAGACCATGGTCGTCGTAATTCAGGTCCTTCAAGGTGTCGGCACTGATCTTCGGCCGGTGATCGACCACTTCGCAGTTGGGCAGCGGCCACAACCCGTGTTCGTCGGTCAGCAGCTTGCACGCCGATGTCTGTGCCGCTGCATTGGCACTGACCAGCACGCCAAGCAGGACCAGCGACCGCGCGAAGCGGCCGCTGGCAGGAGCAGGGTAGGCCTGCCTCACGATCACTTGGCCTCGGCCTTGCGCTCGAATGCGGTCGGCGCCGGCAGCTGCACCGGCACGCCCTTGTCATCGCAGGTGCCGGCCTGGCACAGGCGTTCGCGCAGGGCCGGGGTGGCCTGCACGATCATGTGGTAGATCGCGTTCTGTTCCAGCGTGCCGCGGATCGCCTTGCTGCCCGGGCCGCGTGCCCAGATACCGACGTCTTCGCCGCCGTGCGACTCGGACTTCATCGGCACCAGTGCTTCCTGCATGTAGTCCGGATGCTCGGTGTCGACCTCGCGCAGGTTCGGGCGGCCGTTGGCCGGTTCGAAGCTGCTCGGGTTGTGCGGGTAACGCTTCGGACCGGCCGGCTGCTGGTTGCTGCTGCCGGTATGGCCCGGGCCGTTGGCGTAGCTCAGGGTGGTGTACGGCTGGCCGGTGCCGTCCAGCGCGTAGTCGAGCTTGCCAGCGCCATCTTCGCCGCCCTTGTCCTTCACCTTGCCCAGGATCGGGTTGCCGCGCGCCGGGTAGCCGACGAAGTTCAGGGTGTGCGAGTGGTCGGCGGTGACGATGATCAGGGTATCGTCGGCCGAGGTCAGTTCGTTGGCCACGCGCACCGCGTCGGACAGGGCCACGGTCTCGGTCAGCGCACGGTAGGCGTTGCCGCTGTGGTTGGCGTGGTCGATGCGCGCGCCTTCGATCATCAGCACGTAGCCTTCCTGGTGCTTGGCCAGGTTCTTGATGGCTGCCGCCGTCAGTTCGGCCAGGCTCGGCTCACCGCCCGGATCCTGCGGGCGCTCGTACTCGTAGCGCATGTGGTCCGGCTCGAACAGGCCAAGAATGGCCGGAGCGTTGGCGGCGGCGGCCAGCTGCTTGCTGTTCCACACGTAGGCACCCTGCGGGTGCGCCTGCTGCCATTCCTGCACCAGGCTGCGGCCATCCAGGCGCTGGCCGACCTTGTCGTCGTATTCCGGATCGCGTTCTTCCACGGTGGTGAATTCACCGCGACCGCCGCCGAGGGCGACCAGCGGGCCACGGCCATAGCGCGAGGTGGACAACAGCTGCTGGGCGATGTCCTTGCAGCCGGCGGCCTTCGCGGCTTCGGTCAGGTCGGTGTCGTTTTCCCAGTTGCGCTCGGGCGAGTGCGCGTAGGTGGCGGCCGGAGTGGCATGGGTCAGGCGTGCGGTGGACACCACACCGGTGGCCAGGCCGGCGCTGTCGGCCAGCTGCAGCCAGGTCAGCAGGCCCTTGGACAGGCTGTCGGCGCAGTCGGTGCGGCTGCCGGCGCTGACGCCGATCGCGCCCATGTGGGTCTTCACGCCGGTGGTGATGGCGGTCATGGTGCCAGCCGAATCCGGGGTCTGCGAATCGGTGTTGTAGGTCTTGCTGAACGCCGTGGCCGGGAAGCGCTCCCAGGACAGCAGGTTCTCCTCGCCCGAGCCGCCCTTCTGCTGGCCTTCGTAGATGCGCGAGGCGGCCACCGTGGTCAGGCTCATGCCGTCGCCGAGGAACAGGATGACGTTCTTGGCCTTGCCGGACATCGCGCCGTTGGCGGCGGCCTGGGCGGCGCCGCTGCGGTACCACCACTGCGGGGTCTCGCCGGCCGGATGGGCAACGGGGTCGACGGCGACCTTCACGCCGGCCGGGGCGGACGCGGGGGTGGTGCTGGCGCAGGCGCCCAGCAGCAGGGTGGTGGCGCAGGCGGCCAACAGGGAGACGGAACGGCGCATGGACGCTGGGATCTCACAAACTGTAACGGGACGTTCATTATGCCCGCCCTCGCAAGGCACGCCGATGACACACTGATTTGCCGGCCGGGCGGTCGTTCCGCGGGCCGCCTTGGGCTATCGTGCCAGCATCCCTTCCTTCCCCTCTGGATTGCCTATGAAGCTGGTCTCTGCCTGGCTGCGGATTCCATTCTGGCAGCGCGTGGTCGGTGGCTTCGTGCTCGGCGCGCTGGCCGGCTGGGCGCTCGGCCCGGCCGCGGAAACGTGGTTCGGCCCGCTCGGCGAGCTGTACGTCACCCTGATCAAGATGATCGCCGTGCCGCTGGTGTTCTTCGCGGTCATCAACGCAATCTCGTCGCTGCACGGCCAGAAGTCGGTCGCCGCGCTCAGTGGCCGCACCTTCCTGTGGTTCGTGATCACCGCCGCGTTGGCGGTGTGCGTCGGCCTGGGCGTGGGTACCGTGCTGCAGCCCGGCGCCGGTGGCCTGCAGCTGTCGATGGCCAGCAACTACGTGCCGCGCGAAGTGCCCAGCGTGGTGCAGGTGCTGCTGGACGTGGTGCCGGCCAATGTCTTCTACGCGCTGTCCGGCATCGGCACCAAGGTCAATGCGGCCGGTGAAACCGTGCTGGCTGCCGGTCGCGGCTCGATCCTGCCAGTGATCTTCTTCGCTGGCCTGGTGGGCTTTGCCATCGTCAAGCTGGGCGAGAAGGTGACCGAGGCGCGCAAGTTGGTCGGCCAGATGAGCGACATCATGATCCAGGTGACCCGCTTCGTGCTGGAAGTCACCCCGATCGGCACCTTCGGCCTGATTGCTGGCCTGGTCGGCAGCTACGGTTTCGAGAAGCTGCTGCCGCTGGGGCATTTCGTGCTGGCGCTGTACGTGGCCTGCGCCCTGCACATCGTGGTGGTCTACAGCGCACTGCTGCTGGCGCACGGCCTGAACCCGCTGAAGTTCTTCCGTGGCGCGGCGCCGGGCATGCAGGTCGCCTTCGTCAGTTCGTCCAGCTTCGCAGCGATGCCGGTGGCGCTGCGCTCGATCACCCACAACCTGGGCGTGAACAAGGACTACGGTTCGTTCGCGGTGCCGCTGGGTGCCAGCATCAAGATGGATGGCTGCGGCGCGATCTACCCGGCGCTGTGCGCGGTGTTCATCGCGCAGTACAGCGGTGTGCCGCTGACCCCGGAGCAGTACGTGGTGGTGCTGATTGCCTCGGTGCTGGGCAGCTTCGGTACCGCCGGCGTGCCGGGTACCGCGGTGATCATGGCCACGGTGGTGCTGAGCGCAGCCAACCTGCCGCTGGAGACCATCGGCTACCTGTATGCCATCGACCGCATCCTGGACATGATGCGCACGATGACGAACGTGACGGGCCAGATGCTGGTGCCGGTGATCGTGGCCAAGGAAACCGGCCTGCTTGACCAGGCGGTGTATGACAACCCGTCCAGCAACGTGGGCGTGGACGATCCGGACCCGACACCGCCACGCGGCTGAGGTTGCGTGGAGATGAAAAGCCCGCCCTGACCGGCGGGCTTTTTGTTTTGGAGCTGACTGGCGCGGTGCCGATCAGGGTAGGTCCCTGGTAGATCCACGCCATGCGTGGATGGCCGCAGTGCCGACCAACGGTCGGCACCCACCGGGGCAGGTGGCGCAGTGCCGGCCAAGGTCGGCACCCAGTGGGGGCGCAAACAAAAAAGCCGCTGCAGGGCAGCGGCTTTCTCGTGTCAGGCGGCGCGGTGGCGCCAGCGGGTCAGAGGTCGACCCGGCGGGCCTGCATGAACTTGTTGCCCCAGTAGCCGCTGAGCAGGGTGTCCACGCGGACGTCCTTGCCGGAGCTCGGTGCGTGCAGGAAGCGGCCATCGCCAACATAGATGCCGACGTGGTCGACGCGGCCCTTGCGGCCGAAGAACACCAGGTCACCGGCAGCCAGTGCGGTGCGGTCGTTGATCAGTTCGGCGTTGTCATCGTGCGCCATTTCGCGGGAGACGCGCGGCAGCTCGATGCCCAGGGCCGAGCGGAACACGTAACCGACCAGGCCGCTGCAGTCGAAACCGCTGTCCGGGTTGCTGCCACCCCAACGGTACGGGGTGCCCAGCAGGGTCATCGCGCGGCGCAGCAGCGATTGCACCTTGCCGTTGTCGGCGGCGGTGCCGACAACGCTGCCATTGGCGGCGCTGCTGGTGTCGTAGTTGGCGAGCAGGCGGCTGAGATCACCGGCCACCACGGCCGAGCGGTCCATCAGCGGAATGGTGTCATTGGCAGCCAGGTGCGGCAGCAGGGCGGCCAGCGTGGCGCTGGCGGCGGCATCGACGCGGCTGCGCTGCGGAGCGGCAGCCTCGGCCTTGGCGGCCGGTCGGGGGGTGCTCTCGGCCACCGGGGCCGGGGTCACATCGGAACGGTTCGGAGCAGTCTGCGACCAGGCCGGAAGGCTGGTCAGACACAGTGCCAGGCCAAGCAACAGCGGGCGGGCACTACGTGAAGATACGGAAGTCTGGCCTTCGCTTTTCAGGTCGTCAGTCGTCACGCGTCGGTCACAGGAAAAAAACGATGGGGCATCATGCCCTGTAAAAGCGGCAATAAGTTAAAAATTCCGTTAGTAAATCGTTAGTTGCACGGTGATGTGCGTCACAATTTTGAACATATCGCCTGTTCATCTTAGCGAAGGACGCGTTTCGCTCCGGTGTAGTGGTCCTTCCAGTACGGACCGCTGAGCGAGTCCAGCCGGACCGTGCCACCGGAGCTCGGCGCGTGCACGAAGCGCCCTTCACCCACATAAATGCCGACATGGGTGACGCTGCCGCGGCTGCCGAAGAACACCAGGTCGCCGGTGGCCAGGCGCTGCGGGTCGATCTTCGGGCCCTGTACCGCCGCCAGGTCGCGCGAGGTGCGTGGCAGTTTCAGGTCCAGCATCTCGCGGTAGACGTAGGCGACCAGGCCGCTGCAGTCGAAGCCGGAGTCGGGGGTATTGCCGCCATAGCGATAGGGGGTGCCGACCAGGCTGATGGCGCGCATCAGCACCGAGTTGGCCGCCTCGGGATTGTCCGGCACGGTCTTCGGCCAGTTCGCGGTCGGCGGGGGCGGCGCGGGTCGGGTGGCCTTGGCGCCGCCGCAGGCGGTCATCAGCACGGGCAGGGCCAGCAGCAGGGCCGGGGCGAGGAGCCGGCGCAGGCCGGACGAAACTGGCGTGATGTGCATGATCTCCGGATAATGCGCCACCTTAGGATTGGCCGTCATGATGGCGGCGTCCCCGCCGGGCGACAACCCGCCCCAACCCGCCTGCCTCCGGCAGATCCAGACAGAGTTGCGCATGAAGATCGAAAAAGACCGCGTTGTCCGCTTCCACTACACCGTTTCCGAAGTCGGCCAGGAGCCGATCGAATCGTCCAAGGACCGCGGCGAGCCGCTGGCGATCCTGATCGGCCACGGCAACATCATCCCGGGCCTGGAAAACGCCATGATGGACAAGGAAGCCGGCGCGACCTTCAGCGTCGACGTCAACGCTGCCGATGCCTACGGCGAGCGTCGTGAGGGCCTGTCCCAGCGCGTGCCGAAGAAGCACTTCGGCAACACCAAGCTGGCTCCGGGCCAGCAGGTCGTGCTGCAGACCAACTTCGGCCCGCGTGCGGTGACCGTGCAGAAGGTCGGCATGAGCGTCGTCGACGTCGACCTGAACCATCCGATGGCCGGCAAGGACCTGCACTTCGACGTGGAAATCGTCGATGTGCGCGAAGCCGGCAAGGAAGAAATCGACCACGGCCACGTCCACGGCGACGGCGGTCACCAGCACTGATCGCAGCGCGATCGTGATGGCAGCAACGGCCCGCTTCGGCGGGCCGTTGCGTTTCTGGAACACGACGCGGCCATCCATGGTGCACGGGCCGGCGGCATAATGGCGGACCTGCCCGACGGACGCCCTGTGAACGCCGCTTCTCCTTCCCTGCAGCCGGTGGCTTCCGGCGAACGCATCGCCGTGCTTGACGTGCTGCGCGGTGCTGCGCTGCTGGGCATCCTGCTGATGAACATCGAGGCCTTCAGCGGGCCGCTGGACCTGGCGTTCACCGGCATCGACGTGCATTGGCAGGGCATCGACTACTGGGCCGATGCCTTTGTCTACGTGTTCGTGCAGGGCAAGTTCTTCACCCTGTTCTCGTTGCTGTTCGGTGCCGGCTTCGCGGTGATGGCGCAGCGCGCTGAGGCCGCCGGGCGCGACTTCACCCCGTTCTACCTGCGCCGCAGCGCTGGCTTGCTGCTGATCGGTCTGTGCCATGCACTGCTGGTCTGGTCCGGCGACATTCTGGTGATGTATGCACTGATCTCGTTGCCGCTGCTGGCGTGCCGCGAGGCGCCACGCAGCTGGCTGTCGTGGATGGGGTTGATGGTCTACCTCGGCGGTGTGGCGATGATGCTGCTGGTCGGCGCGATGGTGTCGATGGCTTCGGCCGAAGATGTGCAGGGCATGCTTGCCGAGGCGCAGCGGAGCATTGAGCTGCAGCGGCAGGTGTACGGGCAGGGCAGCTGGGCGCAGGCCAATGTGCAGCGCCTGAATGAGTTCGGTACGTCGATGGGGGCGCTGCTGATCACCGGCCCGGAAGTGCTGGGCATGTTCCTGATCGGCAGCTGGTTCGCCGGCAGTGGCGCGCTGGCGGCGCCGGAGCGCTTCCCGCGGCTGTACGCGTCGCTGCGCTGGGTCGCGTTGCCGCTGGGCCTGCTGGTCACGTTGATCGGCGTTGCCTGGAAACCCTACCTGGCACCGGGCGCCTACAACCTTCCGGTGACGGCGGCGATGGGCCTGGTGACCATAGGCGGCCTACCGATGTGCCTGGGCTATCTGGCGTGGATCGTGCACTGGCGCAGGCGGCTGGCCTGGCTGGCGCCGGTGGGGCGCATGGCGCTGACCCATTACCTGGCGCAGTCGCTGGTCTGCACGCTGCTTTTCTATCACTACGGACTGGGATGGTTCGAGGTGATGCCGCGCAGCGTGCAGCTGCTGTTCGCACTACTGCTGTTCGCTGTGCAGGTGGGCATTTCGCACGCGTGGTTGCGCCGCTTCCGTTTCGGGCCCATGGAATGGCTGTGGCGTGCGATGACCTACCGGCAGTGGCCGCCGATGCGGCGCGGGGCCGGGCAGGGCTGATCGATGCAGGGCGCGCGCGAGGATGTGATCGTGGTCGGCGCCGGTGCCATTGGACTGACCGTCGCGCTCGCGCTGCGCGCACAGGGCCGGCAGGTACGCGTGATCGACCGTGGGCGTGTCGGCGGCGCGACCTCGCATGGCAACTGCGGCACCATCACCCCCAGCCACGCGCCGCCGCTGCCAGCGCCTGGCATACCGTTGCGCGCGCTGCGATGGATGCTTGATCCACGCGCGCCGCTGTACGTGCGTATGCGGCTGGATCCAACGTTGTGGCGCTGGTTGCTGCAGTTCGGCGCACGCTGCAATGCCCGCGACTGGCTGCAGGCCACGCGCGCCCGCGCTGCGCTGCTGAATGATTCCCGGCTGCGCCTGGCCGAGTGGGTGCAGGTGCATGCACTGGACTGTGAGTTCGATACCCGCGGGCTGGACTATGTGTTTTGCGATGCCCGCAATTTCGATCACCACGCCGCTGAGTGTGAGGCACTGAACGCGCAGGGCATCGCCACGGCGCGCATCGATGGCGCCGACTATGCGCGCGACAATCCAGCTTTCCATGATCGCATTGCCGGGGCGATCCACTTCCCCGGCGATGCGCAGCTGCGTCCGGACCGCTACACCGCCGAACTGGCGCGCGTGCTGCGTTCACAGGGCGTGGTGATCGAAGAGCACTCGGACGTGCAGGATTTCAGCACCGACGCGCAGGGTGTGCGCGTGCACGTCGGCGAACGCACGCTGCACGCACGCGAGCTGGTGCTGGCCACCGGGCCGTGGTCGCCGCGCTGGGCACGGCAGCTGGATCTGCGCGTACCGATCCAGCCCGGCAAGGGCTATTCGCTGACCTGGTCGCGACCGTTGCAGGTGCCGCAGCGCCCGGTGGTGCTGAAGGACCATTCCGTGTTCGTGATTGCCTGGCGCGAAGCGTTGCGACTGGGCGGCACCATGGAATTCGCCGGTGCCGAACCGCGGCTGCGCACGGCCCGCCTGCAGGCCCTGCAGCAGGCCGCCGACCACTACCTGCGCGCGCCACGCGGTGCGCAGCTGCAGGAGCAGTGGTGCGGGTGGCGCCCCATGAGCGTGGACGACGTGCCATTGATCGGCCGCGCGCCCGCACATCCTCACGTCTGGCTTGCAGCGGGGCATGGCATGCTCGGCATCAGCATGAGCGCCGGCACCGGCCAGCTGATCGCCGATCTCGTCTGCGGCCGCACGCCAGCGATCGATCCTGCCCCTTACCGACCCGAGCGATTCCGATGAGCACTGCATCCTATGATTACGACCTGATCGTCCTTGGCGGCGGCTCCGCCGGCCTGGCCGGCGCGATCCGCGCCGCGCAGCATGGCAAGCGCGTGGCAATGCTGGAGCCCGGTGAGCTGGGCGGGACCTGCGTCAATGTCGGCTGCGTGCCGAAGAAGGCGATGTGGCTGGCGGCCGACCTGCACGAGCGCATCGGCCTGGCCAGTGCGATGGGCTTCGATGTTCAGGCGCGCCCGGCGCTGTCGTGGAAGGAACTGGTGATCCACCGGCAGGCCTATATCAGCAACATCCACACCAGCTACCACAAACGCCTGGATGAGACCGGCGTGGTGCGCATTCCGGCGCGCGGCCATCTGCTCGATGCGCATACCGTGGCCTGCAGCGATGGCCTGCGTTACAGCGCCGAGCACATCCTGATTGCCACCGGCGCGCACCCGCTGCGTCCAGATATCCCCGGCGCGGAACTGGGCCTGGTCTCCGATGATTTCTTCGACCTGCGTGCGGCGCCGGCCGAGGTGGCGATCATCGGCGGTGGCTACATCGCGGTGGAGCTGGCCGGCCTGCTGCAGGCACTGGGCAGCAAGGTGAGCCTGCTGGTGCGTGGCCAACGGCTGCTGGATCGCTTCGACTACGAGCTGACTGATCAGCTGGCCGAGAACCTGAAGCAGCAGGGCGTGCGCATCCATTTCGGCTATCGCCTGCGCGAACTGCAGCGCGATGGCGAACGGGTGCGTGCATTCGGCCATGACGGCCCGCTCGACAGTGTGTTCGACGCGGTGTTCTTTGCTACCGGGCGTCGCGGCAACAGCCGTGATCTGGGCCTGGAAGCGCTCGGCATCTGCATCGGCGAGCACCAGCAGGTGCAGGTGGACGAATGGCAGACCACCAGCGTGCCGAGCGTGCACGCGGTGGGTGATATCGCCGGCAAGGTTGGCCTGACCCCGGTGGCGGTGGCTGCTTCGCGACGGTTGATGGATCGCCTGTTCGGTGGTCGCCCGCAGTCGAAGATGGATTACGAGAACGTGGCCAGCGTGGTGTTCTCGCACCCGCCGCTGGGTGCGGTGGGCATGAGCGAGGAAGAAGCGCGCGCGCGTTTCGACCAGGTGAGCGTTTACCACAGCCGTTTCCGACCGATGCTGCAGGCGCTGGCCAACGGTACACAGCGCAGCCTGTTCAAGATGGTCTGCGCCGGCCCGGAAGAACGCGTGGTAGGTATCCACCTGCTGGGCGAAGCGGCCGACGAGATCCTGCAAGGTTTTGCGGTGGCGGTGAAGATGGGCGCGACCAAGGCCCAGTTCGATGACACCGTGGCGATCCACCCGACCTCGGCCGAGGAAGTGGTGCTGATGCGCTGACCTGCGGTTGCTGCAGAGCCGAGCCCATGCTCGGCCGTCGCTCTTTGTAGAGTCGAGCCATGCTCGACTGCGGTGGAAAGACAGTCGAGCATGGCTTGTATGTTCCTCCCGGCTCCTACGAGGTATGTAGGAGCCAGGGTGGAGGGACCGTCAAGCATGCATCTGCGGATACTAGCCGACAGACGAGTCGAGCGATCCCCATCCCGCACACGAACGTCGA
>NZ_JAWIRR010000027.1:0-57042 GCF_036320065.1 Stenotrophomonas sp. SMYL8
ATCCCATCCCGAACTCGGAAGTGAAACGCAGCTGCGCCGATGGTAGTGTGGCTCAAGCCATGCGAGAGTAGGTCATCGCCAGGGTTTACACCCAAAACCCCGCTGCTCACGCAGCGGGGTTTTTCTTATTAAGTGAAGGCACTGCATTTTCCGGGTACCTTCCGCCCCAAGGGCAAGATCGCGAAGCTGGCGCTGCAAGCGCTGCTGCAACCGTCTCCCTGGTGAAATTAGCGCTGTGGAACCACCCGATCCCATCCCGAACTCGGAAGTGAAACGCAGCTGCGCCGATGGTAGTGTGGCTCAAGCCATGCGAGAGTAGGTCATCGCCAGGGTTTACACCCAAAACCCCGCTGCTCACGCAGCGGGGTTTTTCTTTATGCGCGCGAAATGCGGGTAGTGCCGGCCGCTGGCCGGCAACCCGACGGCGTTACATCGCCCGGTAGATCCACGCCATGCGTGGATGCCCTCCGTGAGGAACCATGGCGCCAACCAAGGTTGGCGGCTACCAACAGCAGGCCCACACAGCGATCGTTTGCCGGCCAGCGGCCGGCACTACCGGTAGATCCACGCCATGCGTGGATGCTCTCTGCACGGAACCACGGCGCCAACCAAGGTTGGCATCTACAACTGCAGGGCGCGATCACACACAAAAAAGCGGCGCCCTTGCGGGCGCCGCCTTGGCTTGCTTCAGTACTCAGTCGAGCAAGCTCGACGCTACTTCGCCGCAGCCGGGGCCTTGTCCTTCATCATCGCGTCGCGGGCTGCCTTGAACGGGTTGCCTTCGTACCAGTTCGGCCAACGATCGCCACCGGCCAGTTCCTTGCCGACGCCGTACATCAGCTGCAGGTCTTCGACGGTGCCGTCCAGCTTCCAGGTGGCCGCATCGAACTCATCCTTCGGGCCGTGGTAGCGGTTGGCGCCGTAGTCGGCTGCAGCCTTGCGGCCCGCGTCCACGCCACCCTCGCGCAGGTCTTCGCCGCCATCGGCGTACAGGGCCGGCACACCGGCCTTGGCGAAGTTGAAGTGATCGGAACGGAAGTAGAAGCCGCTCTGCACCGAGGTCTCACCGTGCAGGGTACGGTCCTGGGCCGCGGCCAGCGGCTTGAGGATGTCTTCCAGCTCCGAGCTGCCGAAGCCGGTGACGGTCACGTCCTTGGCACGGCCAGCCACCGACATCGCATCAATGTTGATCACGCCGGCGATCTTGTCCAGCGGGAAGGTCGGATGGGCAACGTAGTACTTCGAACCCAGCAGGCCGGATTCTTCCAGGGTCACCGCCAGGAACACCACCGAGCGCTCCGGCTTCGGCTCCTGGTGGGCCATGGCTTCAGCCACCTCGAGGATGCCGGCCACGCCGGTCGCGTTGTCGACCGCGCCGTTGTAGATGTTGTCGCCGGTCTCGCCCTCGTGCTTGCCCAGGTGATCCCAGTGCGCCATGTACAGCACGGCCTCGTCGGCACGCTTGCTGCCCGGCAGTACGCCCACCACGTTGCGCGACTGCTTCTGCGCGATCTGGCTCTTCAGATCGACCGCAGCGGTGGCCTTCATCGGCACCGGCTTGAAGCCGCGCTTGCTGGCGTCCTTGTAGGCCTGCGCCAGGTCCAGGCCGGCACCGGCGAACAGCGCCTTGGCAGCGTCAGCACTCAGCCAGCCCTGCACCGGAATGCGGGCTTCCGGGTCATCCTTGGCCGGCAGGTCGTACTGCGGGCCTGCCCAGGAGTTCTTCACCACATCCCAGCCGTAGGAAGCGCCGGCGGTGTCGTGCACGATCAGCGCGGCAGCGGCGCCCTTTCGCGCAGCCTCCTCGAACTTGTAGGTCCAGCGCCCGTAATAGGTCATGCGCTTGCCGTCGAACAGCTTCGCGTCATCGACATGGAAGCCCGGGTCGTTGACGAACATGACGACCGTTTTGCCCTTCCAGTCCTGGCCGGCGTAGTCGTTCCACTTCTGCTCCGGCGCGTCGACGCCGTAGCCGACGAACACCAGGTCGCTGGCATCGACCTTCACCTCGGCCTGGCCGGTACGGGTACCCACCACCATGTCGGTGCCGAACTTCAGCTCGGTGGTCTTGCCGCCCTGGGTGATCTTCAGCACGGTCGATTCGTCGGCCGTGGTCTCGGTCATCGGCACATCCTGGAACCAGCTGTCGCCGTTGCCGGGCTGCAGGCCGATGCGCTGCATCTGGTCGCGGATGTAGTTGACCGTCAGTTCCTCGCCCTTGCTGCCCGGGGCGCGGCCTTCGAATTCATCCGAAGCCAGCGTCTTGACCATCTCGGCGAAGTCGCCGGCGTTGATCTCCGGCGAGAACGCATGGGCCGCCGGCTTGGCAGCGGCGGTGTCGGTGGCCGGCGCGGGCGCCGGAGTGTCTTCGCCTTTGCAGGCACTGAGCGCGGCCGCAGCGGCCAGGCACAGGAGGAGTTTGCGGGGCATCGTCGATTCCTGGAAAACAAAGGGCGGCCGCACCACGTGTACGACCGGTAACAGCGAGTATCACCGAACCGATGGGCGCGGTGTGCTCAGTCCGCCGGAGCGGTTTCGGTGTCGAACGGGATCGGCTCGGCGCCGGTGACCGGGCCGATGCGGGCCGTGCGGTGCACGTACAGCACCACCTCGCGTTCGAACTGCAACGGGCCGTCCACCACGGCATTTGGACCGATGATCACGCGTGGCTTGCGGCTGGCGGTCAGCGAGACGCTGAAGTTCGGCTTGCGCACGTGCACACCGCCCTTGACCTGCGAACCGATGCCCACGGTGATGTCACCGTTGACGGTTTCCACGTCGTTGCCGACGCGGCTTTCGACCAGCCCGATGCCACCGTTCACGGTTTCAACGCCGCCTTCGATCTGGCTGCCGCGATCGCTGAAGATGCTGCCGTTGACGGTGCTGACGCTGCCGTGGGCGATCACTTCGCGGCCCAGGCGTACGCCGCCGTTGACCGTTTCGATCTTGCCAGTGCGCGCGCGGTCGGCGACCTTGACCCCGCCGTTGACGGTGTCGATGCTGCCGGTCTCGACGCCTTCGCCGACGCGGATGCCGCCGTTGACGGTGTCCAGCTTGCCGTAGCGCTGGCCGGGTTCGGCGCTGATGCTGCCGTTGACCTTGCTGATGTTTTCCTGCGCTGCCACTGGCCCGGTGACCAGCAGTACGCCCAACAGCAGCGGAATGGAGAGAGCTTTCATGGGGACCTCGATGGATGTGTGGCTGGCAGGCCGCGTGCGGAGATGTCACCATTCCCCGGTACCCCCTGCAACTGCCTGAAGTCACTGGAAAGCCCTTGCGCAACAACGCCTTCCCATCACGCCGACATCACATCGCCGCTGCTCGCGGCGGGCGCTGCCTGCTCTTGGGGCTGGCCTTGGCACTGGCGTTGCCGCTGCCGGGTGCCGCGCAGACCACGCGCGAGACCGAGCGCAAGCTGCAGAAACTGCGCAGTGAACTGAAGGGCGTGGCGCAGGAGCGCCGGCAGATCGAGGGCCAGCGCGGCCAGGCTTCGCAGCAGCTGCGCGAGGCCGACGAGAAGGTGGCCCGCACCGGCCGTGCGTTGGCGCAGACCGAAACCGCGCTGCGCGAGCAGGGAAGGGCCCTGGCCGAGGCCGAACAGCGCCGCAGCACGTTGCAGGCCAACCTCGCCCAGCAGCATCGCGAGCTGGCCGGCCTGCTGCGTGCGGCCTACCAGCTGGGCAACCACGCACCGTTGAAGCTGCTGCTGTCGCAGGACACGGTGGCCGATGCCAATCGCGCCCTGGCCTACCACCGCTACCTGCAGCGTGAGCGGGCCCAGCGCATCACCACGCTGACCGCCGACCTGAAGGAACTGGAAGCGCTGCAGGCGCAGATTGCGGAGCGTAAGCAGAAGCTGCAGGGGGCGCAGCAGGACCAGAAGCAGCAGGCAGCGGCGCTGGAAGCCGACCGCCGCGATCGTGCAAAGACCGTGGCCTCGCTGGACGAGCGCTTCAAGGACCAGCGCGAGAAGGAACAGGCGCTGGGCCAGGATGCCAAGGCGCTGGAAACACTGCTGGCCAATCTGCGTGCCGCCGCCGCCCGTGCCGAAGCCGAGCGTCGCGCGGCTGCACGTCGAGCTGCCGCCGAAAAGGCCGCTGCCGAACGAGCCGCACGCCAGGCTGCCGCGCAGGGCCGGCCGCCACCGCCCACCAAGGTTCCGCCGGCGGTGGCTTCCGCACCGGCCCCGAAGGTGGGGGGCCTGGGTTGGCCGTTGTCCGGCAACCTGCTGGCCCGCTACGGCGGCAAGCTGCCTGACGGGCGTACCAGCAGCGGCGTGCTGATCGGCGCACCGGCCGGCAGCACCGTCACCGCCGTGGCCGACGGTACCGTGGTGTTCTCCGACTGGATGACCGGCTACGGCATGATCCTGATCGTCGACCACGGCAATGGCTACATGAGCCTGTACGCCCACAACGACACCCTCCTCAAGGACGCCGGTGCACGGGTCAGCCGTGGCGATGCGGTGGCCAAGGTCGGCAACTCGGGGGGCCAAGGGGTCACTGCGCTGTACTTCGAGCTGCGTCGTGGCGGGCAACCGGTGAATCCGGACAGCTGGCTGCAGCGGCGCTGAATCCCCGCTCGCCACGTGCGGGCTGGATTCAACGGGAATTTAGCTGTGCTTCGCGCATAATCGGTGCATGTGCCTTGGGCACCATGCCACCGTCGACAGGAGTGATCCATGCGCGCAGCCCGTACCGCCACCCTCTTGCTGGCCCTGTTGCCAGCGCTGTCCTGGGCGCAGCAGACCGCGCCCGCCCCGAGCCAGGAAACCAGCGGGCAGGCAGCGAACAGCGAGGAGGCGGTGACCTCGAAGGTGCCGCTCGAGGACATCCGCCGTTTCGTGGCCGTGTACAACGCGGTGCGTGCCGCCTATGTCGATCCGGTCGATGACAAGAAGTTGATGCAGGCAGCGGTGCGTGGCCTGCTGCTCGACCTCGATCCGCACAGCACCTACTTCAACAAGGAAGACGCGCAGGCCTTCGACGAACAGGCCAGCGGCGCCTACGAAGGCATCGGCGTTGAGCTGCAGCAGCAGCCGGACAACGCCAGCATGAAGGTGATCTCGCCGATCGACGACACGCCGGCGGCCAAGGCCGGCATCCTCGCCGGTGACCTGATCATCGCCATCGACGGCAAGCCGATCAGCGCGATCGATGCCAGCGAACCGCTGCGCGGCCCGGCCGGCAGCAAGGTGGTGCTGACCATCGTGCGCGAAGGCAAGCCCAAGCCGTTCGATGTCAGCCTCACCCGCCAGACCATCCGCGTGACCAGCGTGCGCAGCCGCCTGCTGGAACCGGGCTATGGCTACATCCGCCTGAGTACGTTCCAGGCCGACACCGGTTCGGACTTCCAGAAGCACGTGCAGCAGTTGCAGAAGCAGTCCGGTGGCCAGCTCAAGGGCCTGGTGCTGGATCTGCGCAGCAACCCGGGTGGCCTGCTGACTGCTGCCGTGCAGGTGGCCGACGACCTGCTCGACAAGGGCAACATCGTCAGTACCCGCGGCCGCATCAGCATCAGCGATGCACGTTTCGATGCAACGCCGGGCGATCTGTTGAAGGGCGCACCGGTGGTGGTGCTGGTCGACGCCGGTTCGGCCAGTGCCTCGGAAGTGCTGGCCGGCGCACTGCGCGACAACAAGCGCGCCCGCGTGGTTGGCAGCCGCACCTTCGGCAAGGGCTCGGTGCAGACCGTGCTGCCGCTGGACAACGGTGACTCGGTGAAGCTGACCACCGCGCGTTATTACACGCCCAGCGGCAAGTCGATCCAGGCCACGGGCATCGTGCCGGAGGTCGAACTGAAGCCGGCCGCTACGCCGGCCGAGGATGCACTGCCGGCCAGCCTGAGCGATTACAGCGAAGCGACCCTGCCGGGTCATCTGCGCGGTGACGACGAGGGCACCGAGGGCTATCACGCAGGTGCGGTACTGCCGGGCGATGGCCCGATCAACGACGCGCTGGCCGAGCTGAAGATCCCGGGTTCGGTGGCTGCACGCTTGAAGGCCGAAGCGGCAAAAGCGGATGCGGCCAAGGCTGCGAAGGCCGCTGCCGCGAAGCCGGAGGCGAAGGTAGAAGCGAAGCCAGAAGCGAAGCCGGAAGCGAAGCCCATTCCGGTCCCGGCCAAGCCCTGACGGTAGCGCCGGGCTGTGCCCGGCGGACACCCTGCTCATCCACAAGGCGACGCGGCCGAGGCGTCGCCCGATAGAATCGGCCCATGGACGATTCGAACCTAGCGACTACGATCAGCCAACTGCTTGGCCGTGATCCGCTGCCACCTGACCGGGCCGCCACCTTGCTGGAATCCCTGGCGGTCCGCCATGGAATCGATCCGCGCTTTGTCTATTGGTGGGCAGGCAAAGCGACGTCTGATCAGACGATCCAATACGACAGCAGCGATGAAGGCCTTTCCTGCCTGGCTGAACTGCTGGCGGAAGTGAACGGTGAAATGTGCCTGGTAGCGTCAGATGAGCGCGCATTGCCTTGGCCGATCTGGACTCTGCAGGAAAGTGAACTGATTCCTTTGCTCGGCGAGTTGCCGTTCTTTGAGTACTTCGTCGTGCTGGATGACGGCGCTACGCTGCTGTTCGATACCCACCACAACACGTTGGTGGTCAGTCGCGAGTGACGCATTCGGCGTCATCGCGGACGGAGCAGATCCATATCGATGAAGGAGTCGAGCACGCTCGACGCCACGAACGAGCGGGTGCGCGTGGAGCCGGCCAGCGGCCGGCACTACCAGGGGTCAGAAGCCGTGGCGCTTGCGCAGGCGGCGGGCGATGGCCGCCCGCACGTAGACCCCGTACACCACGCCGAACACGAAGCCGCCGATGTGCGCCCACCAGGCGACCATGCCGAAGCTTGGGCCGATATGGGCGAACACCACCTGCAGGGCGGCCCAGACGCCGATCAGCAGGTAGGCCGGGGCGCGCACGAACTCCAGGAACAGGCCGAGCGGAATGACCACGCCCAGCCGGGCACCCGGGAACAGGGCCAGATAGGCGCCGATCAGTGCGGACACCGCGCCGCTGGCACCGATGATGATCTGGTCCGGGCTGCCCATGGTGTAGATCGCCACCAGATTGGAAACGGCACCGCCGACCAGGAACAGCAGCAGCAGCCGCCACGGGCCCAGCACCCGCTCGGCGGGCAGGCCGAAGATCAGCAGGAATACCAGGTTGCCCAGCAGGTGTGACCAGTCCGCGTGCAGGAACAGGGCCGTGAACAGCCGCAGCACGCTGCCGTCCTGCAGGGTCGCCCACCAGTCCAGCGGGTGGGTCAGGCCGGTGGACAGGGCGCCCCAGTCCAGCCAGAGGCTGCCGCGGGCGTCGTCCGGACGCGAGATCGACCACAGGAACGCCAGCCACAGTGCCGCAAACAGCACGGGCGTGGCCCAGCGCAGGGCCGCCTTCTTGCGCGACGGGAGGGAGACGAACATGGGCAATAGCCTAGCGTGCGGGCGCTTACGGCGGGGATTGTCCTGTTCAGCTTCTGGGACGAAAAAAGCGCCTGCGCTGTTATTGTTTCATTAACAGCTCTGGGTAATACTCGCATACGGCGTCGTATGTCGGGAGGGGAATCCGGCGCGCTCCGAAGGGCCCCAAGGCCTGCCGGGCGCAGGCGCACTCAGAGCACCATCACCGCTTACCGGAGAGAGAACTACGATGCAAACCGCTTCCACCATTGCCCGACTGACCCTGCTGGCCGTCGGCGTTGCCGGTGCGCTGGCCGCCGCCGATGCCAACGCTGCCGCCTTCCAGCTGAAGGAAAACAGCGCCAAGGGCCTCGGCCGCGCGTTCGCCGGTTCCGGCAGCGCCGAAGGCGACGCCTCCATCATCGCCGTCAACCCGGCCGGCATGCGCCAGCTGGAAGGCACCATGATCCAGGGCGACGTCAGCGCCATCAGCTTCGGTGCCAAGTACAAGGGCACCGGCCGTACCGGCGTCAGCCAGCGGACCCCGAATGGCTTCCCGGCCCAGGGCGGCAACGGCGGCGACGCCGGCATGATCGCCCCGGTTCCGGCTGCGTACTTCCACATGCCGATCGGCGAGCAGGCCCACTTCGGTGTGTCGTTGACCGCTCCGTTCGGCTTCAAGACCGAATACGACAACGGTTGGGTCGGTCGCTACAGCGGCCTGAAGACCGACCTGAAGGCCATCGACCTCGGCTTCGCCGCGTCGTATGACGTCAACCCATACGTGTCCTTCGGCGCGTCGGTGTTTGTTGAACACCTGACCATCGAGCTGAGCAACGCCATCGACTACGGCAGCATCCTGGCCGGTGCTGGCGCTCCGGGCTTCACCCCGGGCAGCTCGGATGGCACCCTGAAGATCGAGGGCGACAACAATGCCGTGGGCTGGACCGTCGGTGGCCTGTTCTCGCTGGACGAGAACACCCATATCGGCCTGAGCTACCGTTCCAAGGTCAAGCACAAGATCACCGGTGGTGATGCGACCTTCAGCGGCGCCGATCGTGCCCGTGCCCTGCTGACCAACTCGCCGAACACCCGCGGCTGGTTCATGGACACCAGCGGCAAGGCCAACGTCACCATGCCGGCCTCGGCCACCCTGAGCGTGACCCACAAGGTCAACGACCGCTGGACCGTGATGGGCGACGTGACCCGTACCGCCTGGTCGACCGCCTTTGACAACGTCACCGTCGACTACGCCTCGCCGCAGCCGAATTCGGAGCTGAAGTTCGGCTACCGCGATACCACCTTCGTGTCGCTGGGCGCCGACTACAAGCTGAGCGATACCGTCACCCTGCGTGGCGGTGTGGCGCTGGACCAGACCCCGACCACCGACGCCCACCGCGACGTGCGTGTGCCGGATACCAGCCGCAAGTGGCTGTCGCTGGGCGTGGGCTGGACCCCGTCGGCGAACACCGAGTACAACCTGGGCTATACCCATCTGTTCACCAGCGACCCGAACGTTTACGTGCCGGCTGGCAACAACAACCAGGGCAACTCGCTGTCGGGCAAGTACAAGGTCCGTGGCGACGTGCTGGCGGCTTCGTTCCAGTACAAGTTCTGATTCGGGCCTCGGCCTGACGCAGCACACGGAAGGCCCCGCGCAAGCGGGGCTTTCCTTTTCTGTGGCCACGGGCCATCCACGGCGTGGATCCACGACAATAGCGCCATGAACCTGTCCGATCCGAACTTCCAGCTGGAGCTGGCTGCCAACATCGCCGTCGCCGGCTCGATCCTGCTGGCCGGCCGCAACAACGTGCACACCTGGTGGCTGGGCATCGTCGGCTGTGCGCTGTTTGCCGCGGTGTTCGAGCGCTCGCATCTGTACGCTGACATGGTGCTGCAGTTCTTCTTCATTGCCATCAGCGTGCTGGGCTGGTGGCAGTGGTTGCGCGGCGATCACGGTGCGCCGCTGCCGATCACCTCATTGCGACCGCGTGCATGGGCCTGGCTGGCGCCGCTGGCGGTGGTGGCGACCTTCGGTTACGGCTGGATGCTGACCCGCCTGACCAACGCCTACGCCCCGTACATTGATTCGGCGGTGCTGGTGCTGAGCGTGATCGCGCAGATCCTGATGATGCGGCGCAAGCTGGAATCGTGGTGGGTGTGGTTGCTGGTGAACACCGTGGCGGTGCCGCTGTACTACAGCCGTGGCCTGCACCTGACCTCGATCCTGTATGTGGGCTTCTGGATCAACGCGCTGGTGGCCTTGCGCCATTGGCGGCACCTGATGCGCAACGAGGCCAGGGCGGCCGATGCCGCTGCCTGAGCGTGCTGCGCGGGGGCTGGTGGTGGGCAAGTTCTGCCCGCTGCACCTCGGCCATGAACGACTGATCGACTTCGCCGCCACGCGCTGCCATCAGCTGCTGGTGATCGGCTGGTCGCAGCCGGGCTTTGCCGGCTACAGCGCCGAGCGCCGTGAGCGCTGGCTGCGTGCGCGTTTCCCGCAGGCGACGGTAGCAGTGCTTGACGACGCGCGACTGGCGGCATTGTGCATGCAGCATGGCTTGCCAGTGCGAGCGCTGCCGCAGGACAGTGATGACGAACAGGTGCAGCGCGACTTCACCGCCTGGCTGTGCCTGAACCTGTTCGGTGGGCCGGTGCAGGCGGTGTACACCGGTGAGGACTATGGAGACGGCTTCGCGCAGGCGTTGGCCACGCACTTCGGCACACCCGTGCGCCATGAGCGGCTGGAGCGCGCGCTGGACGTCGGGCAGGCCTGTGGCACCCAGCTGCGCACCGATCCGCATGCGCATCGCCATGGCCTCGCATCGCAGGTGTATGCCGACCATGTGCAGCGCGTGGCCTTCATCGGTGGCGAGTCCAGCGGCAAGACCACGCTGGCGCGCGTGCTGGCCGAGCGCCTGCAGACCGCCTGGGTGCCGGAGTATGGCCGCACCCTGTGGGAGCAGCAGGGGGGAGAACTGACGCCGGACGATCTGCTTCGCATTGCAATGACACAGCCACAGCACGAAGACGAGGCCGCGCGGCGCGCGCATCGCTGGCTGTTCTGCGATACCACGCCGTGGGTAACGCTGGGGTACAGCGGCTGGATGTTCGGCACGGCGCCGGAGCCGCTGCGGCAGGCGGCACGACGACGCTACGACCTGCTGTTCCTGTGCGCGCCGGATATTCCGTTCGACCAGGATGGTACGCGCGTGGGCGAAGCCTTCCGGTCGCAGCAGCATGCGTGGTACCTGGCGCAGCTGCAGGCAGAGGGTGTCGAGTACGTGCTGCTGGAAGGCGATCTGGAGACGCGCATCGTACGCGTGCAGGGCGAGCTGGCGAAGCGGGCGGACAACCGGTTCAGTGTCACCCCGCCACTGTAGAGCCGGTCCAGTGCCCGCTGCACCATGCAGGCCGAGCGTGGGCTCGGCTCTACAGGAATAAAAAGCACAAAAAAACCCCGCTTTCGCGGGGTTTTTCGTTCACCGCATGACGCAGGCGATCAGTCGCCCAGGGTCAGCAGGGAGGCGTTGCCGCCGGCGGCGGTGGTGTTCACCGTCACCGTCTTTTCGGTGGCAAAGCGCAGCAGGTAGTGCGGGCCGCCGGCCTTCGGGCCGGTGCCGGACAGGCCCTGGCCGCCGAACGGCTGCACGCCGACCACCGCACCGATCTGGTTGCGGTTGACGTAGACGTTGCCGACGTGGACGCCGTTGCTGATGCGGTCGACGGTCTCGTCAATGCGCGAATGCACGCCCAGGGTCAGGCCGTAGCCGGTGGCGTTGATCTGGTCGATCACCGCGTCGAGCTGGTCGCCCTTCCAGCGGATCACGTGCAGGACCGGACCGAACACTTCCTTCTGCAGCTGGCCCAGGTCCTTCAGTTCGTACGCACGTGGCGCGAAGAAGGTGCCATTGGCCGCTTCGGCAGACAGCTCGGCGGCAGCAATCAGGCGCGCTTCGCGGTCCATGCGTTCGGCGTGGTCCTGCAGGATCTTCAGCGCGTCGGCGTCGATCACCGGGCCGACGTCGGTGGACAGCAGGCCGGGGTTGCCGACCTTCAGTTCCTTCATCGCGCCGGCCAGCATGGTCATCACCTTGTCGGCGATGTCGTCCTGCACGAACAGCACGCGCGCGGCCGAGCAACGCTGGCCGGCAGAGGTGAAGGCCGAACCGATCGCGTCCTTGACCAGCTGTTCCGGCAGTGCCGAGGAGTCGGCAATGAAGGCATTCTGGCCACCGGTCTCGGCAATCAGCACACCGATGGCGGCGTCACGTGCGGCCATCGCGCGGTTGATCGCACGGGCGGTGTCGGTGGAGCCGGTGAAGGCCACGCCGGCCACGCGCGGGTCGGCGGTCAGCGCGGCACCGACGGTGGCACCGTCGCCCGGCAGGAACTGCACCACCTCGGCCGGCACGCCGGCGTCATGCAGCAGCTTCACCGCGTAGTAGCCGATCAGGTTGGTCTGCTCGGCCGGCTTGGCGATGACGCTGTTGCCGGCGGCCAGGGCGGCAGCGACCTGGCCCAGGAAGATCGCCAGCGGGAAGTTCCACGGGCTGATGCAGACGAACACGCCACGGCCGTGCAGTTGCAGCTCGTTGGACTCACCGGTCGGGCTCGGCAGCTTCTCGGCGTGGCTGAACTGCTCGCGCGCCTGCTTGGCGTAGTAGCGCAGGAAGTCCACCGCTTCGCGCACTTCGGCGATGCTGTCGGGCAGGCTCTTGCCGGCTTCCTTCACGCACAGCGCCATGAACTCCGGCATGCGCGCTTCCAGCTGGTCGGCGGCGTGCTCGAGGATGGCGGCGCGGCTGGCGGCCGGGGTGCGGTTCCAGGCCGGCTGCGCGGCCACGGCGTTGGCCAGGGCCTTCTGCACGGTGGCGGCATCGGCGGCCAGCCACTGGCCGACCACTTCGCGGGTGTCGGCCGGGTTGGTCACCGGCAGCGCGGCGCCGGCCGGGTTGGCACCCGGTACCAGCGGGGCGGCCTGCCAGGGCTTCACAGCCGCGTTGATCTGCTCGGCCAGGGCGCGCAGTTCGTTGTCGTTGGCGAGGTTGGCGCCCATGGAGTTCTTCCTGTCGTGGTTCTGGCTGCGCAGCAGGTCAACCGGCAGCGGGATCTTGGGATGCGGAATCGATTCGAACGAGGACACCATCTCGACCGGATCGCGGATCAGGTCGGCGATCGGCACGCGCTCGTCGGTGATGCGGTTGACGAAGCTGGAGTTGGCGCCGTTTTCCAGCAGGCGACGCACCAGGTACGGCAGCAGGTCTTCATGCGAACCGACCGGTGCATACACGCGGCAGGGCAGGTTCAAGCGGTCGGCCGGCACCACTTCCGCGTACAGGTCATCGCCCATGCCGTGCAGCTTCTGGTGCTCGTACACGCCGCCATTGGCGATGCTGCGCACGGCCGCGATGGTGTGCGCGTTGTGCGTGGCGAACATCGGGTAGATCGCGTCGGCATGCGTGAACAGGCGCTTGGCGCAGGCCAGGTAGGAGACATCGGTGTTCTGCTTGCGGGTGAACACCGGGTAGCCCGGGTAGCCTTCGATCTGCGCGCGCTTGATCTCGGCGTCCCAGTAGGCGCCCTTGACCAGGCGCACCTGCAGGCGGCGACCGGCGCGGCGGGCCATGTCGGCCAGGTGGTCGATCGTGTACGGCGTGCGCTTCTGGTAGGCCTGCACGACCACACCAAAGCCATCCCAGCCGGCCAGCGAGGTGTCGGAGAACACCTGCTCGATGATGTCCAGCGACAGTTCCAGGCGGTCGGACTCTTCGGCGTCGACGGTGCAGCCGATGCCGTAGCTCTTGGCCAGTTGTGCCAGTTCCAGCACGCCCGGCACCAGGTCCTTCAGCACGCGCTCGCGCTTGGCGTGCTCGTAGCGCGGGTACAGCGCCGACAGTTTGATCGAGATGCCCGGCGCGTTGTTGACGTCGCCGTCCGGACGGCCGCCGCGTGCCTTGTGGTCGCCGCCGATGGCGTGGATCGCACGACGGTAGTCTTCCAGGTAGCGCAGCGCGTCCTTCATGGTCAGCGCGCCTTCGCCCAGCATGTCGAACGAGTAGCGGTAGTTCGCGTTGTCGCCCTTGTGCGAGCGCGACAGCGCTTCGCTGATGGTGCGGCCCATGACGAACTGGTGGCCCATGATCTTCATCGCCTGGCGCACGGCCAGGCGCACCACCGGCTCACCGACGCGGCCGACCAGGCGCTTGAACGCGCTGGGCGCATCGGCACGGGTGGCGTCGTTCATCTGCACCAGCTTGCCGGTCAGCATCAGGCCCCAGGTGGAGGCGTTGACCAGCACGGAGTCGCTGCCGCCCAGGTGCTTTTCCCAGTCGGCATCGGCCAGCTTGTCGCGGATCAGCTTGTCGGCGGTGTCCTGGTCCGGAATGCGCAGCAGCGCCTCGGCCACGCACATCAGCAGCACGCCTTCCTCGCTGCCCAGGTCGTACTGGCGCATGAAGGCTTCGATCGCGCCCTGGTCCTTGGCACGCACGCGCACGCGGCCGACCAGGTCGGCGGCCAGCGCCTGCACCTTGGCCTGCTCTTCGGCGGGCAGGCGGGCCTGCGCCAGCAGCTCGCGCACGTGGCTGGCCTCGTCCTTCAACCAGCCATCGGTGATGGCCTGGCGGAACGGGTTGGGGGGCGCCGGCAGTTCCGGCGACAGCAGCGCGCCGGGACGCGGAGCGTCGTGGGCGGCAGGGGAGGAGGAAGGTGCGTTCATGCCGGTCCGGCCAGTGGAAAACTTGGCGATTTTAATCATTTTTGCGGGTTGCGGAAGTGCCCATCAGCCACCTTCGTGAAGCGCTGATAGCCCCTAGCTGCGGTGGATTCAGCGTGTTCAGCAAGCTCGGCAGAATTTGTGCTGAATTCGTCATTCGTGCCGCCGACCTCATGCTGTGTTGCAGCATGGTAAAAAGTGTGAATGCACCCTTGCTACCGGCGAGAGGGCGGGGCTACCATCGAGACGTTTCCCGCGGCAGGAACGCGGTTGCGACATGATCGAGGTGCTTCCAGCTCCGGATGGGTCAGGTACGCAGCTGCGGTTGCGTCCCCCACGGGCGCTCGATGCCCGGCAGTTCGTCCTGTTGTTCACCGTGTTGTCGGGTGCGATGTGGCTGGTGTCCGCCCTCGGGTGGTTGGCCGGCAATGCATTCGCCCCCCTGTTCGCGCTGCTGTACAGCCTGGTGCTGGCGGCGGCACTGCGTGCCTTGTGGCGCAGTGGTGAACGGCAGGAGGAGATCCGGGTAGTGCCGGCGTACGTGGAGGTCATCCCCGTACCCGGTGGATCACCGGTGTTCCGGGCCCACCCCCACTGGGTGCGCCTGCTCACCGACGACGAGAGGGTCCGGCTGGCATCCAGCGGCCGGCAGGTGGAGGTGGGGAGTTTCCTCGCGCCGGCCGAACGTCAGACGCTCGCAGAGACACTTGAAAGCTTGCTCGCCGCCAGCGATGGCGGCAACCGACGACGCTAAGGGTCTAGGCAATGAAGCAAAGCAGCAGGTGGGGCACGAAGTGCGTTGCAGCGGTCGCCGCCATGGTGGCCGGGGGACTGATGCCGGCGTTGGCCTGGGCCCAGGCGGCCGATCCCAAGCCGTGGCAGCTGAACATGGGCAAGGGGGTGACCCAGACCTCGCGCCTGGCCTGGGAATCGAACAATCTCTCGTTGATCATCTGCACGGTGATCGGCGTCATCGTGTTCGGGGCGATGGCCTACGCCATCTTCAAGTTCCGCAAGTCCAAGGGCGCGGTCGCCGCCACCTTCAGCCACAACACCAAGGCCGAGATCATCTGGACAGTGATCCCGGTGATCATCCTGATCGTGATGGCATGGCCGGCCACGGCCAACCTGATCAAGATGTACGACACCCGCGATGCCGAGATGACGGTGAAGGTCACCGGCTACCAGTGGATGTGGAAGTACGAATATCTCGGCGAGAACGTCACCTTCACCAGCCGCCTGGATCGCGAGTCCGACCGCGTGCGGCAAAGTGGCATCGTGCCGACCCGCGAGACTCACCCGCATTACCTGCTGGATGTCGACAACCGCCTGGTGCTGCCGGTCGATACCAAGGTGCGCTTCGTCATCACCTCCGACGACGTGATCCACGCCTGGTGGGTGCCGGCGCTGGGCTGGAAGCAGGACGCCATCCCCGGTTTCATCAATGAGGCCTGGACCAGCATCGAGCAGCCCGGCGTCTACCGCGGCCAGTGCGCCGAGCTGTGCGGCAAGGACCATGGCTTCATGCCGATCGTGGTCGAGGCGGTGTCCAAGGAAGAGTTCAAGCAGTGGCTGGCGCAGCGCAAGCCGGCGCCGCCCGCCGAGCCGACAACGCCGGCGGCACCTGCCGAACCGACTGCACCGACGGGAGAGGCACCTGCAGCGCCTGCCGCTGCTGAAGCCGGCAGCGCGCCTGCCACCGCGGCCAGCGGAGCGTGATGTAAAGCCCGCGGCCGTTCGCGGCCGTGGTGACAACCGATTCTGAGAGGTGTTTTGCAATGGCGCACTCGGCAGTTGGGCACGACGATCACCATCACCACCAGAGCTTCTTCGAACGTTGGTTCTTCTCGACCAACCACAAGGACATCGGCACGCTGTACCTCGGTTTCAGCTTCATCATGTTCATCATCGGCGCGGCGATGAGCGTGGTGATCCGCGCCGAGCTGGCGCAGCCGGGCCTGCAGTTCGTCAAGCCCGAGTTCTTCAACCAGATGACCACCGTGCATGCGCTGGTGATGATCTTCGGTGGGGTGATGCCGGCCTTCGTCGGACTGGCCAACTGGATGATCCCGCTGCAGATCGGCGCGCCGGACATGGCGCTGCCACGCATGAACAACTGGTCGTTCTGGTTGCTGCCGGTGGCTTTCAGCCTGCTGCTGCTGACCCTGTTCCTGCCGGGCGGTGCACCGGCCGGTGGCTGGACGCTGTACCCGCCGCTGTCGCTGCAGGGCGGCTACAACGTCGCCTTCAGCGTGTTCGCCATCCACGTGGCCGGCATCAGTTCGATCATGGGCGCGATCAACATCATCGCCACCGTGCTCAACATGCGTGCGCCGGGCATCGACCTGCTGAAAATGCCGATCTTCTGCTGGGCCTGGCTGATCACCGCCTTCCTGCTGATCGCGGTGATGCCGGTGCTGGCCGGTGCGGTGACCATGCTGCTGACCGACAAGTTCTTCGGCACCAGCTTCTTCAACGCCGCCGGTGGCGGTGACCCGGTGATGTACCAGCACATCTTCTGGTTCTTCGGCCATCCCGAGGTCTACATCATGATCCTGCCCGCCTTCGGCGTGGTCAGCGAGATCATCCCGACCTTCAGCCGCAAGCCGCTGTTCGGCTACCAGGCGATGGTGTACGCCACCGCCGCGATCGCGTTCCTGTCGTTCATCGTCTGGGCCCACCACATGTTCACCGTGGGCATGCCGCTGGGCGGAGAGATCTACTTCATGTTCGCCACCATGCTGATCTCGATCCCGACCGGCGTGAAGGTGTTCAACTGGGTCAGCACCATGTGGCGTGGCTCGCTGACGTTCGAGGCACCGATGCTGTGGTCGGTGGCCTTCGTCATCCTGTTCACCATCGGTGGCTTCTCCGGCCTGATGCTGGCGATCGTCGCCGCCGACTTCCAGTACCACGACACCTACTTCGTGGTCGCCCACTTCCACTACGTGCTGGTGACCGGTGCGGTGTTCGCGCTGATCGCCGCGGTGTACTACTGGTGGCCGAAGTGGACCGGGCGGATGTACAGCGAGAAGTGGGCCAAGGTGCACTTCTGGTGGTCGATCGTATTCGTCAACCTGTTGTTCTTCCCGCAGCATTTCCTCGGCCTGGCCGGCATGCCGAGGCGCATTCCCGACTACAGCGTGGCGTTTGCCGACTGGAACCTGATCAGCTCGATCGGTGCGTTCGGCATGTTCGTTACCCCGTTCATGATGGCCGCGATCCTGCTGTCGTCCCTGCGCAACGGCGAGAAGGCCGAGGCCCGTTCCTGGGAGGGTGCGCGCGGCCTGGAGTGGACGCTGCCGTCGCCGGCACCGGCGCACACCTTCACCACGCCGCCGACCATCCGCCCGGGTGATCTGGCGCATGACGACATCACGCATTGAGGTGGGGCATGCATAACGAGAGCCCGCTGCCGATCGGTAGAGTCGAGCCAGGCTCGACTGACGAAAAGCAGCCGAGCACGGCTCGGCTCTACAACAGCGAAGCGCAGCCGACCAGCGGTCGGCTCTACCAGGGTGGAAGCATCGAGCAGCAACGCCAGCGCGCCAGGCGCACGGCGATGTGGGTCGGCGCCATCGCCGTGCTGGTCTACGTCGGTTTCATCCTCAGCGGGGTGATCGGCCGATGAGCGAGGCGCCGGCCAGCACACCGTCACGCAGTGCGGGGCTGCCGCGCCTGATCGGCGTGGCGGTGGCGGTGTTCCTGCTCACGTTCTCGCTGGTGCCGCTGTACCGCATCGCCTGCGAAAAGGTGTTCGGCGTGCGCCTGGAACGCGGTCCCGGCAGCGAGGCCAGTACCGGCGCCGTGACCGGCAAGCGCACCGTGCGCGTGGAATTCGATGGCGGGGTCAACTCACGGCTGCCATGGTCGTTCCATCCCGAGCAGCTGACCATGGACGTGGTGCCCGGCGAACTCAACGAAGCGCTGTACTTCGCCCGCAATGACAGCCAGCAGGCGGTGGTCGGCAGCGCGGTGCCTTCGGTGGCGCCGGCGCGTGCGTCGGGCTTCTTCAGCAAGACCGAGTGCTTCTGTTTCACCGCGCAGACGCTGCAGGCCGGCGAGAAGCGCGACATGCCGGTGCGCTTCATCGTCGATCCGGGCCTGCCGCCGGAGATCAAGACGATCACCCTGTCCTACACCTTCTACCGCAACGACGCGCTGTCCGATCGGCTGGCTCCGGCCGCCACCTCGGAAGGCGCGCACGCCGCACCCTGACCCCGGATACCGACATGGCCCAGACACCGACCGACGCCAACGTGTACTTCGTCCCGGCCCAGAGCAAATGGCCGTTCGTGGGTTCCATCGCGATGATGGTGACCATGGTAGGCGTGGCCAGCTGGCTCAACGATGCCAGCTGGGGACGCTGGACGTTCTACATCGGCATCGCGATGCTGGTGCTGACCCTGTTCTGGTGGTTCAGCGACGTGGTGCGCGAATCGCAGGCCGGCAACTACAACCATCAGGTCGATGGCTCGTTCCGGATGGGGATGATCTGGTTCATCTTCTCCGAAGTGATGTTCTTCGGTGCGTTCTTCGGCGCGCTGTTCTACACCCGCAACCTGGGCCTGTCGTGGCTCAGCGGCGAAGGCCGCGGGGTGATGACCAACGAGCTGCTCTGGCAGGGCTATTCCGCCGGATGGCCGACCAATGGCCCGGCGGCGATCGGTGGCGCGTTCCAGACCATTCCGGCCTGGGGCCTGCCGCTGATCAACACGCTGATCCTGCTGACCTCAGGCGTGACCCTGACCATCGCCCATCACGCGCTGAAGGCCGGCAACCGCCGCCAGCTGCTGATCTGGCTGGGCCTGACCGTGGTGCTCGGCCTCGGCTTCCTGACCCTGCAGGCGGAGGAGTACATCCACGCCTACAAGGAACTGAACCTGACGCTCGGTTCGGGCATCTACGGTTCAACGTTCTTCATGCTGACCGGCTTCCACGGCGCGCACGTGCTGCTGGGCACGATCATGCTGATCGTGATGTGGCTGCGATCGGCCAAGGGGCACTTCACCCGCGACAACCATTTCGGTTTCGAAGCCGCCGCGTGGTACTGGCACTTCGTCGACGTGGTGTGGCTGATGCTCTTCATGTTCGTCTACGTGCTTTGACCGCGCACGTATCGGTGGCCTCAGCCGCCGATGCCGTGCGGTTTGATCCAGCCCATGTAGATGCTCACGATCACCAGCAGGATCAACGCCACCGACACCGCGATGCGGCGGGTCAGTGCGTTGACCGTGCGCTTGGTCTGGCCGCGGTCGACCAGCAGGTAATACAGGCCGGCGCCCAGATTCCAGACGATGACGATCAGAAACGCGATTACCAGCAGGGTCTTCAGCGAATCACTCATGCGCGGCTCGAGGGCAGGGTGGATGCGCCTATCTGACCGCGTTTGCGCGGACTTGTCATGATGCGCCAGCACACGCGCGTGATCGGCTGGCTGTTGGCGGTGCTGGCGATGGCCGGTTTCAGCGCATTGGGGCTGTGGCAACTGCAGCGCATGCATGCCAAACAGGCAATGTTGGATGCACAAGGTCCAGCCGCAGCGCAGGTACTGTCGTTGGCACAGGCGCTCGCAGCGCCCGGTGCGTTGCATGGCGTGGCCGATCACGGTCGCTTCCTTCCCGGCGTGGTGCTGCTGGACAACCAGACCCGGCACGGCCGCGCGGGCGTGAAGATCTACCGCCCGTTCCGCAGTGACGAGGGCAGCGTGCTGCTGGTCGACCTCGGCTGGCGTGCGCTGCCGCCGGATCGCACGCTGCCGGATGTGCCGGCGCCGCCTTCGCCAGTGGCCGTGCGCGGGCTGCTGGCGCCGCCGCCGTCGGCGGGACTGGCACTGGGTCCCGCATTCTCCGCAACCGATGAGGCCGGGCGTTGGCTGGCCAGCCGTTTGCCCGCCGAAGGCCTGGCGGCGGCGCTTGGCCTACCGGCATTACCCGACCGCGTCCTGCGGCTGGATCCGGTGCTGCCATTCGGCGACGAACGCGATCTGGACCTGCTGCCGAACACGCTGCCGCCGCAGCGTCACCTGGGCTACGCCGTGCAGTGGTTCGGCCTGGCCCTGACCGTGCTGGTGGTCGCGCTGGTGCTGGAGTGGCGCAGGAGACGTGCCGTGGCCCGGTAGTGGGGGGGGGGGGGGGGGGGGGGGGCGGGGGGGGGGGGGGGCGGGGGGGGCGCGGGCGCGCCGCCGGCGCGCCCGGCCCCCCCGCCCCCCCCCCCCCCCCCCCCCACTACCAGGGCACCACACCCGCATCCCTTACCCAACCATGAGAAAATGCTCCGCATGAACACTGCTACGTCCCCGCAGGCGCGCGGCTCCGGCCGCCGGACCCTGGTGCTGCTGTTTGCCGTGTTCTTCGGTGCGATGGCACTGGCCGCCGTGCTGCGCTTCTCCGGCTGGCAACCGACCGGGCACCGCAATGCCGGCCAGCTGCTGAAGCCGCCGGTGGACCTGCGCCAGCAGGCGCCGACCCTGGCCAGCGGCCAGCCCTACGCCTGGAACCCCGAGGCCCGTACCTGGCGCCTGCTGGTGGCGCCGGCCGGTGCCTGCGACGCGCAGTGCGTCACTTTGTCGCAGGGACTGGGCAAGGTGTGGCAGCTGTTCGGCCATAACGCCGATAATGTCGAAATCCTGTGGCTGGGAACGCCACCGGCGTCGATCGCCTCGCTGCCCGCGCTGCGGCCGCTGGCTCCGTCGCCAGCACTGCGCGCGGCCCTGCCCGGCGTCGACGATCCGGCTGGCCTGCCGGTCTACGTGATCGATCCGAACGGCTTCGTGATCATGCGTCATGCCCCGGGCACCGACCTGGGCGGCCTGCGCAAGGACATGGCCACGTTGCTGAAACTGAAGTGAGTCCCGTTTGATGAGCCTTTCCGCGCGTCCGGCGCTGCACCGCAATTTCCACCGCCTGGCGTGGTTCGCCATGATCATGACCGCGAGCACGATCATGTTCGGCGCCTTCGTGCGCCTGTCCGATGCCGGCCTGAGCTGCCCGGACTGGCCGACCTGCTATGGCCAGGCCACCTGGCCGCAGCACGTGGAAGAGACCATCGGCCACCCGGCCGCGGACATCCGCCCGCTGGAGACCCACAAGGCCTGGCGTGAGCAGGTGCACCGCTTCCTGGCCGGCGCGCTGGGCATCGAGATCCTGACCCTGGCGCTGCTGGCCACGCGCAAGCGGCGATTCGGAAGCACGGCGGTGGTGACCGCCTGCGTGCTGGTGGCCGCCGGCATACCGCTGTACATGATGGGCTGGCATGGCACGGCCAGCGTGCTGGCGTTGATCGGTGAGGCGATCCTGCTGATCGCCGCGCTGCGCTGGAGCAACATTGACCTGGCGCGCGCTGCATTGCTGACCCTGGCGGTGGTGATCTTCCAGGCCTTGCTGGGCATGTGGACGGTGACCCTGCTGCTCAAACCCATCGTAGTGATGGGCCATCTGCTCGGTGGCATGCTGATGTTCGGCCTGCTGGTGTGGATGGCCTGGCGCGCGACGCACATGCCGATCACGCTGGCCGAGGCGCCGAAGCTGAAGTGGCTGCTGCGCATCGGCGTGGCGGTGCTGGTCACCCAGATCGCGTTGGGGGGCTGGGTCAGCGCCAATTACGCGGCGCTGGCCTGCGGCGGTGGCAGCGCCTCGCTGGACAACTTCCCGCGCTGCGCCAACCAGTGGTGGCCGCAGCACAACTTCGTCGAAGGCTTCACCCTGTGGCGTGGCATCGGCGTGGATTACGAAGGCGGCGTGCTGGATGGCGCCTCGCGCATCGCCATCCAGATGGCACACCGCCTGTTCGCGGTGGTGGTGGCCCTCTACCTGCTGTGGCTGGGCGTGCGCCTGTTCCGGTTGCCGAGCATGCGTGGCTGGGCCAGCGCGCTGATCGCGCTGCTGGTGCTGCAGGTCACCCTTGGCATCCTCAATGTGAAGCTGGCGCTGCCGCTGGAAGTGGCGGTGGCCCACAACGGCGTGGCCGTTGCCCTGTTGTTCGTGCTGGTCAGCCTGCTGGCCCGCCTGCGTGCCCCGGACTGATTCCATGTTTTCCAATTACCGCCAGTACTGGGACCTGACCAAGCCAAAGGTCGTTGCCCTCATTGTCTTCACCGCCCTGGTCGGCATGGTCCTGGCCATCCCCGGCGTGCCCAGCTGGGAGCAGGTGCGCGCAGGCGTGCTCGGCTTCCTCGGTATCTGGCTGGCCGCTTCGGCCGCCGCGGCGATCAACCAGCTGCTGGATGCGCACATCGATGCGCAGATGGCGCGCACATCGTGGCGTCCGCTGGTGGTGGGCAAGGTCAAGCCGTGGCAGGTGCTGGTGTTCGCCGGCGTGCTGATCGTGTTGTCGATGGTCATCCTGGTGCTGTGGGTGAACCTGATCACCGCCGTGCTGACCTTCGCCTCGCTGATCGGCTACGCGGTGATCTACACCGTGTACCTCAAGCGTGCGACCTCGCAGAACATCGTCATCGGTGGCCTGGCCGGCGCGATGCCGCCGATGCTGGGCTGGGCTGCGGTGACCGGCATGCAGGGTTCGTCGGACTGGGCGTACTCGTCGCTGCTGGTGCTGATCATCTTCATCTGGACGCCGCCGCACTTCTGGGCGCTGGCGATCTTCCGCCGCGAAGATTACGCCAAGGCGGAAATTCCGATGCTGCCGGTGACCCACGGCGTGGTGCACACCCGCAAGCAGATCATGGTGTATTCGGTGGTGCTGGCGCTGGTCTGCCTGCTGCCGTACCTGGTGGGCATGAGCGGTGCGTTCTACCTGGGCGGCGCGATCGTGCTCAATGCGGTGTTCCTCTGGTACGCCTGGCGCATGCTCAATCCGCCGGACGAACTGTTCTCGATGAAGATGTTCTATTACTCCATCGTCTACCTGATGGCGCTGTTCGCCTTCCTGCTGGTGGACCATTGGATCCTGCCCTGGTTGTAGAGTCGAGCCATGCTCGACTCGGGGGCGGATCCCCGTCGGGGCTCTGACCCGGTCTGATGGTGGGCGCATCCACGCATGGCGTGGATCTACTTGAACCGCGGTTGCTGTGTCGCCATTGCTGTTCCTGACCTCAAGGAAAGGAAGGCGCAGGGATGCATTCGATCTTCCGCTGGACGGCGGCGCTGCTGCTGACGCTGGGCATGGCCCTTAGTGCGCATGCCGACGACACCGCCGTGCAGATCCGCCAGCACGCCGGTGAGCATCGCCTGCTGGTGCTGGGTGAATTTCACGGTACCCGCGAGACACCGCTGCTGGTACGCCAGCTGGTGGACGACTACAGCCGTAACGGCCCGGTCGTGCTGGCGCTGGAACTGCCACGCGGCGAAACCCCCACGTTACGCGATTACCTGGCTTCCGATGGCGGCGAGCAGGCACGCCAGCAGCTGCGCAGGCGTGCCTTCTGGAGCGTGCGCGACGACCAGCACGATGGCCGTCGCAGCCGCGACATGCTGGCGATGATCGAAAGCCTGCGCGTGCTGAAGTCGCAGGGGCGTGTGATCGAAGTCGTTGGCTATGACGTCAATGCCAGCAAGGGCGGCAACCAGGCACGCGATGACCGCATGGCTACCGAGTTGCGGCGCCTGTACCGGCGCCTGCCGGCTGACGCACGCATGCTGGTGCTGACCGGTAACGTGCACGCCATGCTGCAGCGGCCGGGCGGTGCGCCGCCGGAAATGCAGATGCACCCGATGGCGTCGCAGCTGCGGGACCTGGATATCTACAGCGTACGGTTGGGCGCGCAGCGTGGTCAGGCGTGGGGATGCGCGGGCCGCTGCGTGGCGCGGTCACTTCCAGAGCAGGTGGCCACGGCGCCGCGGGTCGATGCCGATGCGAAACGGCCGTACGACCTGTGGGTGTGGATGCCGGAGTTGAGCGTCGGCACGCTGGTGGGCCCGTAACGGCAGGCAATCCATCCACGCATGGCGTTGATCTACTGGTGGTTCACGCCATCGGTGGGAGTAGAGCCACGCCATGCGTGGATGGGCTCTCACGGAACCCGGCGCAGCCAGTGTCGGGTTTCGCCCGGGAGGGCTGCAACTGCGCCCATCGACCAAGCCGTCGCGCTGTAGGGTTTTGCCGCGCTGTCAGCTTCCTGCACGCAAGGCGTCACAGATACCGACTGTTCCACCAGACCGGATCATCAACAGTAGATACACAGGTATTGCGGGATGACTCGCAATTCTGTGGAGCAATCAATGAGATGTCATGTTTCTCTGCCCATCGTTCTGTGTGCCGCGCTTACCTGCCTGGCTGGCAATGCGGCAGCAGAAGTAAAAGCACTGAGTCGGGCCAACTGCATTGGATTCATCAACGAATCCGTGACCTATGAACGGCCCCAGTTTCGCAATTTTCAGGGGTCGGCCGTAACCAGGCACGTTCCCCTCGGGAACATTGAGCCGAAGCATGCTTTCGGTGCGCCTAACAATGGACTGTACTCCTGGCGATTTTACGCAGGCGATGGCAGTGATCCAGAACGAATGGTTGTTCACGGATATCACACATGGGTACTGGGCGGACGCGTATTCACGCAATCCACGAGTGCGGTCGATTGCCAGCTTTCGGAGTGGTGAGCATCATGAAGATTCTTTGCTTTATCGCATTCTCGCTGGCCATGTCGATGTCAGCTCAAGCATCCCAGAATGAACCTGCTCCCGATGCGGTAGGGAGCTGGCTACACCAACGCGCCATGCAGGCTGCAATGCAGGAAGCCTCGGCAATGGGAAGATCGTCCGCCAGCGTGGCCAGCTACCAGATGGTGAAACTGGCAGACCTTGATGCCCCCCGAGAAGTGAAGCAGCAGCTTCGCGATGACATCGAACGATCCAACGGTGTCGTGCGGGTTGCAGCAGGGAGCATCCCAACGCAGGCCGAAATGCTGGCTGCCGTGCCGCGGACTCACCGCTCAACTCCAGAACTACGCCAGCGCCTGCCGCAGCCACCCAGCAGGCTGGAAAGCAGCCTGCTGGGCGCAGCCGAGATGATTGGCATGGAGCCCAGTGGTGCGTTGGAGGGTGGAAAGTCCTCGGGCTTGAGCCGTTTCTACCGGCTGGAGGGTGTCGGCATCGTGGAGTTCAGCGAGAACAACTTCCTCGCTGCGGGCATGCAGATCGAGGTCATCGCGGAGGCGCAGAACACCGTGGTGGACGGCAAGCCCGCTCACCTCGGGAAGGTTGTGGATAGTGTCGGCCGTACTCGGGTTGAGCTTGCCTGGACGGGAGACAGCAAGACCTACAGTCTGACCGTAACGGGCGAGCCGGGCAGCGACGTGGAGCGCAACGCCCGAGTGCTGCACGACATCGCCGCGGCCATCGTGGATTAGCGGCGGCGTATGCGTCATCCACGCATGGCGTGGATCTACTGCGGGTTCACGCCATCCGCGGTTTGGTAGATCCACGCCGCGCGTGGATGGGCTCTCTACAAAAGCCCGCGCGCCCAATCAGGGCGCGCGCTTCGCATACCGCTGCGCGATCACGCCGCAGACGATCAGCTGGATCTGGTGGTAGATCATCACCGGCAGCACGATCGCGCCGAGGCTGCCACCCGCAAACAACACCTTGGCGATCGGCACACCCGTGGCCAGGCTCTTCTTCGAGCCGCAGAATACAATGGCGATCTCGTCCTCGCGGTTGAAGTGCAGGCGGCGGGCGAGGAAGGTGATCAGCGGCATGGCGATGCCCAGCAGCACGGCGGCCACGACCGCCACGGCCAGCAGCGACAGCAGCGGCGTTTTGCTCCACAGGCCCTCGGTGACGGCTTCGCCGAACGCCGAATACACCACCAGCAGGATCGTGCCCTGGTCGGTATAGCGCAGCAGCGCGCGCTGCTTCTCCACCCAGCCGGCGATCCACGGCCGCAGCAGGTGGCCGGCCACGAACGGCACCAGCAGCTGCAGCATGATGCCGCCGATCGCATGCAGCGGGTCGTGCACGCCGCCGGAGGTACCGGCCAGTGCGGTCAGCAGCAGCGGCGTCAGGAACACACCGAGGATGCTCGACAGCGACGCGCTGCATACCGCGGCAGGCACGTTGCCGCGTGCCATCGAGGTGAACGCGATGGACGACTGCACGGTGGAGGGCAGGGTGCACAGGAACAGCACGCCCAGGTACAGCTCCGGGGTCAGCAGCCAGCCCGACAGTGGCTTGAACATCAGCCCCAGCAGCGGGAACAGGATGAAGGTGCAGGCCAGGATGGTCAGGTGCAGCCGCCAGTGCAGCATGCCGCCGATGATCGACTCGCGCGGCAGGCGCGCACCATGCAGGAAGAACAGCGCGGCGATGGCGACGGTGGTGACATCATCGAGCACGATGGCGGCGGCGCCCTTCATCGGCAGCAGCGAGGCCAGGCCGACGGTGCACAGCAGGGCGAGGGTGAAGTTGTCCGGTCGCAGGCGCGACCACCAGCGGGTCATGGTGGGCAGAGTCCTTGGTGCGGAGGGTTCAGGGCGAGGTGACCGGCGTGGCCAGGCGCTGGCGGGTGGCGGCTTCCAGCGACTTCAGGCCAGCACGCTGGCCCAGCTGAAGGGCCTGTTCGGGGCTGGCGTGTTCGTAGCGTGCATTGACCAGGCCGAGCACGGCACCGGCGCGGTTGCCGGAGGCGCAGTGCAGCAGCACCGGCCCCTGGCTCTGCTGCAGGGCCTGATGCACGGCGCGCACGTTGGCGGCATCGAGCCCCTCGGCGCCGGCCACCGGAATGCGTACGTAGCGCAGACCCAGTGATTCGGCCACGCGCGTTTCATCGAAGCCGCGGTCTTCGTCGGGCTGGCGCAGGTCGATCACGGTGCGCACGCCCTGCGTGGCCAAGGCCTGCAGCTGTACAGCGCTGGGCTGGCCGCCGGCGTACAGGCCGGGGCGGACTTCGTTGAGGGGCGCGTCTTCGGCCAGGGCCGTCAGCGGCAGGCAGAGCGACAACAACAGCAGGCAGGTCAGGCGCAGCAGCATGGTCCTCTCCGTGAAAACGTTCTGCCGCTACAGGCGCAGTCCGGCGCGCGCCTTCAGCAGCTCGCGCAGTTCGTACTTGTCAGTATCGTCCAGGCCCTGCTGGCGCTGCTTTGCCAACAACTCCTCCAGACGTTGCACCAGCAGCTGTTTCTCCAGCTGGGCCACGGCGTCGTGCAGTTCCTGGGTCCAGCTGGCCTCGGTGCCAGGCAGTGTCTGCGCAGCCAGCGTGTGCAGTGATGCCTGTTCCTCGCGCCCGTCGAAGTGCTCCAGCAGGGCGCCGGTGCTGATGTCCGGGCGCTGTTCGACCAGTCCCAGCAGCTCCAGCAGCAGTTCCACGCCGGGCAGGCGCAGGCCCTGGAAGTGATGCTTGCCGCCCAGCGTCAGCGCCAGCGACGGCTGCTGCAGCAGCACGGCGATCGCGCCGCGCACCAGACTGCGCTTGGCCACGGGCTGGATCGTCCGCTGCGGCTGCCGTTGCGGCATCGGCGCGCGCGTGACCTGGGCAGTACCGCCCAGGCCGGTCAGCTGCGCCAGCTGCTGCTTCATCAGGTCGCCGAAGGCACCGTCGGGAATCTGCGCCAGCATCGGCTTGGCCCGCTCGGCCAGGCGTGCCTTGCCATCGAGCGTGCCCAGGTTGATCTCGCGGGTCAGTTCGTCGAAGAAGAACTGCGACAGCGGCGTGGCCTGCTTCAGGCGCTCGTTGAACGCCTCGGCGCCTTCCTTGCGCACGATGGTGTCCGGGTCTTCGCCATCGGGCAGGAACAGGAAGAAGGCCTGGCGGCCATCCTTCATGCGCGGCAGCACCGACTCCAGCGCCTTCCAGCCGGCGCGGCGGCCGGCGGCGTCGCCGTCGAAGCAGAAGAACACATCCGGTGCGTTGCGGAACAGCAGCTCGGCATGGTCCGGCGTGGTCGCGGTGCCCAGTGTTGCCACCGCCTGGGTGACCCCGAACTGGAACAGCGAGACCACGTCCATGTAGCCCTCGACCACGATCAGCCGCTCGATCTTCTGGTTGGCCTGGCGCACCTGCCACAGGCCGTACAGTTCGCGGCCCTTGTGGAACAGCGCGGTCTCGGGCGAGTTGAGGTACTTGGGGCCGTCGTCCTTCTCGAACACGCGGCCGCCGAAGGCGATGACCCGGCCGCGGCGGTCGAAGATCGGGAACATCACCCGGTCGCGGAACTTGTCGTAGACGTGGCCGCGATCGTTCTTGGAGAACAGGCCGGCGCGGTCGAGCAGCTTCATGCGCCGCTCGTCCTTGCCCAGCGCATCGCGCAGGCCGCTGTAGCCATCCGGCGCGTAGCCAATCTGGAAGCGCGCGCGGTTGTCTTCATCCACGCCGCGACCATCCAGGTAGCTGCGGGCCTTGTCGCTGCCCTGCAGGTTGTTCTGGAAGAACTTGGTGGCCGCCTCAAGCGCCGAATACAGCTCGCGGCTGTCGTCCTGCTGCTGCGGGCTGCGCGGGTTCTCGCTGCGCGGCACTTCCATGCCGGCGCGCTTGGCCAGTTCATCCACCGCGTCGAGGAACTCGAGGCGGTCGTAGTTCATCAGGAAGCTGATCGCGGTGCCGTGCGCGCCACAACCGAAGCAGTGATAGAACTGCTTGGTGGGCGAGACCGTGAACGACGCCGAGCGCTCGTCATGGAACGGGCAGCGGGCGGCGTACTCCTTGCCCTGGCGCTTCAACGGCACGCGGCTGCCCACCACCTCGACGATGTCGGTGCGGGCCAGCAGATCGTCGATGAAAGCGTCGGGGATACGGGCCATGGGCAACAGGGCAGGGCGCGGTACAGGACCACGCGACGGAACCGGGGGCGGTTGCCCTAGTTTACCCCCTGTCGGGCACCTGGCTGGCGGTGGCCGGATCGATGCCGGCGGCGGCCAGGTGATGGCGCGCGCGCAGGCGCTCATCGATCACCGCGGTCATCAGCGCGCCAACGAAGAAGACCACGGTCGCGTAATAGATCCAGACCAGTGAGATCACCAGCGCGCCCATCGAGCCGTAGGCACTGCCGGGGGCCACGGTGGCGATGTAGACGCCGATGCCGTAGCGGCCCAGTGCGAACAGTGCCGAGGTGATGACGCCGCCGATGAAGGCCTGGCGCCACGCCACGCGGCGGTCGGGCAGGTAGTGGTACATGAAGGCGAACCCCACCGCGTACAGCAGCAGGCTGGTGACGTACCCTAACGCGGGGAGGATCGAGGGCAGTTGCGCGAAGGCCACCTGCAGCACCGTGGTGGCGGTCATCGACAGGATCAGCAGGAAGCCCAGGGCCAGCACCACGCCGAACGAGAACACACGCTTGCGCAGCCATGCCTTGATGCCCTCCAGGCGCTCGCCACTGGTGCGGAAGATCAGGTTGAGCGCGTTCTGCAGCTGCGCGAACACGGCGGTGGCGCCGACGAACAGCAGCAGCGTGCTCCACAGCCCCGCCAACGAGCCGACGTCGGGCTGGTTGTCGGCGTTCTTCAGGACGGTTTCGGCCACCGTAGCCGCGCTGCTGCCAGCCACCGAGCTGATCTGGTCGATCAGCGCCTGCTGTGCCGGCGGGTACAGCGAAGCGGTCAACCACAGCAGCAGCACCAGCAGCGGGGCCATCGACAGCAGGGCGTAGAAGGAAACGGAGGCGGCCTGGGTCAGCACGTCGACGTCGATGAAGCGCTTGGCCACCGCCATCGGAAAGCTGTCCTGCAGGCGCTTGAGGTACTTGTGCAGGGACACGGGAACGTTGGGCTCGGGTTCAACCATGGGTGTGGTTGTAGCAGGCGAGCGACGAAGGTGCGGTGAAGCGGGTGCATCAATGGGGTCAGAGCCCTTCCGCGATGCGAAAGGGATCCGACCCCGGCAATGGCTTACGCCAGCTGCTGCTTGACCAGCTTGGAGACCAGACCCATGTCGGCCTGGCCAGCGAGCTTGGGCTTCAATGCGCCCATCAGCTTGCCCATGTCGGCCGGACCGGAAGCGCCGGTCTCGGCGATGGCAGCCTGGATGGCGGCCACGATCTCGGCTTCGCCCATCTTGGCCGGCAGGTAGGCTTCGATGACCACGATCTCGGCGCGCTCGATCTCGGCCAGGTCTTCGCGGTTGGCCGCTTCGTACTGGCTGACCGAGTCCTTGCGCTGCTTGACCATCTTGTCGAGCACGGCGATCACGGCAGTGTCATCCAGCTCGATGCGCTCGTCCACTTCGCGCTGCTTGATGGCGGCGTTGATCAGGCGGATCACGCCCAGCTTGTGCTTCTCGCCCGCCTTCATGGCGGCCTTCATGTCTTCGGTGAGCTGCTGCTTCATGCTCATGAGGAACCTCGTGGTGGTAGGTGGGGCGGGGCGGATGCCCGAACCCGGAAACGCAAAAAGCCGGCGACGCTCGCGCGTGCCGGCTTCGGCTCCATCGCGACAGGCAAGCCCATCGCAATGAAGATGCGTCCGATCAGTACAGGCGCTGACGCTTGGTGACGTCGCGCGACGAGCGGCGCAGCTGACGCTTCACAGCAGCGGCGGCCTTGCGCTTGCGCTCCTGGGTCGGCTTTTCGTAGAACTCGCGCTTGCGGGTTTCGGCCAGCACACCGGCCTTTTCGCAAGTGCGCTTGAAGCGGCGAAGAGCAAACTCGAAGGGCTCGTTCTCGCGGACTTTGACGCTGGGCATGGAATCTCCGGGACACAGTAGAACCGGGTCACGCCCGGCGAGCCGCACATTATAGCGGCGAAACGACAAACTGCAAGCGGCCAACCCTGAATACGGGCCAGAGGTTCGAAAGCAGTGAGACCTGCGCGTCCCCCGAGGGGGCGGCAGGGGCGTCATAATAGCAGGCATGCGAGTCCTTGGCATCGAATCTTCCTGTGATGAGACCGGCGTGGCGGTGTATGACACCGACCTGGCCGGCAGCGCGGCCCTGCGCGCCCATGCGGTCTACAGCCAGATCGCCCTGCACGCCGAATACGGTGGTGTGGTGCCCGAACTGGCCAGCCGCGACCACGTCCGCAAGCTGCTGCCGCTGGTGCGCCAGACCCTGGCCGACGCCGGCCTGGGTGTAGGTGATATCGACGGCGTGGCCTATACGGCCGGTCCCGGCCTGGTCGGCGCACTGCTGGTCGGCGCCGGCGTGGCGCGGTCGCTGGCCTGGGCGCTGGAGGTGCCGGCGGTGGGCGTACACCATATGGAAGGCCACCTGCTGGCCCCGCTGATGGAGGACGACCCGCCGGAAGCGCCGTTCGTGGCGCTGCTGGTGTCCGGTGGCCATACCCAGCTGGTGGCGGTGGACGCGATCGGCCAGTACCGCCTGTTGGGCGAAACCCTGGACGATGCCGCCGGCGAGGCCTTCGACAAGACCGCCAAGATGATGGGCCTGCCCTATCCGGGCGGCCCGCAGCTGGCCAGGCTGGCCGAGCAGGGCACGCCGGGTGTCTACCGCTTCGCGCGGCCGATGACCGACCGCCCGGGGTTGGATTTCAGCTTCTCCGGCCTGAAGACCCAGGTCCTGATGGCCTGGCGCGACAGTGACCAGAGCGAACAGACCCGCGCCGACATCGCTCGGGGCTTCGAAGACGCCGTGGTCGAGACTCTGTCGATCAAATGCGAGCGCGCGCTGGAAGCGGCCGGCACCAACGTGATCGTGGTGGCCGGCGGTGTCGGCGCCAACAAGCGTCTGCGCGCCCGCCTGCAGCAGATGGCCGAGCGTCTCGGCGGCCGTGCCTGCTTCCCGCGGCCGGCACTGTGCACCGACAACGGCGCGATGATCGCCTTCGCCGGCGCGCTGCGCCTGCAGGCTGGCCAGCACAGCCCGCCAAAGGTCGAGGTCACCCCGCGCTGGGACATGGCGACCCTGCCTGCGGTCTGAGCCCCCGGCCGCGCGAACCGCTCGATCGGCGTTTGTAGAGTCGAGCTTGCTCGACTGGGCGCAATGACGAACACAGAGCAGTCGAGCAAGCTCGACTCTACAGGCAGGCCTCCGTAGCGCCGGGCCACGCCCGGCTACACATTACGGACGCCCTGCCAACGGCGACGCCGCCAACACCGTTGTCGCCCGCTCATGGCGCTGCAGCCAGCCCAGCGTATGCGGGCAGCGGGCGTGGATCAGCCGTCCGATCGCCGCCAGGTCGGCACCGATGTCGCGTTCCAGGATGGGTTCGTGGTGGGCGATCCGATTGCGCAGGAGGCGGATGCGGTCGAGGTCGGCATGGATGGACCGACGCAGGACGGACAGCGGCACCGAGGGTGCGTGTGGCAGCGCCAGGCCCATGGTCCCGGCCCAGATCGAATGCTCGAACCGTCGAGCGAACAATTGCTGCCAGAAGCCGAATCGCAGTTTGGCGATGACCTCCGGTACATCCCGTGGAGCTCCGGCGCTGCCGCGGACATCGCATAGCGAGGCAAGGGCGCCTTCGGCAGGAAGGCTGCGCAGCAGCGCTGGATGCCAGGGCCAGCATCGACCATAGCGATGCACCAGCGCCGTAGCTGCTGCATTGCGGATCACGACTTCACAGATGTGCAACGGTGGCAGGAGAGCAGCACACATCTGCATGTTCCAGGCATAGAGCGTGGCTGGATCGGCTACGCAACGAGAAGCGATGCGCTCGTAGGTCGACCATCTCTGCCTGGATAGAGCTGCCTGCAGGATCCTGCTTTCCTTCATCAACTCACTCCCAGGGAACGTGGTTTCACCTTGACCCTGGGAACGATGCAGGAACATCAGAAAACGGCATCATGATCGTCAGTGTTCTTTCGTGGATCGGCTCGGTTTTTCACCCGGTCGTCTGCCGTGACGCATTTGCCAATTGACTGGTCAGGGGGGCACTCCTAACCTTGCGGCGTGTGCTCCGGGACTCGCGGCTGAATTCCAGCTTCCCCTGGGGACGTTGAGAGGTACCAAAGGGCCCCGCTAGCAGGGCCCTTTGTCTTTTCTGGAGCCGCGTTCCTGCCGGCCACCCACCGCCCGTTCCGGGCAGGCTCACCGCCGTGCCGTTACCATGGCCCCCTGTATTCGGGCTGGTAAGCGCAATGGACAAGGTTTTCATCGAGGGGCTGACGATCGACGCCCTGATCGGTATCTACGATTGGGAACGACGGATCCGCCAGGACCTGGTGTTCGACCTGGAGATGGGCTTCGACAACCGTCGTCCCGCGGCCTCCGACGACATCGCCCATACCCTGAACTACAAGGCGGTGAGTAAGCGCCTGGAGCAGTTCGTGCGCGAGTCGGAATTCGGCCTGGTGGAAACCCTGGCCGAGCGCTGCGCACAGATCGTGCTGGACGAATTCGACGTGAAGTGGCTGCGCCTGAAACTGAGCAAGCCGGGCGCGGTGCGTGGCGCGCGCGCGGTGGGCGTGATCATCGAGCGCTCGCGGGACTGATCCGGTAGTGCCGGCCGCTGGCCGGCAACCTCAACATCAATGAAGGAAGAAGGAGACAACTGATGGTGGACGCGGTGGTGGCGGTACAGTGGCTGGAAAAGCTGCAGAACACACTGGAACCCTATCCCGGCGCCTACCTGGCGTTGATGATCTCAGCCCTGCTGATCGCAGCGGGCCTGGCCAACTGGGTGACCAAGCGCATCCTGGTGCGTGGCCTGCGGCGCCTGCTGCAGCGCCTGCCGGGTGCCGAATCCGGGCGTGGCAGCCACCTGATGCGGGTCATTTCGCGCCTGTCCAACGTGGTGCCCAGCCAGGTGATCGCCTCGGGCATCACCCTCATCCCCGACCTGCCGCCAAGCCTGGTCAACATCGTCATCAAGCTGTGCATCGTGTGGGCCGTACTGACGGTGTCGATGGCGTTCTCGCATGCGCTGGACGCGGCCAACAGCCTGTACGAACGCAAGCCCGATGCACGCAACAAGCCGATCAAGGGCTACCTGCAGGTGGTCAAGATCGTGGTGTTCGTGGCTGCCGGCCTGTCGATCGTCGCGACTCTGCTGGGAGTGAAGCTGGGCCCGCTGGTCACCGGCCTGGGTGCGGCCACGGCGGTGCTGATGCTGATCTTCCAGGACACTATCCTGTCGCTGGTGGCCAGTGTGCAGATCAGTGGCGATGGCCGCGTGCGCATCGGCGACTGGATCGAGATGCCCAGCCAGAACGCCGATGGTGACGTCATCGACATCGCGCTGCACACCATCACCGTGCAGAACTTCGACAAGACCATCACCACCATCCCGACCAAGAAGCTGGTGACCGAGTCGTTCAAGAACTGGCGCGGCATGCAGGAGGCCGGCGGCCGCCGCATCAAGCGCGCGCTGTACCTGGACCAGCACAGCGTGGGCTTCCTGGATGAGGGGGATCTGGCCTTCCTCAGCGAATTCGCGCTGCTGCGCGATTACCTGCAGGCCAAGGAGCAGGAGCTGGGCCAGTGGAACGGGCGCCTGCGCGAGCAGGGCGTGGCCGAGGTGAACAGCCGCAGGGTGACCAACCTGGGCACCTTCCGTGCGTATGTGGAGCGCTACCTGCGCAGCCACCCGGGCATCCATACCGACATGACCCTGCTGGTACGGCAGCTGCAACCGACCACCGAGGGCCTGCCGCTGGAGCTGTACTGCTTCACCCGCAGCACCGCCTGGGGTGAGTACGAGGCGGTGCAGTCGGACATTTTCGACCACCTGCTGGCAATCCTGCCGGCCTTTGGCCTGCGGGTGTTCCAGGCCTCCAGCGACGCCATGTTGATGGCTGGGCAGCGCCAGTTGGCCGGCTCGGAGTAAGCTGCGGTGCCCCCGGCGGGGCCATACGGACCCCGCTGGTGGCTGAAACTGAATGAAGAAACCTCTCGCCAAATCGCCCGGGATCGCTAGAATGCCGGGCTTGTAAACGTTTTCATCAAGGACTGCCGGTGGCCTCCGATCGCATCGAATCCCTCATTGCCCAGATGACCGTCGAGGAAAAGGTCGGCCAGCTGGGTGTCTTCGCGGACATGGTCCGCCCGTTCGCCCCGGACGTGAACCCGGAAGCCAACGTGCGCAATGCCGACCAGGTGCTGCAGCAGGTGCGCGAGGGCAAGGTCGGCTCGCTGTTCAATGGTGTGGGCGCCGAGCTGGGCCGCCGCATCCAGCAGGTCGCCACCGAAGAGAGCCGCCTGGGCATTCCGGTGATCCTGGCCGCCGACGTCATCCACGGCATGCGTACCGTGTTCCCGATCCCGCTGGGCGAGGCCGCCAGTTTCGAGCCGGCGCTGGCCGAGCGCACCGCACGCGCCACCGCCATCGAAGCCACCGCTGCTGGCCTGCACTGGACCTATGCGCCGGCCGTGGACATCGCCCGCGACCAGCGCTGGGGCCGTGGCGCCGAAGGTGCCGGTGAGGACGTGGTGCTGGGGTGTGCGTTCGCCGCCGCCCGCGTGCGCGGCTTCCAGGGCAGCGACCTGCGCGCTGCCGATTCGCTGCTGGCCACGCCGAAGCACTTCGCCGCCTATGGCGCGGTGATGGCGGGCATGGAATACAACATGGTGGACATCTCGCCGCAGACCCTGCGCGACGTGCACCTGCCGCCGTTCAAGGCTGCGTTCGACGCCGGCGCGATCACAGTGATGTCCTCGTTCAACGACATCAACGGCGTGCCGGCCAGTGCCAACGCCGAACTGCTGACCGACATCCTGCGCGGTGAGTGGAAGTTCCCGGGCGTGGTGATCTCCGATTACACCGCCGACATGGAACTGGTCGCGCACGGTTATGCCGCCGACGACCGCGATGCCACCGCCAAGGCGTTCACCGCCGGCCTCGACCTGAGCATGCAGAGCGGCTTCTACGCCGAGCACCTGCCGGGCCTGGTCGAGAGCGGCGAGGTGCCGATGGCGGTGCTGGATGAAGGCGTGCGCCGCATCCTGTGGCTGAAGGAAACCATCGGCCTGTTCGACGACCCGTACCGTTCGCTGGACCCGGCGCGCGAAGCCGATACCTCGCACATTGCCGCACATGACGCGCTGTCGCGCGATGCCGCGCGCCGTTCGATCGTGCTGCTGAACAACCGCGACAACGTGCTGCCGTTGCAGAAGACCGGGCAGAAGATCGCGCTGATCGGCCCGTTCGTGCAGGACCGCGAAAACATCGAAGGCTGCTGGACGCTGTTCGGCGACAAGCAGCGCTACGTGGATCTGGAAACCGGCGTGCGCGCCGCCATCGGCGATGAAGCGCTACTGGAAATCGTGCCGGGTTGCGATCTGGAAGCCGCGATTCCGGGCGGTACCGAAGCGGCCGTGGCCGCCGCGCTGCGCGCCGATGTGGTGGTGCTGGCGCTGGGCGAACCGCAGCGTTACAGCGGTGAAGCGCAGTCGCGCGTGGAGATCACCCTGCCGCCGGCACAGCAGGCGCTGGCCGAGGCAGTGGCGATGACCGGCAAGCCGCTGGTGGTGCTGCTGCGCAATGGCCGCGCGCTGGCGCTGCAGGGCGCGGTGCGCAATGCACAGGCCGTGGCGGTGACCTGGTACCTGGGCACCCAGACCGGCCATGCCGTGGCCGATGTGCTGTTCGGTGACTACAGCCCGTCCGGCCGCCTGCCGGTCAGCTTCCCGCAGGTGTCCGGCCAGCAGCCGTACTTCTACAACCACCCGCGCACCGGCCGCCCGGAACTGCCGACGATGTCGGAGTTCAAGGCCCGTTGGCGCGAGATCCCGAATGAGCCGCTGTACCCGTTCGGGCACGGCATCGGCTACACCACCTTCGCCTACGGCGTGCCGCAGCTGAGTGCAGCCCAGCTTGGCTGGGATGAGACCCTCACCATCACCACCACGCTGACCAACAGCGGCGACGTGGCCGGCGAGGAAGTGGTGCAGCTGTACATCCACGACCGCGTGGCCAGCCGCGTGCGTCCGGTGCGCGAACTGAAGGACTTCCGCAAGGTGGCACTGCAGCCGGGCGAGTCGACCGAAGTGGTGTTCACCCTGACCCGCGAGCAGTTGGCGTTCACCGGCCGCGACGGCGTGCTGCGTGCCGAGCCGGGCCAGTTCGACCTGTGGGTCTGCGCCTCGTCGGCGGCAGGCGAAGCCGTGCAGTTCGAACTGCTGAAGGCCTGATCTAGAAAAAGGGACGGAGGGGATTAAGTCGTTAGTGGCACAAACGACTTAATCCCCTCCGTCCCCATTTTGTTGTTCTCACTGGGGCGGCGCTACCATCGGTGTTCTTGAACCGATGGATGCCCGCGCATGCGCACGATCGCTGTGTTGATTCCCGCCCTGTTGCTGGCGGCCTGTTCGCAGCCGGCACCGCCGGCCGAGCCTGCGGTGGATGCACCGCCGCCGATGGAGGCCAGTGCTGCTGCGACGCCTGCGGCTGAAACGGCGGCGCCTGCTGCTGAACCCGCTGCAGCGGACGCGCCTGCTGAAGACGCACGTGCGCGCATTGAAACCCTGCTCGGTGATGCCGCGCAGTACGAGAAGGTCTTCAACGCCTTCAAGACCGCCGTGGTCGGCGGTGATCGCGCTGCGGTGGTGGAAGAGGTGCGCTTCCCGCTGAATATCGCCGGCGGAAAGAAGATCACCGGCCCCGGTGAGTTCCAGCGCAACTACGAGAAGATCATCACCCCGGCGGTGGTGAAGGCGGTGTCCGGGCAGGACTTCGGCAAGGTGTTCGTCAACCAGCAGGGCGTGATGATCGGTGACGGGCAGGTGTGGTTGAACGGGCAGTGCCTGGACCAGGCTTGCGCGCAGACCGAAGTGAAGGTCATCACCATCCAGTGAACGCAGACGGCCCCGCGTGCGGGGCCGTTGCGGAGAAATGTGCCGGCCAGCGGCCGGCACTACCACCCTGTCAGGTCTTCGGCGTGAGCTTCAGCAGGCGCGCCTTGCTGCCGTCTTCCAGCAGCCACAGCGCGCCATCCGGGCCCTGTTCCACTTCGCGGATGCGCTCGCCCATGTTGAAGCGCTCGGCTTCGCGCGCGCTGTCGCCGTCGAAGGCCACGCGCACCAGCGAGGTGGACGACAGGCCACCGATGAAGCCGCTTCCCTTCCACTGCGGGAACAGGGTGCCGCTGTAGATGACGAAGCCGGCCGGCGAGATCACCGGCGTCCAGGTCACCTTCGGGGCGGCGAATTCCGGGCGGGTATCGTGGTCGGGAATCGGGCGGCCGTCGTAGTGGTCACCGTTGGAAACGATCGGGTAGCCGTAGTTGGCGCCGCGCACGATCAGGTTCAGTTCGTCGCCACCGGCCGGGCCCATCTCGTGCGCCCACAGCTTGCCGTTGGCATCAAAGGCCATGCCCAGGATGTTGCGGTGGCCCAGCGACCACACCTGCGCGGCGACCCCGCCCTGCGAGGCGAACGGATTGTCGGCGGGCAGGCTGCCATCCTCGCTGAGGCGGATGATCTTGCCGAGATTGCCGCCCATGTCCTGTGCCGGATCGAACTTCTGCCGTTCACTGGAACTGATCCACAGCTTGCCGTCCGGACCGAAGGCCAGGCGATGGCCGTAGTGGCCCTCGCCGCTGACCTTCGGGCTCTGCCGCCAGATCACCTTCAGGTCCTTCAGCTGGCCGGCGCCGTTGGCGTCCAGCGCCAGCGTGGCCCGGGCCACGGCGGCACCGCGGGTATCCAGCGTGCCCTCCTCGGCGTAGCTGAGATAGATCACGTGGTTGCTTGCGAACTGCGGGTGCAGGATCACATCGCCGAACCCCCCCTGGCCACCGTAGGCAACCTTCGGAACGCCGGTGATCTCGTGTTTCTGGCCGCTGGCCAGGTCCAGGTGCTGCAGCTTGCCGCGCTTTTCGGTGACCAGCAGGCTGCCATCGGGCAGGAAGGTCATCGCCCAGGGCTGGCTGAAGCGGCTGACTTCGGTGGCGGTGAACGGGCGCTGGCCGGTGGCGGCAGCGGCCGGAGCGGCAGTCTGCGCGCCGCTGGCAGCCGGACCGGCAGCATTGCAGGCGGAGGTGGCGAGGATCGGCACGAGGCCGAGGGCGAGCAGCAGGGGCGTGCGGGTCATGGGTATCTCCAGGGCGGGGATGCGGATGGCCGGGCTGTCCCTTGTATACCACTGCCGCGGTGACGGTCGTGGCCCGAAGGTCCTGCGCCCCCTGTGCGACGGCAGCGGGATCGTCTAGGGTGGGCACGCCCGGGCAAAGCGTGCCCGTCTGCCTGCCAAGGATCTGCAATGAACACTGCCATGCCCCACAAGCCGTCCACCGCCTTCATTGCCGCCTCCTGGGTGGCCCTGCTGCTGGGTGCGGCGGCCTACCTGATCGGCCTGTTCAACGCCACGATGGCGCTCAACGAGAAGGGCTACTACCTGACGCTGCTGCTGTTCGGCCTGTTCGCGGCGGTCTCGCTGCAGAAGAGCGTGCGCGACCGCGTCGAAGGCATTCCGGTCAGCGGCCTGTACTACGCGCTGTGCTGGTTCGCGCTGCTGTCGGCGCTGATGCTGCTGCTGGTCGGCCTGTGGAATGCCACGCTGGCGCCGAGCGAGAAGGGCTTCTATGGCATGGCGTACGCACTGTCGCTGTTCGGTGCGGTGGCCGTGCAGAAGAACACCCGCGACCTGATCGCCGCCGGTGGCGGCGAGAGCAAGCGTAGTGCGATCGTACCGCCGCTGCCGGAGCAGGATTAATTGTGTAGCGCCGAGCCTACGCTCGGCGCTACAACCTGTCGACGTCAGGTCAGGTGCCGCGCGGCACGCCCTTGTCCAGCCGCTGGTCGAGGTTGACCGCTTCTTCCCAGCCACGGCGCACGGCACTGCGTGCCTGCGCCCATTCGAGTTGGCTGCGGCCGCGTTCGCTGGCCCAACGCGACTCCAGCTCGGCTTCCATGTCCTCGTAGGCACGGATCATGTCCTGCGCACGCGCGGCGTGGCCGATGCGATAGGCCGGCTCGTAATCCTCGAAGAACAGCTGGTCGTCGTAGTACGGCTCGGCGGTATAGCGCTCGCGCCAGTAGTTGCTGACCGCGTCGCGCGGCGTGCTGTCGTCCGGTACACGGCCGGGGATCTGGTACTCGGGGCTCATGGATCGGGCTCCGTTGTGGAGGAGCTTCGATCCTGCCCAGCGGCCGGTTAACACTCCGGGCCGACGGTGTGATCGCCAGATCAATCCATCGGGCATGCCCGGTGCTACCGGTCAACCGGCCTCGGCATCCTTTCGCGGCAGCTTGTAGATCACCGCACCGATGGCAAACGCGACCAACGCCGCGGCGATGTTCTGCCAGCTGGCACTGGCGAACAGGGCCAGACACAGCAGCAGCGCCAGTACCGGAATCAGCGGACCACCCGGCAGCTTCAGCGCACCGGGGCGGTCGGCGTAGCGCTTGGCCAGCACCAGAACCGCCGCAGCGGTACCGATGTAGGCGAACAGGCGCGTGGTCATCGACAGCAGCGCCAGCTGCACGAACGAACCGGACAGGGCCAGGCCGAGTGCGATCAGACCCTGGCACAGGATCGACGCGGCCGGCGTGTGGAAGCGCGGATGCACCTGGGCCAGGATCTTCGGGCCGTAGCCATCGCGGGCCAGCGCGAACAGGAAGCGCGGGCCCATCATCATCGTGTTGCTGTTGGTGCCGAGGATGGAGATGGTGGCGCCGACGGTCAGGATCAGCGCCAGGGCTTCGCCACCGAAGCCGGCGGCGGCATCGGCCAGCGGCGTGGCCGAGCTGGCCAGGCCGGCCAGCGTGCCCTGCGCCACCACCTGCACTGCGCCATAGATGACGGTGACGGTGATGATCATGGTGATCAGCGCGAACGGAATATCGCGGCGCGGATTGCGGTACTCGCCCGCAGCTGCCGGGATGTTCTCGAAGCCGGCGTAGGCGTACAGCAGCAGCAAGGCGGCTTCGCCCATGCGCTGCAGGTCATGCGGGTCCGGGCGCTGGCCGGAGAAGGCCAGCTGCGGATCGATGTAGAACGCGCCGATGGCCACGAACAGCAGCAGCGGCAGCATCTTGCCGATCACCAGCACCACGCCGGTGCGCGCGGCCGAGCGCACGCCGATGATGTTGACGCCGGTGAGGAAACCCAGCGACACCACGATCACCGCGATGCGGCCCATGCCGGCGCCGGCCCACGGCCAGAAGCGCGCGACGGCATCGGCCAGCGCGTTGCTCAGTGCGGCCGCCGAGCTGATGCGGGTCAACCAGATCATCCAGCCGATCTCGAACCCGGCGAAGCGGCCGAAGGCTTCACGGGCATACAGGTAGCTGCCACCGGGTTCATCGAAGTAGCTGGCGGCCTGCGCGTAGCAGAGCACCAGCAGCGCGACGACGATGCCGGCGGCGACCACGCCCCACAGGCTGAACGGGCCGAGCAGGGCGACGGTGGCGGCCGGCAGCAGGTAGATGCCGCTGCCGATCACGTCGTTGATCGACAGGCCGACGATCTGCCAGCGGCTGACCGCGCGCTGCAGCTGCGGTTCGTCCTGCGCGCTCAACGGGCGTCTCCGCCCAGTGCGGGCAGCTGCCACTGGGCCTGCAGGCGCGTGTACTCGGCGCGTGGCAGCAGCACGAAGCGCGGCGTATCCTGCGGCCGCAGCCAGTCCAGCAGCGCCTGCATGCGTGCTTGTGGCATGGCGGTGCAGCCGGCGGTGGCCTCACCGGGCTGGCGCCAGAGATGGGCGAAGATGCAGCTGCCCCTGCCGGGCTGGTTGTCCGGGTTGTGGGCGATCACGAAGCCTTCCCGGTAGCGCACGTCGCCCTTGTTGTGCAGGTCCAGCCGCATCGGCTCGGTGGAGCCCTTGACCGCTGCACTGCCGACCTTCTTCGCGTCGACGATGCGGTTGTAGAACGGCGAACCGGGCACATCCATGCAGTAGCTGCTGTCCAGCATCGGCTGGTACGGCATCGCGGTACCCGCGCGGGTGACCTCATAGCCGAACGCGCTACCGAGCGCGAACACGCCGGCCGGGCTGCGGCCATCGCCTTCCTGCTTCTGCGGGCCGTCGGCCTGCGCCGGATGCAGGCCCAGCCCCCAGGCGCTGCCGGTGCGGCCCAGCGCCACCGGGAACGCCTGCCCATGCGCATGCCAGCCCTTGCCATCGCGCACATAGGCCTGCAGTTGCCCCTCGGCGCTGTCCCAGCTTTCGCTGGTGACCACGATCAGCTGGCGCGCGCCATCCAGCGGCGCGGCGTGGACGGACACTGCCGCAGCAAGCAGCAGTGCGGTGGCGGCGAGGCGAACCAGCGATTTCATCAACGTGCGCTCCGGTCAGGAATCCAGCAGGTGGTCGATCCGCTCCAGGTTCACCGCGAGCTGCTGCTGGCGATCCGGATTGGCGTGGCAGAGCAGCACGAACAGGAAATCGAGCAGGGCGTGCATGGCGCTACGGTACAGCAGCTGCGCGACCTGCGGCGTGCGGTCGTGCGCACACACCACCAGTGTTGCATCAGCATGCGCGCGCAGCGGGTTGGCGGTGTGGCGGGTGATGGAAATCACCTTGCCACCCATGTCCTGGAACTGGCGCGACAGCTGCGAAAGCTGGGGCAGGTTGCCGAACTCGGAGAACACCAGCAGCGCATCGCCCGGGCGTGCCGCCGACAGGTTGGCCAGCATCAGGATCGGGTCGGTATGCGGCACCACCAGCAGGCCGAGCAGCGACAATCGCATGGCGAACTCACGCGCGTACAGGCCGTCGTCACCCAGGCCGTACACGAACAGCTTCGGCGCGCCGTCGAGCAGCTGCACGATGCGCTCGATTTCCCCGCGCGGGTTGGCCTGGCGGGTTTCCTCTTCGGCTTGTGCCTTGCTGCGGCGCAGGGCCTCGCCCAGGCGCAGGTAGTCATCGCCGCTGTCGGGTTCGCTGGGCGTCTGCTGCGGATCGGCACCGGCGCGAGCCACGTCCTGGCCGATCGAATATTTCAGGTCTGGGTAGCCCTTGAAGCCGAGCTTCTGGCTGAACTTCACCACGCTGGACTGGCTGATGCCCAACGCGCTGGCCAGCTGCTGGGACGAGTAGTCGCGCAGCAGGTGAGCGTTGTCGAGGATGAAGTCGGCGATGCGACGCTCGATGGCCGACATCTGCCCGCGCTCGGAGCGGATCTTCAGCAGGGGCGGCATGCGGGGAGTCCGGGCAAGGATAGGCGCGTTGCGGTTGGCAGCGTAGAGCGTGTCATGGAATGGGCCGGGCGGGTGCCAGACGCGAGGGGGGTACGGGGTAGAGCAGAAGCAGGAGCATCCACGCATGGCGTGAATCTACGGGGTGCAGTTGTTGCCTTTGACGTTGAGTCCGCCTTCAAGCGAGCCGAGCACCGCAGGTCCGGCGAGGGCGAAGAGGCGCGGGTGTCTGAGCGCAGCGAGTTCCGCGCCGTCCCTCGACGGACCGAGGAGCACAGGGCACCGACCTGCGCAGCATGTCGGCTCGCGGCCGGCGGAGCGTTTCTTTTGGTTACTTTTCTTTTCGCGAAAAGAAAAGTAACGCCCGACCAAGCATCAGATACGCACGGCCCTTGTAGAGTCGAGCCATGCTCGACTGCGCGGTTCAACCCAGCATCTCCAGCCCACGCACTTCGGTAATGCCCAGCCCCGGTACGTCGCTGATGCTGATCTCCGACTCGTTGAAATGCACACCGCCGCTGACCGGGTCGAACTGGCCCAGCGAGGGGCCGTCCAGATCGACCTTGGTGATCACATCGCTCTTGGCCACCGCCAGATGCACGGCGGCAGCCACGCTGATGCTGGACTCGATCATGCAGCCGATCATGCAGGGCACGCCGTAGATACCGGCGATGTCGGCAATGCGGATGGCGTTGGACAGGCCGCCAGTCTTCATCAGCTTGATGTTGATGATGTCGGCCGCGCGTTGCTGGATCAGGTCCATCACCTGGCTCGGGCTGAACACGCTTTCGTCGGCCATCACCGGCGTGTTGACGCGGTCGGTGACGTACTTCAGGCCACTGATGTCGGCGGCCTTCACCGGCTGCTCCAGCAGCTCGAGCACCACGCCCGCTTCCTCCAGCGTGCGCATGGCATGCACCGCCTGCTTGGCGGTCCAGCCCTGGTTGGCATCCAGCCGCAGCAGGGCGCGGCCTTCCACAGCGGCGTGGATCGCCTTGACCCGTTCGATGTCCAGGCCGATGTCCTTGCCGACCTTGATCTTCAGCGACTCGAAGCCGCGTTCGATCGCCGACAGCGAATCGGCCACCATCTTGTCGATGTAGTCCACGCTGATGGTGATGTCGGTGGTGATCACCGGGTCGCCGCCGCCGAGCATCTGGTACAGCGGTGCACCGTGCAGCTGCGCCCACAGGTCGTACAGCGCGATCTCCACCGCGGCCTTGGCGCTGGTGTTGCGCTCCATCGCGGTCTGCACCAGACCGCACAGGCGATTGAGGTTGGCCACGTCCTGGCCGATCAGGCGCGGCGCGATGAAGTGACGGATCGCCTCGATGATCGAGCCGTGGGTATCACCGGTGATCACCGCGGTGGCCGGCGCTTCGCCGTAGCCGGTGTGGCCGGTGTCGGTGCGGATCAGCACCACTACGTCTTCCACGGTTTCCACCGTGCGCAGGGCGGTCTTGAACGGTGTTTTCAGCGGCACGCGCAGCATGCCCAGTTCGATGGCAGTGATCTTCATTCAGGGGGTCTTGGCCCGCAGGCGCTGGATGTTGGTGATGCGGTCGATGTAGCGGACGGTATCGCTGGCCATCATCGGCTCCAGCGGCGTGACCGAAACACCATTGAGATGGGCCTGCACGCGCGTGTCGTCGGCACCGAACCAGCTGCCGCCCGCCGTATCGTGGATCACCCAGGTGCGGCCGTCGACGTGGCCGATGGCCATCATCACGTGGCCGGGGATGTAGACCAGGTCGCCGACCTGTAGTTCGGTGACCGCACGGTCGCGCGCGGCCTTGCCGACCTTGTCGGTGAACGGCAGGCGATCCAGTGCCGGGCTGACCGCCTGCGCGCTGGTATTGCGCGGCAGCAGCACGCCGAAGCTGCGGTAGATCTCGGATACGAAACCGCTGCAGTCGCGGGTGTCGTAGTCATGGCCCCAGCCGTAGCGTTCGCCCAGGAACTTGAAGGCCTGCTGCAGCAGCAGGCGCGGGGTCAGTGGCAGGTAGTCGGCGGCGGTGTCCTGCGAGCGCGGCAGCAGCGTCGGTACGAGCTTCAGACGCCCATCGGCCTCGCGCACCGGCAACTGCACCACCCACGAGGCATGCGCCTGCTGGCCGTTCACGGGTTCTGAAGCGGGCCAGTCGGCCAGCACCGGCAGGCGTACGCCCATGTCCAGCTGCAGGCGCGAGACGCGCGGTTCCTCCGGGGTGTAGGCGGTCTGCGCGGTGGCGCCGGTGACAATGCGGTACGGGCCCTTCGTGCCATAGCCGAGCACCGTGGCCTTGTCGCCGCTGGCGATGGCATCGGCTTCGATCCACGCGCTGTAGCGCTCGCTGTGCACGAACAGCCAGCGGCCGTCGGCACTGCGGTGAACCACCGCGACCTTGTCACCGGGGAACAGCGCCGATTCCTGGAAGCGGTCGATGTCGGTGTCACCGGCGGTGCTGAAGACGCGCTCGCGGGTGGGGAAGGTACGCAGTGCCGCGCGCTTCACCACCAGCCCATATTGCGGTGTCGTCTGCGCGGGAATGGACTGCAGGCCCAGATTGGCTTCGGTCGCGCTGCGCAGTGCCGGCGCAATGGCCTGGCCCTTGTCGTTGTACAGAGTGCGGGTGGGCCAGCTCGACAGCGAGGTGATGCTGGCACGCACCGCCGCCGCATCAAGCTGCTCGGGCAGTGCGGCGATGTCCTGGATGTGGCTGTCCTGTGAGCGCATCCGTGCGTTCTGTGCCTCGATCTGGCTGCGGTCCAGGATCGGCACATCGGCGTTGTCCAGGCGCGCGGCCCAGTACTGGGGGGTGAGGTAGGCCTCGTGCAGGCCGATCACATAGGGCAGCGGCGCGCCCGGGTCGGGCGGCGGGGCCGCCTGTGCAAAGGCCGGTGCGGCCAGCAGGCACAGGGCCAGGGTCAAGCGGCGTGGCCAATGCCGATGCCGTTCGCGGGAAGCCAGGATCATGCGCTGCACACCCTCCTCGAATGCCTGTTGGAATATTTATTCCTTTTGGCATCAAAATCAAGAATAAATTATTGACCGGCATCCCGGCCCGTGTTACACAGCCGTTACCACCCGCGCTGGGGAAGTGTCGCTGTGGATCCTGCCGTTCGCAAACCACGTCTGCCTGCCACTGCCGGCCTGTGTGCCGCGCTGCTGCTGTGGGCGTGGTCGGCGGGAGCGGAGCCGCCACCCTCGGCCATCCAGTTTGCGCGGGTCGTGCAGATGATCGACGCGGGACGGTTCTCCGAAGCCGGCAGCGAACTGAACACCTGGTCGGCTGCGGACGCGGCGGAGCCTGGCGTCAGTTTCGACGACATCGCGTTCCAGGAAGAGCGCATGCGCCGCATTCGCCTGGACTTTTCCCTCGACGAAGCCGCCACCAAGTCTGCCGTGCGCCGCTGGATTCCGGACCTGACCGACGAGGAATTCGCGCGTTGGGATCAGCTTGGCCTGATCGAGCATCTCGACATCGATGGCACGCGTTGGTATTTCAAGCGCGCACCGTCGAACCTGTTCCTGCTCAGCGACGAGGCACGTGCGCGCCGCCGCGCGGATGCACCGATGCCGGCGCCGGGCCCAAACGAGGTGCTCAACGCGCACCACGCACGCGTGCTTGCCGCAGCGGAACAAAGTGGCCAGGCGTCGGTACTGCCGCAGCGCATTGAATTCACCCAGTCGCTCACGGTGAAAGCCGATGCGGTGCCGGCCGGCGAGACCGTACGCGCCTGGATTCCCTACCCGCGCGAGATACCCGGCCAGCAGGAGCAGGTGCAGTGGCTGGGCAGCACCCCGGGCAAGGCGCGCGTGGCGCCAGCCAGCACCCTGCAGCGCACGGCCTATCTGGAAGGCAAGGCGGTGGCTGGGCAGCCGACGCGCTTCGAGGTCCGCTACGCGGTCACGATCCTGGCCCGGCATACCGCGATCGATCCGGCCAAGGTGCAGCCGACACCGGCCGATCCGGCGCTGAAACCCTACCTGGCCGAGCAGCCGCCGCACGTGCGATTCACGCCGGCACTGAAGCTGTTCTCCGACCAGGTGCTGCAGGGGGAAACCCGCCCGTATGAAGTGGTGCGCAAGCTGTTTGCTGCCGTGGATCGCATTCCATGGGCCGGTGCGCGCGAATACTCCACGATCAGCAACATCAGCGATTACGCGCTGCGTGCCGGACATGCCGACTGCGGCCAGCAGACGCTGTTGCTGATCGCGCTGCTGCGCATGAACGGCATTCCCGCGCGCTGGCAGTCGGGCATGGTGTTCTCCGACGATGGCAGCGGCTACAACAACCTGCATGACTGGGGGCAGGTCTACCTGGCGCCGTATGGCTGGCTGCCGATGGATGTGACCACCGGCGCGCTGGCCAGCGACGTGCCTGCCCTGCGCGATTTCTACCTGGGTGGCCTCGACGGCTACCGCATCGCCTTCAACGACGATTTCGGCCAGGCCCTGGTGCCGGCCAAGCAGCACTTCCGCTCGGAAACGGTCGACTCGCAGCGCGGCGAGGCCGAGTGGTCAGGCGGCAACCTGTACTTCGACCAATGGAACTACGACTTCCAGTGGCGGGTACTGCCAGCCGGGCAACGCTAGCGCGACACATCGCATTCCACACCATTCAATTCTTGCAGGAGAGAGCAGGGGATGAAGGCTTACAGCATCAAGCGGGCGGCGTTGTGCGTCGCCCTCGGGGCGTGTCTGGGCATGATCGCGCCCAGCGCATTCGCACAGGATGGTTCGGTGGTTGGCCGGCTGGTGAGCGATGCAGGCCAAGTACCGGCCGGTGCCACGGTCTCCGTACGCAACCCCGCCACGGGGTTTGTCCGATCGGTGCAGGCCGACGCCAATGGCAGCTACCGCATCCCGTTGCTGCCGGTCGGTACCTACGAGATGGACGTAAGCCTGCCGGGCGGAGCGGCCAGCCGTGTTGGTCAGGTCACCGTCAGCCTTGGCAGTGCGACCACGGTGAATGTGCCGCTGGGTGCGGTCAGCACGCTGGGAACGGTCGAGGTACGTGCACCGCAGGTGGTGTCGATGGTGGATGTCAAGTCCACCGAATCGGCCACGAACATCACCCGCGAAGAGCTTTCGCGCCTGCCGGTGGACCGTGACATCACCGCCGTGGCACTGCTCGCGCCCGGCGCGGTGAAGGGCAAGGGCTCGTTGGGCGGCCAGGGCATTTCCTTCGGTGGTTCGTCCGTGGCCGAGAACACCGTCTACATCAACGGCCTGAACGTTACCGACTTCTACAACCGGGTCGGCTTCTCGTCGGTACCGTTCTCGTTCTACCAGGAATTCCAGGTCAAGACAGGCGGTTACTCGGTGGAGTTCGGGCGCAGCACCGGCGGTGTCATCAACGCAGTCACCCGCTCGGGCAGCAACGAGTTCAAGGCGGGCGCCGAGCTGGTGTTCGAACCGCGCGCGTGGCAATCGCAGGCACGCGACCGCTACGACGGCAGCGGCAGCCGCTACATCACCGCGAGCCGCGACGACTACAGTCGCAGTGCGCTGAACGTATTCGCGTCCGGTGCGTTGGTGCAGGACCGCTTGTTCTTCTTCGGCATGTACGAAGCTCGCGACTACCGGCCGACATCGACCAACGACGCTGGCACCCGCCTGAGCCAGGGCAAGGCCGATGATCCGTTCTGGGGCGGAAAGATCGACTGGCAGATCACCGACAACCAGATGCTGTCGCTGTTCGGCTTCTCGGACAAGAGCAAGACGCTCACCGATGTCTTCGATTACGACTACGCCACGGGACAGGCTGCAGGTGAGCGCAGCAACCAGATCTACAACACGGTGGGCGGCAAGAACTGGTCCGGTACCTATAGCTGGCAGGTCAACAACGACCTGACCATGAAGCTGATGTATGGCGAGAACAAGCGCAACCGCATGCAGAGCTCGTTGATGGACGAGAACTGCAACCGTGTGTTCGACAACCGAACGGCCAGCCAAGGCGTGCCACCATTGCTGCAGGGTGACCGCAGCTGCACCAGCAGCTCGCAGCTGGAATCAGCATTGGACACCCGCAAGGCCGCCCGCGCCGATTTCGAATGGACACTGGGCAATCACCTGCTGCGCTTCGGCATGGACCGCGAGGAAAACACCTCCGACTACAGCCGTGCCTACCCCGGCCCGGGTGGCCTGCGCTACGACGTCTATGCGCGTACACCGGGAAGCTCACTCAACGATGGCGTGGTGCCGGCCAGCGGCCTGGTGGCGCGTACGCGCCGCTATGAGGTGGAGGGCGCGTTTGAAACCATCAACTCGGCCTACTACCTGGAAGACAACTGGCAGGTGACGCCGAATCTGCTGCTGAACATGGGCGTGCGCCTGGAAGCCTTCGACAACAAGGGCGGCGATGGCAGCAGCTACATCAAGATCGATGACATGGTGGCGCCACGTCTCGGCTTCTCGTGGGACGTGCGCGGCGATGGCACCACCAAGGTGTTCGGCAACCTGGGGCGCTACTTCCTGCCAGTGGCGAACGTCATCAACATCAAGCAGGCCGGTGGCTTCCTCGACGAACGCACCTGGTATGAGTTCCTGGGCTACAGCGGCGCGGCCAACAATGTCCCCGTGCTGGGCGCGCAGATCGGGCCGGTGGACAACTCGCAGGGCGATGGCAGCGTGCCGGACCTGCGTGCCGAAGTGAACCGGGATATGGATCCGGTCTACCAGGATGAAGCGATCCTGGGCTTCCAGCAGATGATCAACGAGGCTTGGTCGGTTGGCGCCAGCGTCACTTACCGCCGCCTGCACAATGCCATCGATGACATGAACATCACCGCCACCGGCCAATGCGGTGCCATCGACGGGGTGTGGATCATGGGCAACCCGGGCCGCACCAACACTGTATGGGGTGACACCAACTGTGATGGCACCAATGATGGCTGGATCAGCATCGACACATCCAAGGAAGGCTGGGCGCTGTACGACGATGATGGCAACTACGTGGGGCAACGCGGCTGGGTGAAGCCCAAGCGCGACTACAAGGCGCTGGAACTGCAGGTCGACCGGGCCTGGGACGGCAAGTGGGGCTTCAATGCGTCGTACACCCTGGCCTATGGCCGCGGCAACGCCGAAGGCCCGGTGAATTCCGATACCGACTTCGCCGATGCCGGCCGCACCGAGAACTTCGACAACCCGTGGGTCAACTACCGGGGATATGGTTACCTCGCCAACGACCGCCGCCACCAGTTCAAGTTCCGTGGCAGCTACGCGTTGACCGAGAACCTGAGCGTGGCCGCGACCCTGGGCGTGCAGTCGGGTAGCCCGATCACCCGCTTCGGCGCTGGCAACCCGTTCGACGACACCGACTTCCACAGCTACTACGTGTGCGTGTCCAACTGCCAGTCGACGGTGCCGTCCGAGCGCGTGTTCGTGCATTCGCCGCGCGGTGGCGACGGCCGCACGCCGTGGACCTACGACCTGGATGTGAGCCTGTCCTACAAGGTGCCGATTCCCACCGACCTGCGCCTGAAGTTGGCGGTGTACAACGTTCTGAACCAGCAGCGCGTGGTGACCGTGGACCAGGATTACGAGCCGCAGGACAGCATCGGCACGCCGAACCCGCTGTACCGCTACGGCACGGGCTTCCAGTCTCCGCGCTACGCGCAGCTGACCGTCACCTGGGCCTACTGAGGCCCGGTGCCGGGGGCGTGAGCATGCAAGGCCTCTGGATCCTGGCCGCACTGGCCGCCTCTTCGGCATCGGCGACCGACACCGCCCCCCTCGATGCCGATGTCGCCGCCGTGGTTCAGCACGAGCACCTGCCCGGGCTGGCCATGGCGGTGATCGAGAATGGGCGCGTGGTCTATCGCCATGCCGAGGGCGCGCGTGGCGATGGCGCCCGCATTGACGAGGACACGCTGTTCAAGATCGCCTCCAACAGCAAGGCGATGACGGCCGCGCTGCTGGCGCGGCTGGTGCAGCAGGGCAGGCTGCGCTGGGATGATCCGGTGCAGCGCTATCTGCCTGAGTTCCGCATGCACGACGCATGGGTGGGCCAGCAGATGCAGGTGCGCGACCTGCTGATCCACAACAGCGGCCTCGGCCTGGGTGCCGGCGACCTGATGCTGTGGCCGGAACCGAACTCGTTCACCCGCGCCGACATCATTGCCGGACTGGCGCACTTGAAGCCGGTCAGCAGCTTCCGCAGCCACTATGCCTACGACAACCTGATGTACGTGGTGGCCGGCGAAGTGGCCACTGCGGCCGGTGGCAAACCGTACGACCAGTTGATGCGAGAGCAGGTGTTTGAACCACTCGGCATGACGCGCTGCCAGGTGGGGGCCTGGTCGGTGAAGCGCGTAGGCAACGTCGCGCAGCCACATGCCTGGCGTCGTGATCGCAATGAGGTGGTGAACGCTGACGGTGCCATCAGCCCGGACCTGCCGTCCATGGCGGCCGGAGGCATCCGCTGTTCGCTGCGCGACATGACGCGCTGGATGCAGGTACTGCTTGATCCTGCCGTGGTGCCGGACTGGTTGGACAGTGAACAGCGCCGCACGTTGTGGACATTACACATGCCGATGCCGCTGGGTGAGCGCCAGCGGCGCTGGGACAACGCGCATTTCTACGGCTACGGCTATGGCTGGCGCGTGTCTGACATGGATGGGCAGTGGAAGGTGGCACACACCGGCACGCTGTCAGGGATGTACTCGTCGCTGGCGCTGCTGCCCGACCGGAAGGTGGGGGTAGTGATGTTGATCAATGGTGAAGGCGAGGATGCGCGCACAGCCCTGATGCATGCCGCGCTGAAGCGCTTCACCGCAGCGGACGGTGCGCGGCCTGCGATGGAGTACCTGGCCGAATTGAAGGCGGACCAGGCCGCCCGTGCGGCAACCGCGCATCAGCGGCCGCCCACCGCTGCGGCGCAGGAGACGAGCCGCACGGATCTGCCACGCTGGCAGGGCCGTTACCGCGATCCGTGGCTGGGCCCGGCCTCACTGTGCCCGGGCGCGGACGGCCTGCACTTCAGCGTGGACAAGTCGCCCCGACTGCAGGCCACGGTGCTGCAGTTGCAGGGGCGCTGGCTGCTGCGCTGGGATACGCTGGGCGAAGACGCACAGGCCTGGCTGCAGCCCGGTGACGGTGCGCCGCCCACACTGGACCTGCGTGCCATCGATCCGGACATCGACTTCAGCTATGACTTCCAGGACCTGCATTTCACTCGTACTGGCGACTGCCCTGGCAGCGAGCGCCAGCGCCGCTGAGCCGCCGCGTGTTTCGCCCGCCACTGATGCCGCCAGCGCCGGATTAGTGGAGATCCGCACATTGTCGCCAGGCATCGAGATGGACATCCGCTACGCCGGCGCGAACAACTTCACCGGCGCGCGCGTGCCGGGTTACGAAGGGCCGTCCTGTTACCTGCTGGCGCCGGTGGCGAAGGCACTGGCACAGGTGGAACAGGACCTGCGCGCGGATGGCTTTGGCCTGCGCCTCTACGACTGCTACCGGCCGGTGCGTTCGGTGCAGGCCTTCATGGCCTGGGTGAACGATCCGCGCGAGCGCTCGCGCAAGGCTCTGCAGTACCCGGATCTGGACAAGCCACGGCTGCTGGCCGACGGCTACATCGCCGAGCGCTCCGGCCATAGCCGCGGTGCCACGGTGGATCTGGGGCTGCTGGATTGCGGCAGTGGTGCATGTAGGCCGATGGACATGGGTACCGACTTCGATTTCTTCGGGCCACGCGCGCATACGCAGACGAGCGGGCTGAGCGCTGCGCAGCAGGCGAACCGCAAGCAGCTGGTGCAGGCGATGGCGCGCCGTGGTTTCGTCAACTATCCGCAGGAGTGGTGGCACTACACCCTGCAGCCCGAACCGGACCCGGGCACCGCATACGACGTCCCCGTGCGGTAGGGACATCGGCAGAGGGGCGCTGCTGTTGGTAGGTGTCGACCTTGGTCGACACGGTAGATCCACACCATGCGTGGATGCTCTTCGTTCAATCATCGGAGTATTCGATTTCGATGGGGATTCATCCACGCATGGCGTGGATCTACCGGGGCTACCGGATTGGGTCCGAGGCAGATCCCTTACACTGGCCGCCATCCCACCGTTGCCCACCCGATGAACCTTCCCCTGCACTTCGGCCTGTTCGGTACCCTCGAAGCGGGCGCCATCGCCCTGCTGGTCGGGCTGCTGGTGTACTTCCTGTGGTCGCAGCTGTGCCGGCTCCTGCACTGGACGGTTGGCCACGCGATCGGCTGGTCCTGCGTCATCGCCGTGATCATCTCCGCCGGCATCGATGCCTGGAAGCTGTTCTACATGGGCATCGTGCGTCTGGAGTCGCCCCTGTATGCGCGCCTTTTCCTCGCCACCATCCACGATCCGAACGAACTCGGCAGCCGCGTGGTGCTGGAAATCGCCGGTGCGCTCGCCGGTGTTGCCCTCGGCTGGGTGTTGTTCAGTTCGCGGTCATCGGCTCAGAACGTCGACTGACGCAGGTTTTTCGTTGGTTGCCGGTTAAATCCGGCAGCGCTGAATGCGCATCTTATGAGCTGCTCACTCGCTGCTAACCACCGCGCTAAAGCATGCGCGTAGGCGAGTGGTTAATCGTGCGTGTTGATGTCGGTCGCGGGGCAAAATCGATTCAGAAAGACGGTGGCAGGGTAGGTGCCGTGCGGAGACAACACGCCGCGCAACACCACCCAATTGGTAGGAGACACCCCTGATGACTATTCGCAACCGCAAGCCCCTGATCGCCCTGATCGTCGCCGCCGGCAGCGTGCTGGCCATTCCGGCGATGGCCCAGTCGGCCAAGCAGCAGGCCGCGCAGGCACAGAACGAGGCCGCGCAGGCGCAGCAGTCGGCGGCACAGGCAGGGCAGGCGGCTGACCAGGCGACCAATGCGGCCGCAGCGGCTTCGGCACAGGCCAATGGCGGTGGTCAGACCTGGGCCAGCATCGATACCGATGGCAACGGCACCATCAGCAAGACCGAGGCGCAGGTGAACGCCGGCCTCGCCCAGGTGTTCGACCAGGCCGATACCAACAAGGACGGCGAGCTGAGCGCCGACGAGTACAAGGCCTACGTGGCCGCGCAGCAGGCCGGTGCGGGTGCCGGCGCGGCGCAGGGCCGCTGATCCACGCCTGATTCGGGAAGACCGATGCATGGGGACCCGGGCGGCTGCGGCCGCCCGGGTTTTTATCGTCACCAGCACCCCTGTATCCTTGTGCGATGAACACCTCCACGCCTGCGCCGTCGCGCGCCATCGGCCTGGTCGGTTTTGACGGTGACGATACGCTGTGGAAGAGCGAGGACTACTACCGCAAGGCCGAGCAGGATTATCTTGACCTGCTGTCGCGCTACGTCGACGTGCATGACACGCAGACCGCACGCCACCTGCTGGAAGTGCAGCAGCGCCACCTGGGTACCTTCGGTTACGGCGTGAAGAGCATGACGCTGTCGATGATCGAAGCGGCCATCGACATCACCGGCCAGCGCATCGAGGCCAAGGACATCCAGCGCATCCTGGACATCGGCCACGACACCCTGCGCCACCCGGTCGAGCTGATCGACGGCGTGCGTGAAGCAGTGGCGGCGATCGCCGAAGATTATCCGGTAGTGCTGATCACCAAGGGCGACCTGTTCCACCAGGAAGCCAAGATCAAGGTCGCCAACCTGGCCGAGCTGTTCCCGCGCATCGAGATCGTCTCCGAGAAGGACCCGGAAACCTACGCCCGTGTGCTGGCCGAATTCGACCTGCCGATGCAGCGCTTCGTGATGGTCGGCAACTCGTTGCGCTCGGACATCGAGCCGGTGGTGACCCTGGGTGGCTGGGGCGTGCATACCCCGTACGCGGTGACCTGGGCCCACGAGACCCAGCACGGCGTGGCCGACGATGAACCGCGCATGGTCACCGCCGATACCGCCCACGACTGGCCGGCCGCACTGGCGGCGATCGAGGCCAAGGCGGCTGCGGCGGCCTGACAGGACCCGGCGGCTGCGGCAGAATCGGGGCATGAACGTCCGACTGCGCGCACTGTTGTTGTCCTTGCTGCTGGTGCCGGCCACCGTGCTGGCCCAGCAGACCGCCGAGCGTTCGGCGGCCTACACGGTGGAAACCGGTGACCGCTGGGTCGATGCCCAGCTGCAGGACATCAACCACTACGCCGAACGCTACCCCGACGCCTTCCTCGACGAAGTGTCGCGCTATGCCGAGGTGCCGCGCGGTTACATCAGCGCGCTGTTCACCACCCATGGCTGGCAGGCCGGGGATATCTACTTCGCCTGCTTCTGGGCCAAGGCCAGCGGCCAGACCTGCCGCGACAGCGTGCGCGCCTTCAGCCAGGACCCGGAGGGCGGCTGGGAGGCGGTGGTGAAGCGCATGCCGACCAAGCCGGACAACCTGCACTACCGCGCGCTGCGCCACGCCATCGTGGCCAGCTACCAGCACTGGGACCGGCCGATCACCCTGGATGCCACCCTGAGGCGCCAGCTCAAGCGGTAGTGCCGGCCGCTGCCTGATTCTGGTGGAGCAGTCCGCAGGTCGCCGCCGGGCACAGGCCAGGCGCCATGTTGCTCTGCATATCGCCGCGGCCCCGCGCTCCGGCGACAATACGGGTTCGAGCTGTTCCCCGTTCCCGTAATCGAGTGACTGATGAGCGCCTCTTTCGTTTCGCCTGATGTGATCCGCCGCCTGTTCGCGCAGGCCATGTCCCGCATGTACCGCACCGAAGTGCCGCTGTACGGCACGCTGGTGGAACTGGTGGAGCGGATCAACGCGCAGGTGCTGGAGCAGGACCCCGCACTGGCCGCGCAGCTGCAGCGCAACGACGAGCGCGCACGCCTGGATGAAGAGCGCCACGGCGCGATCCGCGTCGGCACCGTGCAGGAACTGGCGACGCTGCGCCGCCTGTTCGCCGTGATGGGCATGTACCCGGTCGGCTACTACGACCTGTCGGTCGCGGGCGTGCCGGTGCATTCCACCGCGTTCCGCCCGCTCACCGCCGCGGCGCTGGCGCAGAATCCGTTCCGCGTGTTCACCTCGCTGCTGCGCCTGGAGCTGATCGAAGATGAAGCGCTGCGTGCCGAATCGGCGCGCATCCTCGAACGCCGCCGCATCTTCACCGAGGGCGCGCTGGCGCTGATCGAGCAGGCCGAGCGTGATGGCGGGCTGTCGCAGGCCGATGCCGAGCGCTTCGTCGATGAAGCACTGGAAACCTTCCGCTGGCACGGCGATGCCACCGTCGATCTGCCGACCTACCACGCGCTGCACAACGCGCATCGGCTGGTGGCCGACGTGGTCAGTTTCCGTGGCCCGCACATCAACCACCTGACCCCGCGCACGCTGGATATCGACGCGGCGCAGGCGGCGATGATCGAACACGGCATGGCGGCCAAGGCGGTGATCGAGGGCCCGCCGCGCCGCGCCTGCCCGATCCTGCTGCGCCAGACCAGCTTCAAGGCACTGGAAGAGGCCGTGCATTTCCCGGGCGGCGAAGGCGGCGATGCCGGCACCCACACCGCGCGCTTCGGCGAGATCGAACAGCGGGGCCTTGCGCTGACCCCGAAGGGCCGCGCGCTGTACGACCAGCTGCTGTCGCAGGCCCGCGATGCCGGTGGCGAAGGCAGCACCGGCGGCGACTACGGCCAGCGCCTGCAGGCGGTGTTCGCCAGCTTCCCGGATGACCATGACACGCTGCGCCAGGAAGGACTGGGCTATTACCGCTACCAGCTGACCGACGCTGGCCGCGCCGCGCCGGAGCGCGTGGCCGATCTGCCGGCTGAAGTGCTGGTGGCCGCCGGCCTGGCCACGGCCGACCCGATCGTCTATGAGGATTTCCTGCCGGTCAGTGCCGCGGGCATCTTCCAGTCGAACCTGGGTGGTGAAGAACAGCGCGCCTATGCCGCACATGCCAACCGCGAGGCCTTCGAGCAGGCGCTGGGCATGGCGGTGAATGACGAATTCGAGATCTACGAGCGGCTGCAGGCCGAATCGCTGGCGGCGCTGCGCACCGCGTGAAGGTAGAGCCGGCCGCTGGCCGGCTGTTCTGGGGAGCCGGCCAGCGGCCGGCGCGAGCCGAGTCTCCGGGTCTCAGCCCGTCAAGGGGCCCGGTGGACGC
>NZ_JAWIRR010000027.1:57052-62034 GCF_036320065.1 Stenotrophomonas sp. SMYL8
GGGGGCGCCCGCGCCGCCCCCCTCGCGGCCCGCGCGGCCGCGGGGCGGCCGGGGGGGGCCCCCCCCCCCCCCCCCGGCTCTACCAGAGTCTCCGGATCTCAGCCCTTCATCGTGCCGGTATCCAGCCAACGCTGGTGCCACGACAACGCTTCCGGCAGCAGATGCGGGGTGTGCTTGCCGTAGCTCTCGCGGCTGGCACGGTCGAAGTAGTCCTGCAGCTGCGGGCGGAAATCCGGGTGCGCGCAGTTGTCGATCAGCACCTGCGCACGCTTGCGCGGGGTCAGGCCACGCAGGTCGGCCAGGCCCTGTTCGGTGACGATCACCGACACGTCGTGTTCGGTGTGGTCCACGTGGCTGGCCATCGGCACGATCGCCGAGATGGTGCCGTTCTTCGCGGTGGACGGGCTCAGGAACGCCGACAGGAAACCGTTGCGGGCAAAGTCACCGGAACCGCCGATGCCGTTCATGATCCGCGTGCCCATCACGTGCGTCGAATTGACGTTGCCGTAGATGTCCACCTCGATCATGCCGTTCATGCCGATGCAGCCGAGGCGGCGCACCAGTTCCGGATGGTTGGAGATCTCCTGCGTGCGCATGATGATGCGCTCGCGGTAGAAATCGATGTTCTCCTTGAACGTCTCGTTGGCCTGCGGGCTCAGCGCGAAGCCGGTGCACGAGGCATAGCTCAGCACGCCGTCACGCAGCAGGTCGAGCATGCCGTCCTGGATCACTTCGGTGAACGCGGCCAGGTCGCGGAAGCCGCTCTTGGCCAGGCCGGCCAGCACCGCGTTCGGAATATTGCCCACGCCCGACTGCAGCGGCAGCAGGTTCGGCGGCAGGCGGCCCTTCTTCACTTCGTGCTGCAGGAACTCGATCAGGTGCGAAGCGATCTGCTCGCTGGTCGCATCGATCGGGCTGAACGGGCTGTTGCGGTCCGGGCCGTTGGTGCGCACCACGGCCACGATCTTGTCCGGGTCGCAGCGCAGCGCGGTGTCGCCGATGCGGTCGTTGGCGTTCACCAGCGGAATCGGCTTGCGGTGCGGCGGCAGCGCGGTGCCGTAGTAGATGTCATGCATGCCGTCGACGCCGGCCGGCTGCCATTCGTTGACCTCGACGATCACCTTCTTGGCCAGGTCCAGCCAGGTCTTGTTGTTGCCGACCGAGGTGGAGGGCACCAGCGAACCGTCTTCGCGGATGGCCGAGACTTCGATCACGGCGGTATCGATCTCGCCATAGAAACCGAACCACACGTGCTGGGCCACGTGGCTGAGGTGGATGTCGATGTAATCCAGCTTGCCCTCGTTGATGCGGTTGCGCGCATCCGGGTCGCTCTGGAACGGCATGCGCATGGCGATGCCATCGGCCTTGGCCAGCGCGCCATCGAGTTCCGGCGCGGTGGAGGCGCCGGTCATCAGGCTGATCTGGAAGGGCTGGCCCTGGGCATGCACCGCTTCGATGCGGCGGGCCAGTTCGACAGGAACGGCCTTGGGATACCCGGAGCCGGTAAAGCCGCTCATGGCCACGGTTTCACCGGGCTGGATCAGTGCGGCTGCGGCTTCTGCGGAGACCACGCGGTCACGGAGACGCGCGTTGGCGATGCGATCAACAGACATGACGACACGTGTTGCTGGGGGGAATTCCGATTATCGGCCATCCTCATCCGTACGGGGGGTTCTACCTTCGTGGAATGGCTTTTCCCGCAGGGGTCACCCAAACCCGCCGGTTTTGTTTTGCAGTGCAGCGTGCAAAGTGCTTTCGCAGCCCGCACGATGGACCTGCATCCCGACGTGGGGGAGGGAGCAGAGCCCGCTGGCAGTTCGCTGCAAGCGGGCTTTTTTATTGCCTGTCGTCCAGTATGAATACGCGGTCTCCATTATCGGTAGTGCCGGGCGCGGGGCCGGCCCCCCCCCCCCCCCCCGGGGGGTGGTGGGAGGTGGAGGGCCCCGGCCGCGCCCCCCCGCGGCCGCTGGCCGGCAACCCCAGTAACCTTCGGTAGGATCGTCGGATCTGCCGGCCAGCGGCCGGCACTACCGGGTCATCGGATTCGCTGGGCAGCGGCCGGCGTTAACGGGTCGATACAATCAGCCCATGACCCTCGCCCCCGCTGACCTGCCCGCCTCCCTGCAGCCCCTTGTCGACCGCGCGCTGGCGCGCCTGGCACAGGTCCTGCCCGAGCCCGTCCCGGCCGACCTGCTGCCGTTGCTGACCCGGCTGGCGGTGACCAGCGACTTCGCGCTGGACACCCTGGTGCGGCAACCGGCCTTGCTGGCACAGCTGGCCGCGCCCGGCTGCCCGCCGATCCCGGCGCCGGTGCTCGATCCTCTGCAGCCCAGCGACTGGCCGGCGCAGATACGGCGCTGGCGCACGGCAATGTCCACACGGCTGATCTGGCGCGATCTGACCGGTCTGGACGACGTGGCGCAGACCCTCGCTGGCGCCACCGCCCTTGCCGAAGATTGCCTGCGGCTGGCACTGGACGCCCTGCAGCAGGAATTCGCCCAGCGCCACGGCGTGGTCCGCGACGGCGAAGGCGCGCCGCAGCAGCTGGTGGTGTTCGGCCTTGGCAAGCTGGGCGGTGGCGAGCTCAACTTCAGTTCCGATGTGGACCTGGTCTACGCCTATCCGCAGGGAGGTGAATCCGATGGACCGCGTCCGTTGGCGGCGGAAGAATATTTCGCCCGTCTCGGCCAGCGCCTGGCCAAGCTGCTGGATGAAACCACCGTCGATGGCTTCAGCCACCGCGTCGACCTGCGCCTGCGTCCGTTCGGCAGCGCCGGCCGCGTTGCACTCTCGTTCGCGGCGATGGACCAGTATTTCCAGCGCGAGGGCCGTGATTGGGAGCGCTATGCCTGGCTGAAGGCGCGCGCGGTGGCCGGCGATATCGAGGCCGGTGAGGCGTGGCTGCAGACCCTGCGCCCGTTCGTGTACCGCCGCTACCTGGATTTCACCGCGCTAGACGGCCTGCGCGAAATGAAGGCGGCCATCACCGCTGAAGTCGCACGCCGCGAACTGCACGACGACATCAAGCGCGGTGCCGGTGGCATCCGCGAGATCGAATTCCTGTGCCAGGCGCTGCAGCTGATCCGCGGTGGTCGCGAACCGGCATTGCGCGAGCGTCGGCTGCTGGTGGCGCTGGACGCACTGGTGGCCGCCGGGCAGATCGCGCCCGAGGATGGCAGCGCGCTGCGCGAGGCGTACCTGTTCCTGCGGCGCCTGGAGAACCGCCTGCAGATGCTGCGTGACGCGCAGACCCATGTGTTGCCCAGTGATGCGCTCGACCGCGAACGCATCGCCGTGGGTCTGGGCTATCCGGATTGGGAGGTGCTGCGCGCGGCGCTGGCCGAACAGCAGCAGCGCGTCAGTACTGAATTCGCCGCGCTGCTGGCACCGCGCAAGGGCCAGGCCGCGCCCGATGCGCTGGCCAACTACTGGCGCAGCCTGCCCGAAGGCAGCAACGCACCGCTGCTGGCCGAAGCCGGTTTCCTCGATGCCAACGGCGCTGACCAGTCGCTGCGCGACTTCGCCCAGGGCACCGGCGTGAAGTCGTTGTCCGATGCCGCGCGTGCGCGGCTGGATCGCGTGCTGCCCGCGCTGCTGCATGCAGCCACGCGTTCGCCGCAGCCGGATGCCGCGCTCAAGCGCGTGCTCGGCCTGCTGCAGGCGGTGCTGCGCCGGACGAGCTATCTCGCCTTGCTGGACGAACAGCCCAGCGCACTGGCGCGGTTGGTGGACGTGCTGGCGCGCAGCGCGCTGCTGGCCGAACGGTTGGCGGCGTATCCGCTGCTGCTGGACGAACTGCTGGACGTGCGCGTGTCCGGGCCGATGCCGGATGCCGCCGGAATGCTGGCGGAGTGCCAGCAGGTACTGGCGGTGGAAGATCCCGAATCCGCACTGCGCTGGCTCAATGAAACGCGGCTGGCACTCAGCTTCCGCATGGCGATGGCCACGCTGGATGGCCGCCAGGGTGCGGTCGATAGCACGCGTCAACTGGCCGAGCTGGCGCAGGCCGTGGTGGTCAACGTGTTGGCGATGGCCGAAGCGGACATGCATGCCGCACACGGCGAGATTCCCGGCGGGCGCTTCGCGATCATCGGCTACGGCAGCCTTGGTGGGCTTGAGCTGGGCTTCGGTTCCGATCTGGACCTGGTGTTCCTGCACGACAACCCGGCCGGCGTGGATGCCAGCAATGGCGCGCGTCCGCTGGAGCCGGGACGCTGGTATGCGCGCCTCGCGCAGAAGGTGATGGCGCTGCTCGGTGCGGTGACCGCCGCCGGGCGCCTGTACGACATCGACGTGCGCCTGCGCCCGGATGGCGGCAAGGGTTCACTGGTGTCTTCGCTGGCCAGCTACACCGAATACCAGCGCGAACGCGCGTGGACCTGGGAACACCAGGCACTGGTGCGCGCGCGTGGCGTGGCCGGCGATGCCAGCCTGCTGGCCGACTTCGAGCAGGTGCGTGCGCAGACGCTTGGGCGTGAGCGCGACACGAGTGTGCTGTACGCGGACGTGCTGAAGATGCGCGGCCGCATGCGCACCGAACTGGACCGCAGCGATGCCGCGCGGCTGGACCTGAAGCAGGGCGCGGGTGGCGTGGTGGACCTGGAGTTCCTGCTGCAGACCGGCGTATTGGCGCGCAGTGCGCGGCATGCGGCGTTGCTGCAGCCTCGCGACACGCCGTCGTTGATCGATGCGTTGGCAGTTGCGGGATTCCTGCCGGAAGACACCGCGCAGGCGCTGCACGGAGCACATGCCACGTTGCTGGATGTTGGCCTGGCCTGCACGCTGGACCGGCGCCCGCGATTGGCACCGACCACGCCGGCGATTGAAGAGGCGTGTGCGGCGATTACGGCAGCGTGCATCGCCGCGGAGCTGCCGTTCGCCTGAGTGGGGGCACCCGCCAGCGCAATGGCCTGCTTTGGGTGGGTGCCGACCGTTGGTCGGCACAATCTGTCGGCAGCGATGAGTTCTGCTGGGCGTGGCGA
>NZ_JAWIRR010000028.1:0-12694 GCF_036320065.1 Stenotrophomonas sp. SMYL8
CCCGCTTTCGCTCTTGTTGTTGATTTCCCGTGGTGGTTCGGCGACCGGAATCTGTCAGGGGTCGGGGGGGGGGGGGTGTGTGGGGGGAGGCGGCCCCGCAGGGGGGGGGCCCCCCCCCCCGCCCCCGGCCCCCCGCCCCCCCCCCCCGGCCGCGCGCCCCCGCCCCCCCCCCCCCCCCCCCCCCCCCCCCCCCCCCACCCACCCTCTGAAACCCAGCTTTCAGCGACCAACCCACCCCCACCACGGAGGGGCTCCGCCGTTCGCCGTCCCCGCCGAAGGCGCGCCTCCCGCGCTGCAACATGCCCACGCGCCATCCTGCGCCATCATGGACACCCCGCCCCCGCCAGGACCGTCCCATGCAGCAGTACCTGCTTCTGATCTACATCGAGCCTGCCCTGCTGCAGGCCCTGCCCACCGAAGAATTCAACGCGCTGATGCGCGACTGCCTCGCCCACGCCGACAAACTGCAGGCGGAAGGCACGCTGCTGGCCGCGCAGAAGCTGCAGCCAGTCGACACCGCGCAGACCCTGCGCGTGCGTGATGGCCACAGCCGTGTATTGGATGGCCCGTTCGCGGAAACCCGCGAACTGCTGGCCGGCTTCAACCTGATCGTCGCCCGCGACCGCGACGAAGCCATGCGCATCGCCCGCGATTTCCCGTGGGCACGCTTCGGCAGCATCGAGGTGCGGCCGCTGGAAGACATGGACGCCGAGCGCGAACGCTGCGGCGCCCCGGCTGCGGCTATGGCAGCAACCGTACTCTGATCTCGCGCGGGCCCACGCCTTCGTTGCCGCTGTAGTCGCGCACGCTGGCGCGCACGGTGTACTCGCCCGGTGGCAATGCCGCCGGCTGCCAGCGCCCGGTTTCCATCAGGCCATCACGCACGGTGTTGGTGGCGAGGTAGCGGAAGCGGGTCACCGCACTGCCATGCACGGTGATGCCGCTGTCCGGTGCATAGGCCACGCGCACCGCTTCGGTCTGCGGCGGCATGCGGTTGAACACGATGTTCCAGCGCGGCTGCTCATAGCCCTGCAGCGGCTGCCCGGCAGCATCGAGGATCTGGTAGCCCACCTGGTACATGCCCAGCCGGCGCCGCGGCAGGTTGTTATCAACCTGGTCCCAGGCCTCGACCACGATCTGCACGCCACGTCCCTGCCGCGCCAGCATCACCACGCCGTCGCTGCCCGCCGCCAGTGGCTGGTCGTTGTCGTCCAGCAGCGCCACATCGGTGATGCGCGGTGCGAAGTGGTCGGCGTAGTTATGGAAACCCAGCGCCACGGCGTTGGTTTCGAAGCCGCCGGTGCCCACCGCCAGGTGCACGTGCGCCTGGTTGTTGATGCTGCCCAGGCGATCGCCGACGTGGATGCGCGTGCCGCGACGCACGCGCATCCGCTCCAGCTTGCCCTGTTCGTCGTACAGCGCCTGCCAGCGCGCATCGAACGGCTGGTCGCGCGGTGTGCGGCCGACCCGCATGTGGATGTACTTGAGGCGGTCCACGGCCAGGCCCTCGGCCTGCCCACCCAGGCTCCACGCCGCTACCGGGCTGCTGATCTTGCCATCGGCGATCGCCAGCACGGTCTGGCCGACATCGCCGCGCACATCGAAACCGCCGTGCAGGTGGTGGCGGCTCTCGCCCTTGAAGTTGCCGCGCACTTCGCCCAGCGTGCCGACCACTTCATGCCAGCCATCCTGGGGTGCCAATGGCCAGCGCCCACCGGTGTCCGGCAATGCTGCATCGGCAGCGGGCCCGACCAGCGCCGGTGCCGGCAGGTCACCCACCGGCAGCGGGCGCAGGCGGTGCAGGCGATAGCTGGCGGAATCGGCGACCAGCACGCTGCCATCGGCATCCATCGCCAACCCACTGGGGCGGGCCAGGCGTGGCAGGCGGCCGTTGCCCACCAGCGCGATCTGGTGGCCCTGCGGTGTTACCTGCACGATGCGGCCATCAAGGTCACCCACGTACAGCACGCCGTCGTGCGTGGTGGCCAGCGACAGCGGCCCATTGATCACGCCGCCATCGCCCAGCAGCGTGCTGACCATGCCGTCGGCACCGACCCGACGCACCGCGTTGTTGAACAGGTCGGCCACCAGCAGCGCGCCGTGCGCATCGAAGGCCAGTGCCACCGGTGTATCGAAGCGTGCATCACCCGCCAGGCCATCGGCCAGCCCCGGGCGCTCGCCGCCGGCCAGGGTACGCACGTTGCCATCGGTACCAATCACCCGGATGCGGTCGTTGAAGGTGTCGGCCACATAGACCTGACCCTGCGCGTCCACCGCGATGCCCATCGGCGCATCGAACCGCGCCTGCGCGGCAGAGCCATCGGCGTAGCCCTGTTCGCCACCGGCCAGCGTGGTCACCTGGCCATCGGTGCCGATACGGCGGATCGCGTGGTTGCCGGTGTCGGCCACATACAGGTTGCCCTGCGCGTCGGCGGCGATGCCCGACGGCGTATTGAAACTGGCCTGCAGTGCAGGGCCATCAATGCGCCCCTCGCCCTGCCCGGCCACGGTCTCGATGCGGCCATCCGGCAGGCGGCGGCGGATCCGGTTGTTGTCGCCGGCATCGGTGAAGTAGATGCTGCCATCTGCACTGCGCAGCAACGCATACGGATCGGCGAAACGCGCCTGCGCGGACGCGCCATCGCGGTCACCCGGGTGGCCATCGCCGGCCAGCGGCTCGATCTGCGCGGTCCACGCCAGCGGCGTTGGAACCGGGCCTGCCGGTTCAGCCGGCGTATGCAGCGGCGTCTCCCACCAGGTCGCGGCCAGTGCCACTACGGTCGCCAACGCTACGCCTGCCGCCATCCATTGCCACCGTGCCATCGTGCTGCGCTGCCTGCCTGCTGTCTGAAGAGGCACCGACAATAGACGCTGAACGCAGGATCCGCCACGGCCAAACGTACTGCCGGATACCAGAGTTCCATGCGTCGCGCTTGTTCTCCCTGGCTACAGCGGGTTCAATGCTCTTCCCACGGATGGAGATCCTCCATGCCCCGCATCTTCCCCCTCGCCGCCCTGCTGGTGGCCGCACTGGCCAGCACGCCGGCCTCCGCCTCGATCTCGGTAGCACCACAGAAGCCGTCAGTCACCGCCGATGCGATGCACCAGGCCTATGCCACGCGATGGGATGAGGCGATCCAGCAGTCACGCAGTGGCAACACGCTGGGCGCACTGATCGCGATGGAACGGCTGATGGAAGATCCGATGCTGGATGACTTCGATGCTGAACATCGCGGCCGCGCCGCTCAGGTGGCCGGCTGGACCGCGATGGTGCAGAAGAAGCCGGACCAGGCTCGCCGCTATCTGCGGCGCGCGCAGGAGGCACTGCCGGACGATGCGCAGATCCTGCTGACCCTGGTCTCGGTGGAACTGTCCGAGAACCAACCGGCGCCTGCCACCAAGCACCTGGTGCAGGCGCTGAAGCATGCCGATGCGCCGTTGCCGGTGGACCACCACGCGATCAACTACCTGCAGTTCCGCCTGCGGGACCAGCCGCAGCAGCGTATGGAACTGCTGCAGGCACTGTTCGACAACGGCTGGAAGAGCGGCGGCCTGGAACCCACCGGACTGTGGCTGGCACTGGCCACGCTGCAGGCCGACAACGGCCGTGGCGAGGCCATCCCCGCGACCCTGGCCCGCATCTCCGCGCCCGCCGAAATCATCCGGCTGCGCAGTGACAAGCGCTTCGATCCCTATGTCGACCGCGCCAACCCGCGCTTTGATCCCGTGCAGGCTGCACAGAAGCACCTCGACGAACTGCGGGTTTCCGGCCTGCTCGACCGGGCGCTGGACGCGCGCATGGCCGAGTTCAGCAGCACGCTGCTGATGCTGGACCGCAACGAGGAAGTGCTGGCGCTGACCGATGGCATGGCCGCTGCGGCCGCCGAAGGCGAGGCGCCTTCGGCGGCGGAAGCCGAATGGATGGCATGGCTGCTCAACAGCCGGCTCACCGCGTTGCGCCGGCTGGGCCGCAACGAGGATGCGCTGGCGGCAGCCAAGCTGGCCGCACGCATCGGTGCACTGGGCCCCGATGGTGCCGAGCACCAGTTCAACGTCGGCTTCGTGTTCAGTTCGCTGGGCCGCATGCAGGATGCCGCCACGGCAGTGAATGACATGCCGGGCCTGGCCGGTTACGGCAAGGCGGCCCAGGCACTGCTGCAGTTCGTTGCCGCCCGCGAACGCGGCGATGCCCAGGCAATGGACGCCGCCCGCTCGGTGATCCTTGCCCAGCGCGACGACGCACGCCTGTTCCATCGCGAGATGCTGCTGGACGAAGGCAACCTGGACGGCGCAGCCGCAGTGCTGATCGAACAGCTGCGCTCCCCCACCGACCGTGGCGAGACGCTGGCCTCCCTGCAGGACATGCGCACCTACCCCTCGCTGCCCGGTGACGTGAAGATCGATGCGGCCTGGCGTGCGCTGAAGCAGCGCGCCGACGTGCAGGCCGAGGTGGCACGCGTCGGCCGCATTGAGCGCTACGACCTGGTCAGCGCTTCCACTTCGCGCTGAGCCGATTTTCTGTGGCGCCGAGCGTGGGCTCGGCACTACACCTTCCGCCTAGCGGGCTGGAACCTCGGTACGGATGCCCATCGCTTCGCGGTAGCGTGCGTACAGGGCCATCACCTTGTCCACGTAGGCCAGGGTTTCGGCATAGGGCGGCACGCCCTTGTAGCGGGTGACCGCGCCGATGCCGGCGTTGTAGGCGGCCGCTGCCAGCGGCCGATCACCGTTGTAGCGACGCAGCAACGCGCGCATGTAGCGCGCGCCGCCATCGATCGACTGCTGCGGCGAGAACGGATCATTCACCCCGTACTCCTGCGCGGTGTCCGGCATCAACTGCATCACGCCCTGTGCGCCCTTGCTGGACACCGCCAGCGCATCGAAGTTGCTTTCGGCATGGGCGATCGCGCGCAGCCACGCGTCATCCACGCCGGTGGCCTTGGCGGCGGCCTTGAACTGCTTGGCATGCTGCGCCAGCTGCGGCTTGCCGACCTTGCCCAGGCCTTCGTGCGCAGGCTCACCCGGCGGCGTAGCCATGGTGAACTTCAGGAACACTTTCGAGCCGGGCAGGTTGCGGGTTGAATAGACCAGCACGCCATCCTGCTCGCGCTCGTACAGCACGCCGCTGAACACGCCCATGTTGCCCCACAGATTCGGGGTCTGGATGGCGTTGTCGTCGATTTCCTTCGGGGTGCAGCGTGAACCGGGTTCCGGCGCGGTGGCCAGGCTGACGGTGTTGCCCTGCACGCAGCGGTAGACGGTGCGCGCGGCGGCCAGCCCGGGCCATAGGCTGGGCAGCAGCAACAGCGCAAGCAGGAGAGGGCGACGGAACATGGCGGCCGGATCATCCGGCCGCGCCCGCTAATGCTGGGTGAATGGGGGTCGGCAGGACTGCGCCCTGCACCCGTGGTAGTGCCGGCCGCTGGCCGGCAACCTCAACAGCAACGGCAACGGCCGATTTCCTGCGGGGGTCGGATCCCGTTGCTGCGCAACGGTCTCTGACCCCACTCCAGAGAGATCTCTGGATCAATCGATGGAACACAAACGCTGGGTTACTTCGCGGTCCTCCGCCGCACCCAGTACCCCACACCCAACAGCACGAACCACACCGGGCTGGCGACCAGCGCCTGGCGGGTGTCGGCCTGCAGGCTCAGCAGCACCAGCACGGCGGCGAAGAACACCAGGCAGGCCCAGCACATGGCGACGCCGCCGGGCATCTTGAAGATCGAGGCAGCGTGGCGTTCCGGGTAGCGGCGGCGGTAGGCCATGTAGGCCACCAGGATCAGCGACCAGACGAAGATGAAGAGCACGGTGGCCAGCGTCGTCACCAGGGTGAAGGCGGTCACCAGGTTCGGGATGAGGTAGATCAGCAACGTGCCGCCCAGCAGGCACAGGCACGAGAACAGCAGGCCACGGGCGGGCACTGCGGCGCGTGACAACTTCGACAACCCGCGCGGTGCGTGGCCCTCTTCGGCCAGACCGTACAGCATGCGGCTGGTGGAGAAGATGCCGCTGTTGGCCGAGGACGTGGCCGAAGTCAGCACCACGAAGTTGATCAGGCTGGCGGCGGCGGGAATGCCGGCCAGCACGAACAGCTGCACGAACGGGCTCTTGTCCGGCACCACCTGGCGCCACGGGGTGACCGCCATGATCGCGATCAGCGCCAGCACGTAGAAGATGATGATGCGCACCGGGATCGAGTTGATCGCCTTCGGCAGGTTGCGCTCGGGGTCTGCGGTTTCGGCGGCGGTGGTCCCCACCAGCTCGATGCCGACGAAAGCGAACACCGCGATCTGGAAACCGGCGAAGAAACCGACCAGTCCCATCGGGAACATGCCGCCGTCATTCCACAGGTTCGACAACGACGCGGTGTGGCCACTGGGCGAGGTGAAGCCCCACGCCACCAGACCGGCGCCGGTGATGATCAGCGCACAGATCGCCACGATCTTGATCAGCGCGAACCAGAATTCCATCTCGCCGAACAGCTTCACCGTCACCAGGTTCAGTGCCAGCAACAGCAGCACGCAGGCCAGTGCCGGTATCCACGCATCCAGCCCAGGGAACCAGAACTGCGCGTAGGCGGCAATCGCGATCACGTCGGCGATGGCGGTGACGATCCAGCAGAACCAGTACGTCCATCCACAGAAGAAGCCGGCCCAGGGACCGAGCAGATCGGTGGAGAAATCGATGAAGGATTTGTACTGCAGGTTGGACAGCAGCAGCTCGCCCATCGCGCGCATCACGAAGAACAGCATCGCGCCGATGATCAGGTAGACGAAGACGATGGACGGGCCGGCCAGGCTGATGGTCTTGCCCGAGCCCATGAACAGGCCGGTGCCGATGGCACCACCGATGGCGATCAACTGCAGGTGGCGGTTGGACAGGCTGCGGCGCAGGTGCTCGGGGGGCGTTGCGGGCTCGGTCATGGGCGTGCACTGGGGCGGGCGAAGCGTTCGACGTTAGTCCTCCCCGGCCCGGAGCGCCAGCGCTGGACGGCCCGATTGCGTCAATCATGGTCGCTTTCATCACATTGTGACCGAATACCGGATTCGTCCCATTCCGCCCGGCCCGGCGTCATGCTCAGATAGCCGCATCTGCCCAAGGATCGGCCCGACCATGTGCCCTGCCCTGCCCGCCCCGCTGGAGCCCCGGCCTTGAGTCGGCTGCGCGTGATCATTGGTGGCACCGCGCTGGCGCTGCTGGCCGCGGCCGTGCCGATCGCGGTGATGGCCTATGCCACCTGGGACCGTGCAGTCAGCGTCGAGCAGCAGCGGCTACGCGACATCGCCGGTCGCGCCCTGCGCCGCGCCGACCAGTCCTACCAGGAAGCGCTGGCGGCACTGCAGTCGGCCGAGGCCAGCGCCCACGACGCCTGCGGGCCCGACCATATCCGGCGCATGCAGACGCTGGTGATGACCTCGCCGTCGGTCGACCAGATGGGCTACTTCGAGGGTGGCAAGCTGCGCTGTACGTCGTGGGGGCCGTTCCTGTCCGACGTCAACCAGCCCAAGGCCGACCACGTCACCAGTGATGGCGCCGGCATCGCCGTGGATGTGCGCCCCGAGGCCAGCGGACGGCGCCAGGTCCTGTCGTTCCTGTACGGCAACTACGACGTGCTGGTCGATCCGCGCCGCTTCGTCGATGTCATCGCCGACCCGAACGTGCGCCTTGCCCTGGCCAGCCCCGATGGGCGTCTCCTGGCCAGGCAGGACGGCATGGATCCGGCATTGCTGGAGACCCTGCTGCGCACCCCCGATGAAGGCTTGGACCACCACACCCTGTATGCCACCGCCCGCAACGAAGAGTGGTTGGCGATCGCGACCATGCCGCGTACCGCGCTTGCCGCGACCTTCCGCCAGCAGGCGTGGCTGTTCGTGCCGATCGGCGTTCTGCTGGCCGCTGCCGGTGCCGGCCTGGTGATCTGGCTGTCGCGTCGCCGCCTGTCCCTGCGCGGCGAGCTGGCCACAGCGATCCGCCGCCGCGAGCTGTACCTGCACTACCAGCCGATCATCGAGCTGGATACCGGCATCTGTGTCGGCGCCGAAGCGCTGGTGCGCTGGCAGCGCCCGGATGGCACCCAGGTGCGGCCGGACCTGTTCATTCCGCTGGCCGAAGAGGCCGGCATGATCGGCGCGGTCACCGATCTGGTGATCGAGAACGTGGTGCGCGACATGCGTGAACTGCTGGTGGCCGACCGCAGCGCGCACATCGCGATCAACCTGGCCGCCGAAGATATCAGCAGCGGCCGTGCGTTGAAGATGATCTCCAAGCACATGGCCGGCAGCGGCATCCTGCCGCAGCAGATCTGGATGGAGGCCACCGAGCGCGGCTTCCTGGATCTGGACCGCGCCCGCACGATGCTGGCGCAGGCGCGTCGGGCCGGGCACAGCGTGGCCATTGACGATTTCGGCGTCGGCTTCTCCAGCCTGCAGTACCTGGAACAGCTGCCGCTGGACGCGTTGAAGATCGACAAATCATTCATCGATGCGATCGACACCGAGAGCGCCACCAGCCCGGTAACCCCGCACATCATCGACATGGCCAAGGAGCTGGGCCTGTGGGTGGTGGCCGAGGGCGTGGAGACCGAGGCACAGCTGGCGTATCTGCATACCCGGAAGGTCGAGTTCGCGCAGGGTTGGCTGTTCTCGCGGCCGCTGCCGCGGGATGAGTTCGTGGTGTTCCATCACAAGCGGCAGCAGCGCTATGGCGCGGCGCGGGAGCACATGCAGAATCCGCGCAGCGTGCCGATCGAGCGTGAGGGGATCGAGTAGGACGGCCAACGGCAGAGCCCCTCGTGGTGGGTCGCGCCCAGTGGATCCATCAGTTGGGGCCGGGTGGATGGGTCGCGCAGGGGGCGCTGCAAGTACGTCCATGTAAGCTCGGTCGCCGCATCCATGCGGCTCACGCCCCTGCGCAACCCACCCACCCGGCCACGGACACATTGGGGCGGCGTCCCACCACGGAATCAACAGAAGAAAGCAAAAGCAAAAGCAAACGCGGGTCGCTGCGCTCGGTGGATCCACGCCATGCGTGGATGGCGTGGACCACGGTAGTGCCGGCCGCTGGCCGGCACCTCGGTAACGTCTGGTCTGCGCCTACGCCCAGGCCTTCGGCCGTGCCAGCAGCCACGCCACGCTCACCGCCAGCAACAACAACGGCAGCCATCCCAGCTGGCTCGGGCCGCTGGCCTGCAGCAGTACGCCGCCCGCTACGCCGCCGGCTGCAATCGCCAGGTTCCAACCGGTCACCAGCATCGACTGCGCCAGATCCGCGGCAGCACCCGCGCGACGTGCCAGTGCGGTCTGGAACAGGGTTGGCACGGCGCCGAACGCCACGCCCCACAGGATCGTTGCCAGCAGCAGCGGTGTGGCCTGTCCTGGCCACAACAGCAGGGCCAACACCGGAAGAATGAAACCGATCACGGCCGCCCACACCAGCGTGCGCAGATAACGGTCCACTCCCCAACCGGCAATGCCGATACCAACGATGGCAGCCACGCCGAAGGCCAGCAGCAGGCGGTCCAGCCACGGGCCGGCGCCGGCCTCCACCGCCAGCGGTTCGATGTAGGTGTACAGCACGTTGTGCGCCAGCACGTACAGCACCATCACCGCCAGCGCGCTGCGCACGCCGGGCATGCGCCACACCGTACCCAACGACGTGCGCTGACCGGCCGCGGCCGCCGGTAACGCCGGCAATGCCCTGCGCGCGTACGCCAGCAGGCCGACCCCCAGCACGCTCATCAACGCGAACGCCCAGCGCCAGCCGATCTGCTGGCCCAGCAACGTGCCCGCCGGTACACCCAGCGACAGCGCCAACGGCGATCCAACCATCGCCACCGCGATTGCCCGGCCCTGCAGCGACGGCACCACCATGCGCGCCGCATAGCCGGCCACCAGCGACCACAGCAGGCCACCACTCACACCGGCCAGGAAACGCGCGGCCAGGATCAGCGGATAGCTGCTGCTCACGGCGGTCAGCGTGTTGACCACCACGAAGCCGGCAATGGCGGCCAGCAACAAGGGGCGTCGTGGCAGGCGCTGGGTCAGCGCGGTCATCGGCAGTGCGGCCATCACCGATCCCAGCGCGTACACGCTGACCAGCTGACCCACCGCCGCATCACTCACGCCCAGGCTCTCGCCCATCGGCCGCAGTACACCGGCCGGCAGGGTTTCGGTCAGCAGGGTGATGAAGCCGCCACCTGCAAGCGCCAGCAAGCCGGCCCACGGCAGGCGTGTAGCTTCGCCGGCAGGACTCGCCGCATCAATGGCATAGCCGCTCATCGTGCAGCCTCCAGATCGGCGTAGACCGCGTCACGCAGTTCATCGACGAAGGCGCCATCCATGCCTTCGTACAGGGTGTTGGTCAGCGCCACCACGCTCAGCCCACGCGCAGGATCGACAAACCAGCTATGGCCGTAGGCACCGCCCCAGCGCCAGGTGCCTTCGCTCTGTGGCGTGCCACTGGCGGCGGCATCGCGCAGCACCGCAAAGCCCAGCCCGAAGCCCCAGCCGGCCGGTTCCGGCGGCCCCTGCTCGCCCACCTGCGGGGTGGCCATCGCCGCCACCAGCGCGGACGGCAACAGATTCGAAGCTTGCACATCGCGCAAGGCCTCCAACACCGCCATCACCTCGTCGGCGCTGCCAATCAATCCAGCACCGGCCGAAGGGAAACGGCTGGCATCGGTGGCGCGCGCGAGGCTGTACTCGATGCCGACGGTGCCATCGAATGGAGCGACCACCTCGCCTTCCTGCAGGCGATGCGGCTGCGGCGCGTCGGTGACATAGGGCGTGGCCAGCCGTGCGGCATCATCGATGGCAAACGCGGTATCGCGCAGGCCCAGCGGCGTGGCCAACAGGCGTGCGAACAATGCCTGCAGCGTTTCACCAGTCGCGGCTTCAGCCACGGCGCCCGCGACGTCCACGCCCAACGAGTACAACCATTGGCTGCCCGGCGCGAACAACAGCGGCGCCTGCGCGATGCGATGCACGTTGTCGGTCAGCGTCAGCGGATTCGCATCCATGCCATCGCTGACGCCGGCCTGTGCGTACGGGCCATCCGCATCTGCTTCGAGGAAGCGGTAACCCAGCCCGCTGCTATGGCTGAGCAGTTGGCGCAGGCTGATCGGCGGCGTGCTGCCATCGGCCAGCGCCGGGCGGAAGTCCGGCAGCCAGCGCTGTACCGGCGCATCCAGGTCCAGCACGCCTTCGGCTACCAGGCGCAGGATCACCGTGGTCAACAGCGGCTTGCTGACCGATGCCAGCCGGAACAACTGGTCGCGCTGCATCGGCGTGGCCGACTCGCGATCGGCCAGCCCGGTCGCGCTGGCGTGGCGCAGCACACCGTGCTCGCGCACCAGCACCACCGTACCGACCAGGCGCTGTGGGTGGACCTGCTGCAGCAGCCGCTGCACCGACGGCAGCGTCGGCGCAGGTGCAAGGGAAGGAACAGCGTTCATCGCGGTGATCCGTGGGGAGAGGCCCGCCACGTTAGGCACCACGCCCTCGTGCAAAAAGCCGGTTGCGGCTCCGGGCATCATGGACCGTGCAGTCCGCAATCGGCATGATGGCCGGAACTGCAAGGCCGCAACGGGCTCCACACCACTTCGCACCACAGTGTTGCGATGGCGGAGCCGTCCGCTACAGCCGCGCCGACCTACCCTGCCGCTTTCATTGCCCGCACACCCATGTCAGTCCTGGACAACCTCGCCAATCTGCAGACCTTCGTGCACGCGGCCGACACCCGCAGCTTCGTCGAGACCGGGCGCCTGCAGGGCATCTCGGCCTCGGCCGCCGGCAAATGCGTTGCCCGGCTAGAACAGGCACTGGGCGTGCGCCTGTTCCACCGCAGCACGCGCAGCATCACCCTCACCGCCGAGGGCCAGCTGTTCCTGGCACGCTGCCGGCGTATCCTCGACGAACGCGATGCCGCGCGCACCGAGCTGGCGCAACCGCATGCCGCACCAAGTGGCACGCTGCGCATCGGTCTGCCGCTGGTGGGTGATCTCACTCTGCCGCTGATGGCCGAGTTCATGTCCGCGTATCCGGACATCCGCCTCGATCTGGATTTCAGCGACCGCCTGGTCGATGTCATCGAGGAGGGTTTCGATGCCGTGCTGCGCGTCGGCGAGCCCAGCGACTCACGCATGAACGCACGACGCCTGGGCGTGTTCCCACGCCGCATCGTCGCCTCGCCGGCGTACCTGCAGCGGCGCGGCACGCCGCGCACGCCGGCCGATCTGATGCAGCACACTCTGCTGCACTATCGCTTCCCCAGCACAGGCAAGCTGGAACTGTGGCCGATCCACTGGCCCGACCATGAAACACCGCAGGAACTGCCGGTACACATGGTGGCCAATACCATCGAAGCGCGGGTGGCGCTTGCATTGCGCGATATTGGCCTGGCCTTCGTGCCGGTGCACTCGGTGCGCGATGCACTGGCCGATGGACGCCTGCTGACCGTGCTCGACGAGCATGTGCACTCCTGCGGCATCTTCCACCTGCTGTGGCCGTCGGGCCGCCACGTGCTTCCGAAGCTGCGGGTATTCATCGACTTCGTCAGCGCGCGCCTGGAAACCGTGCCGTAGACCGGTAGATCCGCGCTCGATGGCCGTGCCACGTAGAGTCGAGGGGGGGGGGGGGGGGGGGCGGAGGGCGGGCTGACACGGGGCCCAGACCAGACAGAGCGCCGGCGCGGG
>NZ_JAWIRR010000028.1:12704-16503 GCF_036320065.1 Stenotrophomonas sp. SMYL8
TCTCCGGGCGGCTGGGGCGGGCCCTGTGCGGGGGGGTGGCCCCCCTGCGCACCCCACCCCCCCCCCCCCCCCCTCGACTCTACAATTCGCATGCCCTGCGGGCGGTATAATCTCCCCTCATCCCTCCCAGAGGCTCGCGACCAATGCGCCATTGATGCCGCCGTCTTCGCAACAGACGGCCTGACTCTTCCCGCCCCTGCGCGCAGGGGAGAACCCGGCATCCATGGAGGTCGCATGACCCCGCATTCCCTCACGCTCGATCGCGTGTCGTATCGATTGGCCGACGGCCGCCCGCTGTTTTCCGATCTGACGTTTTCCTTCGAACCGGTTGCTACCGGCCTGGTCGGTGCCAATGGCGCTGGCAAAAGCGTGCTCGCACGCCTGCTGGCCGGCCGGCTGTCGCCCGACAACGGCCAGGTACGTGGCAGCGGCCGCGTGTTCCTGTTGCCGACACCCGGTTATCCACCCGCCGGCACGGTCGGTGAACTGGCCGGCGTCGGCGCGGAACTGGCCGCACTGCAACGTATCGAAGCCGGCAGCGTCGATGAGGCCGACTTCACCTGCCTAGGCGAGCGCTGGGACCTGCGCGAACGCCTGCAGCAACAATGGCAGGCGCTGGGCTTGCCCGATGATCTCGATTACGCCCAGCCTGCTGCGCGCCTCAGCGGCGGCCAGGCGATGCAGGTGGCACTGTCCGGCGCCTGGGCCAGCGGTGCCGACTGGCTGATCCTGGACGAACCCAGCAACCACCTTGATGCGCGTCATCGCCAGCAACTGTACCAGCAGTTGCAGCAATGGCGCGGCGGCCTGCTGGTGATCAGTCATGATCGCGAGTTGCTGAGCCGCATGCAGCAGATTGTCGAGCTCGATGGGCGCGGGCTGCATCGCTATGGTGGGCCGTGGCAGCACTATGCCGAAGTGCGCACTGCCGAACGTGAAGCCGCCGCCGCCCAGCTTGACCAAGCACGTGCCCAGCACCGACAGCAGCAACGCAGCGCGCGCGAGCAGCACGAACGCCAGCAGCAACGCCAGGCACGTGGCAATCGCGATGCGAAGCAGGCCAACCAGGCACCGATCCTGCTTGGCCGCCAGAAGCAGCGCGCCGAAGCCAGCCATGGTCGCGCGCAGCAGGTGCAGTCCGAACGCCTGCAGGCCAGCGCAGAGCATCTGCGCGCAGCGGCATCGGCGGGGCACGCGGCGCCGGAACTGGCACTGTTCGCCGGTGCGGGTGACCGTGGCAGCACGCGCCTGCTACAGGCCGAGGCGCTGGTGCTGCCACATGGCTGCAGTGCCCCGTTGCAGCTGGAGATCCGCCGCGGCCAGCGCATTGCCGTGGTCGGTGACAACGGCAGCGGCAAATCGACCCTGCTGCGTGTGTTGGCCGGCCAGCTGCCTGCACGCAGCGGCATCGTGCAACGGCATGCGCCACTGGCCCTGCTCGACCAGCAGCTACTGGGGTTGTCCGGCGGGCGCAGCATCCTCGACAGCGTGCAGGCCGCCAACCCGAGTGCCGACCCCGGGGAGCTGCGCACGCGCCTGGCCCTGTTGGGTCTGGACGCACAGCGCATCCAGCGCGCCGCCAGCAGCCTCAGCGATGGCGAACGGGTGAAGGGCGCACTGGCCAGCGTGTTGTACGCCGATCCCGCGCCGCAGCTGTTGCTGCTGGATGAGCCGGGTAATGCACTGGATCTGAGCGCATTGCAAGCGTTGGAGGAACTGCTTGCGGCATGGCCAGGCGCGCTGGTGATGGTCAGTCACGACCGGCACCTGCTGCAGGCGTTGCGGCCGACCCAGGTGCTGCAGGTGAGCACCGAGGGCTGGCAGTGGCGTGACGCCTTGTAGATCCACGCATGGCGTATCGACCCGGGGTAGTGCCGGCCGCTGGCCGGCAGCCCAAGAGACCTCAATGCACCATCAGCGCTTCCACACCGGGAACGCCTGTGGCATCTGCTGCCACAGCAGCGGCCCCGCCCGCAGCTCCTGGTCATTGAGCAGGCACGCATCCAGCTCCGCGCGCACCGCACGCTCATCCATGTGCACACCAATCACCACCAGCTCCTGGCGCCGATCACCCCACAACGGGTGCCACAGCCGCTGCATCGCCGTGTGCGCGGCTGCATCCGGAAACTCTTCCAGCCCCGGCAACGGTGCGCTCCAGCAATCGGCCTGCTGCCGCGCCCAGCCGAGGTCGCTGTAGGGCAGCGGTGTCGGCGGCAACAACGGTGCGGTGTCTTCCAGGCCGGCACGCACGCGGTCGCGCGCGGCATACCAGAAACCCGCCGCCTGCGTCCGCGTCGCCGCGCCCACGGTGTTCAACTCGCCTACCCAATCCATGCGGTTGGCCAGCCAGAACCAGCCCTTGCTGCGGATCACGCCGGGCATGCCCGACTGCAGCGCGCGGGCGAATCGCGCGGGGTGGAACGGACGCCGCGAACGGTAGACGAAGCTGCCGATGCCGTACTCTTCGGTTTCCGGTGTGTGCTCGCCACGCAGCTCCTTCACCCAACCCGGCGCGCGTTGCGCACGCTCCATGTCGAAGCGACCGGTATCCAGCAGCTCGGCCAACGGCACATCACCGAAGCTGGACAGCAGCAGCTTCGCATCCCGGTTCAAGCCACGCAGTACCGCCAGCGTGTCCTGCAGCACCTCGTCGTCCACTTGGTCGACCTTGCTGACCACGATCACGTCGGCGAACTCCACCTGCTCGCACAGCAGATCGACCACACCGCGATCATCGTCCGGCACGGCCTGCTGGCCGCGCTCGGCCAGGCGCAGGGTCGAACCGAAGTCGGCAAGGAACGCGCTGCCGTCGACCACCGTCACCATCGTGTCCAGCCGCGCGATATCACTCAGGCTGAAGCCATGTTCATCGCGCACCGCGAAGGTGGCCGCCACCGGCATCGGCTCGCCGATGCCCGTCGATTCGATCAGCAGATAGTCATAGCGACCCGCATCGGCCAGGCGCCGCACTTCCTGCAGCAGATCATCGCGCAGCGTGCAGCAGATGCAGCCGTTGCTGAATTCCACCAGCGTCTCTTCAGTGCGGCGCAGCTCGGCGCCACCCTCGCGCACCAGCTGCGCATCGATGTTGACCTCGCTCATGTCGTTGACGATGACCGCCACGCGCAGGCCTTCGCGGTTGCGCAGGATCTGGTTGAGCAGGGTGGTCTTGCCGGCCCCGAGGAAGCCGGACAGCACGGTGACCGGAAGGCGACGGTCGGCGCGGGAAACAGTGTTCATGTCGGAGCGGGTTGGCTGCGGAACGGAAATGTTACTGTATAACAATTGTTGCGCAAGGAACCTCCCCCGATGAAGTCGCCTTCTGCCGCCCTGCTTGATGCTGGCGCGGTCGCCCTGTCCAGCCTGTGCCTGCTGCATTGCCTGGCGCTGCCCCTGCTGGCCGCCGCGCTCCCCCTGTTCGGCACCTGGGCCGAAGCGGACTGGGTGCACCTGCTGTTCGTGGCCATCGCCCTGCCACTGACCGGCTACGCGCTGTGGCGGGCCGAGCGCCGTCACCCGCTGCCGGTGCTGGCCTGGGCCGCCGCTGGCGTCGGTCTGGGCCTGTTGCTGGCCGGCGCGCTGGCGCTGCCCTCACATGACTGGGAAACGCCGATGACGGTCACCGGCAGCCTGCTGCTGGCCGCCACGCATATCTGGAACGCGCGGCACCGGCACGCGGGGTAGTGCCGGCCGCCGGCCGGCAACCGCATGAGCTTCGGACGCCGCGGGTAGTGCCGGCCGCTGGCCGGCAACCGCATGAGCTTCGGACGCAACCTGAAGTTGCCGGCCAGCGGCCGGC
>NZ_JAWIRR010000028.1:16513-58903 GCF_036320065.1 Stenotrophomonas sp. SMYL8
CGTGCCCGCCCGGCGCCCGCAACCGCACTCCCCCTCGCCCCCAACCCCCTGCGCCCGCCCCGCGGCCGGCACTACCCCTGCTATTTGCCGTAGCGGCGCAGCAGCTCCACCAGCACCGCAGCCTCGTCCGCCCGCTGCTGCGGGTCATCGGCACCCACCACATGTTCCTGCAGGTGCTCGTGCAGCAACTCCATCAGCAGGCTGTGGGCGGCACCGCGCACGGCGGCAACCTGCACCAGCACGCCCGCGCAGTCCCCCGCTTCCCCCTCGGGCTTGTCCAGCGCCTGCTCCAACGCCGCCACCTGACCCGCGATGCGGCGCACCCGGGTCAGCAGCTGCTTTCGATTCCTGTGTACATGGGCCATGGTGGGATCATATACCCTATTGGGGTATCCACTCCAGCTCCCACCGCCATGCAATTGGACGCCCTTGCCGCCGCCCGTCGCCACGAACATCGCTTCGACGACGGCAACCCGCTGGCCGAACGCAACACCCGCCGCGCCCTGTGGCTCACCGTCAGCATGATGCTGGTGGAGATCGTCGGCGGCTGGTGGTTCAACTCCATGGCCGTGCTCGCCGACGGCTGGCACATGAGTTCGCACGCGCTGGCGCTGGGCCTCTCGGTGTTCGCCTACCGCTGCGCGCGCCGCTACGCGCACGATCCGCGCTTCGCCTTCGGTACGTGGAAGATCGAGATCCTGGCCGGCTACACCAGCGCCATCGCACTGCTTGGCGTCGCCGCGCTGATGGCCGTGCAGTCACTACAGCGGCTGTGGGTACCGGCGCCCATCCATTACAACGAAGCCATCGCCATCGCAGCGGTGGGCCTAGGCGTGAACCTGCTCTGCGCCTGGTGGCTGCACGACAGCCCGGGCCACGCGCACCACCACCACGGGCATGACCATGACCATCATCACGGGCACGGGCACGACCACGATCACGGCCATGCGCACGGTCACGACCTCAACCTGCGCTCGGCCTACGTGCACGTGCTGGCCGACGCCGCCACCTCGGTGCTGGCCATCGTCGCCCTGCTTGGCGGCAAGCTGCTGGGCCTGACCTGGCTGGACCCGGTGATGGGCCTGGTCGGCGCCGTGCTGGTGACGGTCTGGGCGATCGGCCTGCTGCGCGACAGTGGCCGCATCCTGCTCGACGCGCAGATGGATGCACCTGTGGTGGCCGAAGTGCGCGAGGTGATCGAACAAGGCCCGTGGCCGGCGCGCCTGGCCGACCTGCACGTCTGGCAGGTCGGCCGCGGCAAGTACGCGGTCAGTGCCAGCGTGGTCACCAGCGACGCAGGTCTGGATGCCGATACCGTGCGCAACGCGCTGGCGATTCATGAGGAACTGGTGCACGTGACGGTGGAGATTCACCGCAGCGCATGATCCACGCCGGGTAGTGCCGGCCGCTGGCCGGCAACCCCATGAACGCCGCACACAACCTGCAGGTGCCGGCCAGCGGCCGGCACAAACCCGCAAGCGTCAACAACATCCGCAGCAGGTACATCAGCAGCGGCAGCGCGCTCAGCACTGCACCACCGATGCGATCCACGGCCAGCGCTCGCCGCGCACGCGCGAGGCCACCGCCAGACCGCAGCCCACCAGCGCCGCGCCCAGCACCCCCACGCCCAATCCCGCAGCCATGCCATTGCCGCCTGCGGCCACCGCCGCCTGCGCAGCGAGGCTGCCCGCGCCCCAGCCCACCACGATCCCCAGCCAACTGGCCACGCCGCACCACGGTGCCTTGCCCTTCGCCATCCGAAAACCCCTGTGTCCTTGCCGAATTTCTGTACGGACCACGCCCGTGTGCTGCCTACACTAGCCGCACCTGCCCCGTCGGGACATCCCATGCGCACGCTCCGCCTGCTGCTGCCCGGTCCCCTCCTGCTGCTCACCGCCTGCAGTGGTGATGCCGGGCTTCCTTTCAGCGCCGACCCGTTGCAGGGCTGCTTCGCCACCGGCGCGCGCAAACCGGCCGACTTCCGCATCGACAAGGAAGGCGGCCAGTACTTCGTCTCCTTCAGCCGCGGCGACCAGTGGCAGCGCGAGCCGAATGCCCTGCACAAGGCCACCCGCAGCGAGATCAGCCGCTACTTCCGCGACGACGCCGAGCAGATCGACAGCGCATTGATCCGCATGGCCGGTGGCTTCGGCATCTTCCACTTCAACAAGGGCGCGACGCTGAAGGGAAAGGCCAGTGATAGTGACTACATGGCGCTGATGCTGATCGGGGCTGGGCCCGTGTACGCGGTCAAGTGCCCGTAAGACGCAATGATTCTGATGGCGGCTCAGGGCAATATGGGCACATCCTGTCTTCTTTGAGGAGCGATGCCAATGCTGCTGTTTCTGCTGCTTGCGGTAAGCGCGCCGAAGACCCAGGGTGCCTATGACGAAGTCCGGCAGCTGCCCGATGGCCAGACCCTGATCATGCGCACCCTGGACTGGGATCTCGGTGATGGTCGCCATGAGCGCGTCACCGTGCATTGGCTGATGCAGGAAGACGGCAGCCTGCGCTACGACTTTGATCGGCAGCCACCGGAAACCCAGGAGGTCCACCGTCGGTCGTGCGCCCGTGTAGGCATGCAGCCGTCGCGTGGCGTCGGCATGCTCTCGGGGGAAGGGACCACACACGGCTACAGCTGCACCAGCCAGCGGTAGCGCCGAGCCCTCGCTCGGCTCCACCCGACTACATCCACGCATGGCGTGGATCTACTGCAGCAGCCACCGGCAACAGCTGCGGTACCATGCCCTCCCCGAACCGCCCCGGTACCCGCCGTGCCCCATTACACCGGCCCCCTGCTGACCCGCGACAGCGCTGACACCCTGCGCCGTGCCCATGACAAGGGCGCTGCCGACTGGCAGGGCTCGCTCGACCTTGGCCGCAGCGAGGACAGCGTGGTGCTGGATGCCGACGGCTTCCACTTCCGTGGCCAGCGCTACCCGTGGCCGGGCAAGCTGAAGGACCGCACGCTGTACTACTGGGATGGCGAGGACTTCGCACCTATCTCGCGCTACAGCAGCTCGCTGATCAAGCTGGTGCCGACCGAATGGGGCGCACCGACCTTCGAGATCGACGGCATCAAGATGCTGCCGACCTCCAAGCTGTCACCGTTCGAGGATGCGCGCCGCAAGGTCGAGCTGGTCGCCCCGGCCGGCAAGGTTATCCTCGATACTTGCGGCGGCCTGGGCTACTTCGCCGCCTGCGCGCTGGAAGCCGGTGTCAGCCAGATCCGCTCGTTCGAGAAGAACGCCGATGTGATGTGGCTGCGCACGCTCAACCCGTGGTCGCCGGATCCGGACTCGGCCGCCGCCGGGGGCCGCCTGCAATTCAGCCACGGTGACGTCTCACAGCAGATCGAACAGGTGGCCAGCAACAGTGTCGACGCGATCCTGCACGACCCGCCGCGCTTCGGCATCGCCGGCGAACTGTACTCGCAGGTGTTCTACGACCACCTCGCCCGCGTCATCCGCAAGGGAGGGCGCCTGTTCCACTACACCGGCGCGCCGAACAAGCTGACCAGCGGCCGCGACGTGCCGCGCGAAGTGGCCAAGCGCCTGGAAAAGGCCGGTTTCAAGGCCGAGCTGGCGCTGGACGGCGTGCTGGCCGTCAAGCGCTGAGCTTCATTCCGAGTCAACCTTCGCCAGCTTCATCACCCACTTCGGCACTTCCGGTTCACCGGCGTAGAAGTCTTTCGGCTTCTTCTCGGCCATCGCCCAGCGGTGCAGCCAGCTCGGGCCATAGCGACCGCTGTAGCCCTCGGCGCCACGCCCGTAAGCAGGATCGCGCATCGCCTCATCCAGTGAAACGAAGCGATAGCCGCGCCGCTTCGTCGCCGCCACCAGTTCGGCGAAGGTGGCTGCATTGAGTTCGTTGGCATGCATCAGCCACACCTGCGGCAGCGCGTAGCCCAGCAGCGCCTGCGACTGCTTCTCGTAGTAGTCCAGCTTGTTCAGCATGTAGGGCACATAGCCCTTGCGCAGCTGCGCCAGCGTCGCCTCGCGCGCCGGGGAATCAGGCTGCTCGTTCATCACGTTGGCATAGGCGAAGGCCCACACCCACTCCCCGTTGTCGACCGTCACCGGCGCCACGCGGTAGCCATGCTGCTTGAAGAACACGTCCATCTCCGCGCGTTCTTCCGGTGTGCGTCCGGCACGCAGATAGGGATGGCGCATCCACTGCGGTTTCAGTCCGCGCTCGGCCAGCAGCGGCCGCAGCACCGTTTCACCACGCAGAAAATCCTGCTGGAACGCAGGCACACCCCTGGCGTTCAGATCCATGTGCGAATAGGTGTGGTTGCCCAGCACATACCCGGCGTCCAGCCAGTCGCGCAGCATCTGCACCCGCGCGGGCTGCACGTGTCCGTTGATCTCAAGCTTGTTCTCGTTGACGAAGCCGACCACCGGCACACCCGCCTGGCGAAGCTGGGCCATCAGCGCTTCGTGCCGCGACTGCAGGTCCGGCGGAACGATCTCGTCCACCCGCGCCCACGGCAGGTCGTCGATGGTCATCGCGATCCGGCGATCCACCTCGGCGGCGTGTACCGCCAACGAACACAGCAGCAATGGCACCGCACGCAGCAACCAACGCATCAGCACATCCTTGCAGGGGCGAAGTGCTGACTCTAGCGCGATTGCGGGCGCGCGGCCGGTCCCACACCCGCTATGGGCCGGGCGACTGCACCTGACGTTCGCGCACGATCGCCCGCCACAACATGAATCCTGCAGCCATCGCCATCAGCATCAATGCGACCAGCACCAGGGCAAGATCATCGGGATTGCGCAGCAGCGGTGCATGCTCATGGGTGAGGATCTCGAACACCACCTGCTGTGCCTGTGCCAGCGGCAACCGGCCCTGCTCGCCCAGCTCCACCAGGCACGCCGCTGGGGACAACTTGGCCACGCCGGTCCATGCCAGGTCGTACAGGTGCAATGCCCTGAGGGCCAGCGCCAGGATCGCGGCGTGCAGCGCCATCAGCCCCCAGTTGGCACGTCGCAGGCGTTCCGACAGGCGGCCCAGCCGGTAGACGCTGATCGACATCGCGCCCAGCAGCGCCAGTACCACGCCCGCCATCGGAATCCACTGCAAGGGTTGCCACGGTGCAAGCGCAGTGGACCGCGCCAGCAGTTGTTCGGCCACCTGCATGCGCGCCACAGGGTCGGGCCCACCGCATGCATCATCCACCGGCTCCAGCAGCAGTCCCACACGGTAGTGGAAGAAGCCGACTGCAAGGGCGACCGCCAGCAGCGCTACCACCTGCAGTGCCAGCAGGATCGGGCCAGGACCACAGATACGACAGAAGCGGGTAGCAGCAGAGACCATCGGTTCATCCATGACAACAAAGGACCATCCTAACCAAGCGCCCTGTGCTTGTCGGCTGGCGGATACGACAACCGGCGCGCGGTCCCGGTAGGATGTGGATGAGCATGGATGGTCGTATGTAGAGGTGTTGTAGATGGTCACGCTGTATCTGTGGGTGCGAACGTTGCTTCCGCTGTTGGCGTTCGTGATCGCGTGGATGCTGCTTTCGCGCCTGATCAAGGCCCGCGTGGCGCGCCTTCCACGGGTTCCCTTGAACCTGCCCGAGCACAGCAGCAGCCCGCGCAGGAAGGACCGGCGCATCTACACGCGCAAGCTGCGGCGAAAGCCAGGTCTGCGTACCGCAACGCGCCCGGCCACCGCGCCGCGCAGCTGGAACCTCGCGGCGGTGTTCGTTTCGTTCTCTGCGTTGATTGCCGCCGTGCTGGTCATGCCGGATGGCGCGCGCTTCCAGGTGCTGGTCGAGAGCCTTACGGGCTACCCGGCCACGATTGCTGAAGTACATGTTCCCGCTGCCGGGCAGCCCCTCGTGCTGCAGGCGTGGCAGCCTGCACTGGCGCAGCTGTCACGGCCGGTAACAATGCGCTACCCGATCGGGCGCACCGGCGGCCAGCATGACGCGCACGCCACGCTACCGGTACAGGTGAGGCATCAGGGTGATCGGCTGCAGGTGGCTACGGCCGCGTCGGTGGATTCCGAGCTGCTGCGTGCAGAGCTTGCGCGCTTGGCGGGGCTGCCGACGGAGGCAATCACCGTCCGCCAGCGCGAGATCTCACCGTGGCTGGAACCCGGCTGGACGCCGCTGGACGGCATGTAGATGCCGGACCAGGCCAGGCTGCTGTTGCAGTAGATCCACGCCATGCGTGGATGGGCACCGTGCGGGGTCGAGCACGGCTCGACTTTACAGATCAGGATCCGCGCGGCAGCTTCGCGGCCCACATGTTGTCCACCAGATTCGGATAACGCCGGCCATTCTCTTCCGCCCGCTGCCGCGCCGCATTCTTCTGCGCAGGCGACAGCGGCTGCAAGGTCTGGCCCTTCGGATTGGGCTTCTTCCACGGGGGTGTCTTGGTCTGGCGCATGCCGCAGCTTACCGCTTCAGGAAGTTCAGCAGCGCCAGATTGAAGCGGTCCGCATGGCTGGTATTGCATCCATGTGGTGCGCCTTCCAGGATCACCACTTCGCTGCCCGGAATGGCCCGGTGCGTGCGCTGGCCCGAGCCTTCAAACGGCACGATGGCATCGCTGTCACCGTGCAGGATCAAGGTCGGCACCGTGATCTTCTTCAGGTCTTCGCGGAAGTCGGTGGTAGCAAACGCCTTCATGCACCCCAGCGCTGCGTTCTGGTCGGATTGATGGCACAACGCGATCGCCGCCTGACGCGTCTCTTCGGTCACCATCAACTGGCCATGGGCGCTGAAGAAATCGCGGGTGAAGCCATCGAAGAACGCCTCACGATCCTTCTCAAGACCGCTGCGCATTTCATCGGCCTTTTCCTGGGTGAGCGGGCCATGCGGGTTGTCATCACTGCGCAGCAGATACGGCGGAACCGCAGCAGCAAACACCACGCTGTGCAGGCGCTCCTGCCCGTGGTTGGCCACATAGCGCGCCACCTCACCGCCGCCCATCGAGAAGCCGACCAGGGTGACGTCGTGCAGGTCACGCTCCTCGATCACCCCGGCCAGGTCCGCTGCCAGCGTGTCGTAGTCATAGCCCTCGGCTGGCTTATCGGAACGGCCGAAGCCGCGCCGGTCGTAACTGATCACCCGATGCTGCGCATCGCGCAGGATCGACACCTGTTGTTTCCAGGCATCGGCAGACAGCGGCCAGCCGTGGATCAGAATGACCGGGCGGCCGTCACCACCGGTGTCTTCAACGTGCAGGCGGATGCGGGAAGCAGGCATGGGAGCTCCTGTAGAAGGGGAGGCTTTCAGGCTATTGACCGCCGCCTATCGCGACCGTGATGGAATCGCCGGTCGCCATGACATCGCCTGCACAGACGACGACGCCTCGGCCGGGCCGCCAATGCGGGCATTCGCTCCGTGTAAAACCCGTTTCATCGGACGCCGGCTGCAGCGGCCCAAACGCCATGTGAGCCTGCGTGAACCATCCCCGGGAGTTTCGCCATGTTGCTGCTTACCTTGCCCCTGCTTGCTGCCGGCCTGGCCACCACGCCGAACGCTACCGAAACCCTGCGCGAGCAGATCCGCCAGGCCGACGCGCAGCTTTTCGCTGCCGCGTTCGACGACTGCGACGCTGACAAAGCGGCAGCCATGACCACTGAAGACATGGAGTTCTTCCATGACAAGGCGGGCAAGTCCGCCAGCAACCGCGAGGACTTCCGCCGCAGCGTGGCCAACATGTGCAGCAATGCGCGCAAGGGCGGCTGGAGCCTGCGCCGTGAGCTGGTGGAATCTTCGCTGCAGGTGTTCCCCTTGCACGACGAGCGGGCGCTGGAGATCGGCGACCACCGCTTCCATGAACGCGGCAAGGACGGCGTGGAGCGCTGGGTGGGCCAGGCCCGCTTCATCCAGGTCTGGCGCCGCGTGGATGGGCGCTGGCTGGCAGAGCGAGTGATCAGCTATGACCATCGCCCGGCGGACTGACCCCTCGGGCGCGCTTCACGGGCCGGATCTATACTGGCGGGGTCCACCACGACCCAGCGCTACCGTCCGATCGCCATGGCAGAGATCACCCCCAACCATCCCGAGTACGGCCTCAACCAGCAGATCCGCCAGGGCGTGGCCGCCCTGGACGCCCAGCATGGCCGTCCGTTCGACCAGACCAGCGAACGCCTGACCGCCAGCCTGACCGTGCTCGCCCGCGAGCAGGGCCTGCAGCAGGTCGACCACGTGCTGGTCAGCAACGCCACGGCCAATCATCCGGCCGGGCACAACGTCTTCGTCGTGCAGGGCGACCCAGCCAATCCGGCGCACCTGCGCGCGATGATGCCGACGGCTGTGGCGGTACAGACGCCGGTGGAGCAGTCGATGCAGAAGCTGGGGCTGGGTGCGCAGCCGCAGGTCGAGGTGCAGGCGCAGGAAATGCAGAATCCTGCGCCGCGGATGGGGTAATCGCTGCGGCTTGAAAAGGGGGCAGCGCATTGCGCCCTGCCCCCTCGTTTACAGCTTGGGCACCACAGTTACAGCTGGATGCGCGCCACGCTCTCGTCAGCGCCCTTGTCGTCCTTCTCGCCGTTCTTGATGCTCACGAACAACACGTTGTTCTTCGCATCCAGCGCCAGGCTGTTCGGATGGGTCGGCACCGTATAGGTGGCCACCTTCTGGTAGCTGTCACTGTTGTAGGCGGTCACCGTACCGGCTTCGCGGTTGGTCACGTACAGGCGCTTGCGCGGTGCATCCAGCAGGATGCCCAGCGGGCCGGCATCGGTCGGGATGCTGGCCAGTTCCTTGCCAGTGCTGCGGTCGAGCACCAGCACGCGCTGGCCCGGATGCTTGCTGACCAGGCCGCTGCTCTTGGCCTGGTAGCCACGCAGGAATTCCGAGCCCTGGTCGGTCACGAACAGGCGCTTGCCGGCCGGGTCCAGCGCGATGTTCATCGGCTGCTCGGCGGCGATCTTGTGCTGCGCCACCACCTTGTTCGAATCGGTGCCCACCACCACCAGATCGGCCAGCAGATTGCTGGTGTAGACGCGCTTGTTGGCGGCATCCAGCGCCAGGCCCGGTGCCTTGGCATTGCCCAGGCCGTCGATGGTGTTGATCACCTTCAGCGTGGTGGTATCGATCACGAACAGCACGCTGCTCACGTCCGGCTGGCTGCTGTGGCCGGTCACGTACAGGCGGTTGGCCGCGCTGTCGACCACCAGCTCGCGCAGGTCGTGGGTGTAGGCAGCCTTGCCGTCCTTGCCGGTCTTCTTCTCCATCAGCTGGATGGTGCCGACGGCCTTGTTCTGCGCGGTGTCGACCACCGTCACCGACAGGTCCACGGTGTTGCCCACGTACAGGCGGTTGTGGGCGTCATCCAGCACCACGCCGAAGGCTTTTCGCTCCAGCGGAATGCGGGTTTCCACCGCCAGCGTGGCCGGGTTCAGGCGCAGCACCTGGGCCGGGCCGGCGTCATCGCCGAAGCCACCGGACGAGGCCACGAACACGGCATTCTGCTTCGGGCTGTAGGCCAGCTCGTACAGGCCCTTGGCCACGGCCTGGCGCTGTACGGCGGCGGCGGCGCTGGCGGCGGGTGCGTTGTCGGCGAACGCGGAGGGCACGCCGAGGCTGAGCGAAACGGCAACGGCCAGGGCGGCCGAGCGGAAGAGAGGATTACGGAACATGCGAGCGTCCTTGAATGGGCACGGGAGGGTGTCCTGGCTCGCTGGGCCGTTCTACGACGGCCCGACCTGCATCTGTCTGCGCGGGGTGGGCTGGCTGGGGTTGCGGGGGAATGGTAGCAGGTGGGGGGCGTGGCGTGCGCCGGCGCGGGCATGGCCGACGCTCGACCTCGATGCTGCGCCCGCCGCTATGCCATCCGTGGGCCGTGGCTCTGCTGAAGCTGCTGCTCCTCCTGCAGGCGCTGCGCGTCTCGCTGCGGCTCATTCTGCTGCAACTGCGCGACCCGATCGAACGAGGCCTCCACCGGTGCCTGCGCAGCCACCTCTGCCGGCATGCTGGCGCGCTGGTGTGCCGGGTCACTGCGGTCCCCCTGCACGATGAACAGCTTCGGTGCGGTATCACCGCGCTGCTCGCCCAGCACCACCTCGTCGACGCGCGAGAACTGCTGCTCCTTCGACAGCGCGAGCAGGCTGGCACTGACATTGCCGTTGCGCGCCCCGAAAGCGCCGAGGTCGGCCACCTGCTGATGGATCTGGTTGAGGCGGGCATGATCGTCATGCGCCGGGTCTGCGGGCGTGCCGCTTGCCGCGAGGGTGCTGTTGCCGCGCCACTGCTCGCCGTTCTCGGTGAATATCCACTCGCGGAAGGTCTGCTTCGGCATCGGGTTCCACTGCACCTTGTCCAGCTCGCTGCCCTTCACCTGCTGCGGAATGGCGTTGACCGCGCGGATGTTGTCCAAGACCCTGGTAGCGCCCTCGTAGTTGCTGATCTCCCCGGCCAGCCCGACCGGGCGCAGGCCTGCGTGGTTCAGGGCACCCCATGCGAAGTCGGTGCACGCGTTGGAGAAGAAGTCGTAATCCATGTCGAAGCCGTGCTTCTTCGGGTCTGCCGAGAACTCGAGGATGCGGTCGTACTGCTCCTTGCTGATCTCGATCGTGCGCTCGAAGCGGGGCTTGTCGTAGACCCTCAGATCCGTGTCATCGACTTTGCCCAGCGAGGGATTCGCACGGTCGTTCCCCATCGTGAATCCCCTGCTCACGGGTACCGGGTCATTTGATCGCGCCAGCGAAAGAAACATGTGCCCGGCAAATGACGGATCCAACAATCTCTTCTGGCCCGCGTCGCCCACATCGACTCTCGGCGTGCCCGGTGCGGCGAGATGAATCGTGACCGTATAGCGCTCTGCTTCCTTGCTCATGTCTTACTTCCCTAGCGATTGATATCCAACAATAAGTTCAGCTTGGAGCCCTTCCAACTGCGGGCGGTCCTCCATCAGGTCGACTGTCAACCGATACCGGCCCGGCTCCAGCCAACCGACCTGCGCGAACTGAAGCACCTGATACAGCATCTCATCCGAGTGCAAACCGGCCTCGATCAGTGCGTTGTCATCCAAGCTTGTATCAGCCAGATATCGCACAACCTCATCTTCTGGAATTCTCTGTGAGTCGCGCCCGTCAGGAGTGCTCTGCCATAGCTGTACAGGACCAAGTGCGCCGCCATCAATCCGCTCCAGGCGCAATCGCGTGGGTGGCTTTCCCAGCCTGATCTTCTCCCACGCGTCCAGCAACGAGCGCCCATCGGTATCCTGCAGCCGCAACCCGATGTTCAGGATCGGAATGGCCGGCTTCTGGGGCGCCGGCAAATCAAACGTGACCTCGGCAATCCGACCGGCCTTCTGCAACTGCACGGCCCGCGTGAACGGCACAACCGTGCGCGCCTCGGCCTGTGCGCGCGTCAGCAGGGTCGGCGCAACCTCAGGCGCCGGTGACGCACGGCATGCCGCCAGCGCGGCCAGCACCGCCAGTGCCACCAGCCCCCGCCGCAGCGGCCGCGTCATTGCTCCTTCAACCGCAGCGAATCGGCCACATCGGTCTTGGCCGCCACCTCGGTGGCGATGCTGGCGCGGCGGTGCCCCGGGTCGTTGCGATCGCCCTGCACGATGAAGATGCTCTCGGCGGCATGGCTGCTTTGGGTCGGCTGGCTGAGCAGCACGTGGTCCACGCGCGAGAGATTGTTCTGCTTGGCCAGCACCAGAAGGCTTGCGCTGATGCGCTGGCTGGCGGCATCGAACGGGCGGCCATGCGCGGCGTCCAGCTCGGCCACCTTCTGGATCAGCTGCGCGAACAGGCGATGGTCTGGATGCGAGGGGTCCAGCAGCGTGCCGGCCACCTCAATCGGCGTCGGCGGCGGCTCATCGCTGCCACGGTCGCCCTGGCGATGGTGTTCGGCCTCGCGCTCGGGCATCGCATGATGGGTTTCAGCATTCAGATTGCTGCCCGGGAACGGCGCGGCAATGCACTGGATTTCCGGAAGATTGAACAGCACCGCGAACTCGCCCAGATTGCTGCCGCCATCCAGCGGCGCCGGCAGCGGATGCAGGCCAGCGTAGTGCAGCGCGGCCCAGACGAAATCGCTGCAGCGGTTGATGGTGGCCGGGCGATCCACATCGAATTCGAACTCGGCCGGTTCCTCGGCGAAATCACGCAGGCAGCCGTAATGCTCCTCGGTGATTTCCAGGGTGCGGCTGTAATACGGGTCCAGATGCTCGTCGGCATCGTCGTGGCGCACCTGCGCGTACTGCACGCCGGACCGGGTTTCTCCCGGCGCCTGGCGCGGTGGTGCGAAGCCGTAGCTGTGGGCCTCGTCGCCTGCCGCCACCTGCAGGTACATATGGCCGCGCGGCGAGATGCCTCCACTTTTCAGCGGGGTGCCGGGGGCGGCCAGATAAAGCGTTGCCGTGTAGCGTGTTGCCTGCTCCATGCCTGTTCAGCCTTGATGGGTACTGCGGTCCTGGGCGGATGATGGCATAGGTGGGATGGGGGGCAGGTGGAGGACAGCCGGATGCTGGTACCGGCTTGCTGAATGTGTGAACCAGACGGCAGTACGAGAATAGGGTCGCCGGTAATTCATCAAGGACAACCAAGGGAAACACATGCCAAGTACTTTCTATCCAGATGCAACGTCAGAAGCCGAGATGCAGAACGCGGTCATGGTCAGCCTTGCTCGCCTGCAAGGCGGTGGGCCATCACCTGCAAAGTATGAGTACGTATTCCGGCGCAACGGCGAGCGCGTTGGGGTCGCCGGGGTGAGCGGAGGGCTGGATTGGTACATCAGAGAAGAGGGGCATTGGGAGGACATTTATTCATTCGACTTCACATACCCGCAGTCATTGAGATGCTTGCTCGAAGAGAAGTCAGCCCTGGGCAGCACCGAGGACGATTTTTCCTTTCTGCGTAGGATCGTTCATGCTCTGCTGTCAGCCTCAGGCTCCGGTGTCCGGTCACGGCACCATGTGCGCTATGTCGCCTTGACCACGCAGGATGCCTTGGCTGGCGCTGGCGTGCCGGCGAATGCGCACCACGTACTGGATTCCCTGGAAGGCTATCTGCTGCTCGCAATTCTGCAGATTCCGCCAAAGGGATTAAGTGACCAGCAGCACGACAAGCACGACCTGAAGTTACTGAGGGACAGGGGATAAGTGTTGTCCTTGGTGATTCACAACAGCCATACTTCTGAACCTGTTCGCCCCTGACCAGTGATCAGCCCGCGCTGGCCGCACGAATCTGGATGTCGTGCTGCACCCGCTGGTCTTCCAGCTGCTGGTCCATCTGATTGGCAAGCGCACGCTGATGCGCTTCACGGCTGACAGAGTCGAACTGCTGCAGTGACTCCTCCACCGGTGTCTGCGCCGCCATCTCGGTCGGAATCGCAGCGCGCTGATGTGCAGGATTGCTTGGCTCACCCTGCACCACGAACAGCGTGTGCCCAGCTGGGTGTTCGCGCGTAGCGTTGCTCACCAGCACATGGTCCACCCGCTCCAGGTCGTTGCCCTTGGCCAGTACCAGAAGGCTGGCGGTCATGCGTTCGCTGACTTCATCGAAGCTGCGGCCGTGCTTGGCGTCCAGCGCTTCCACGCCCTCGCGGATCTGCTGATACAGCGCATGATCGGGATGACCGGGCTGCGTGGGGTCCTGCGGCGCCCGGTTCGGGCCCGAAGCCTCATCCGATTCCGGTGCGAACGCGGCCGGTTCATGGCTTGGCGCCTTCGTAGGCTCGGCAGGAACAGTGACAGCCGCAGTGTCAGGCTGGAGGTCATCCGATGGGGCCGGTTCGGGTTCCGGCACGTGTTGTGCCGCTTCCTGCTCCAAGGGCCATGGATCGCGCGCAGGCTCAGCAGGCAGCGGCTCCTTGAAGGGCACCGTCTCAACCTCCTGTACTGCCACGTCCAACTTTGGACTGGGAGCAACCTCGGGCGCAGCCATCCGCTCCGGCTCCGATGCCTGCTCTGTGCGCTGCGTGGGCACCGCCTGCGTTGCCGCTGCCAGAGGTGCGGCAGCGTGTGGCGTCGCGCGCTCAGGCACGGCCGGGTGCGCCTGCATAGGCCCGGTGGGCTCCGGCGTCTGTGAGGCGGTACGGTTTTCGGTGGGCGCCTCGCTGTTTGGATGGGGCTGAGGTTGGGGCTCCGCCTCACGCCGCGGTGGATCGCGCTGCTCGGCGTGCCGCTGAGGCGCGGGCTTGTCCTGTGGCGCGGGAGTAGGTGGTGGCGTGACCCCTATCGCGGGCGGCGCTGCCGCAACCGCTGCAGGCGCGATAGGCTGCGCAGTGGCCGGCTCTTCCGGCCGTACTTCCGCGCTCACGTCCTGCTCAGATGGCTTGTCGCCATGTACCACCTGCGCGGCCGCTCGTGCAGCCTGTCCTGCATCCACCTGCGCAGCACCCAACCGATTTGCCTCCTGCAGTGCCTGCCGGTACGCCTCCTGCTCACCCGCCGACAGCGCTGCAATACGTAGCTCGGGCGAGTCCGGCACCGGCGCCTGCTCATTGGCACGCGCGCGCACCTCATTCCATGCGGCCTGCAGCTCCTGCGTACTGGTGGTCGCGACGGCGCGTGCCACGCCATCCTGGCCTACCTGGTAATGGGTGATAGGCCGGGAGGCGCCGGCGTTGCCCTCGGCTACAGGCCCCAGCTCCTGCAATGTGGGCCCCGTAATGCCGTGCTGCTCGCGCGTGCGCGCCGTGGCCAGCGCAACCGCCTGCTCCCACGCCGGGGTCAGCGCAACGCCCGCAGCGTAGTAGCTGTGGCGCAGCTCGTTCTGGTTCACTTCCGCCGCAGACGGCAATGGCCGCGCGTCCAACGCGGCAATGGTCTGGTTGAACTGATCGAGTGATGGCTGCTGGATGGTGCGGGTCAGCTCCAACTCCAGCGCCATGTTGCCCTGCGCGATCTGGCCAGCATGGCTCCACTGCCCTGATTCGTCGCGCTGGTAAAGATGGCTGTCGGAGCCCTGGACGGCGTCGGGCCTGGCACGGGCCTGCTCCACCGCCTCCGGCACCAGCGGCACGAAGTCGCTGGCACGAGTAGCGGCGTAGGTCTCCAGATAGCTGGCGGCAATGGCGGCCTTGCCGTTGGCGATGTTGTTCTCGATGCGCTGCACCGCCTCGCGATTCAACTCGTCGGCGCGCTCGGGGGTGGCGGTCTGCGTCTCGTACACCCCCCTGTCATTAACGCCGGACACGCCAATCTTGACCTGCCGCGTCCACTGCTCGGTCTGCGCATCGCGGTGCCAGTTGGGATTGTCCAGACGGCCCTCGCCGTCCTTCGCCGGGATGCTGAAAGGATCCTGCGGCGGCGGCGCCTTGCCCAGCGCCAGCTCTACCGCTTTTACGTGGGCGTATGCGCCCAGCTCGCGGGCCTTCTCGTAACTGGCGCCCACACTGCGCTCAGCCGGATTGCCCAGGCCGTCGCCCGCGCTGTCCATGACCGCCTGGCGCTGCCAGTTCAGGCCATTGAACTGCCACGTGACATCGGCCTTGTCGGTCTGCCAGTAGACGGCGCGGTTGTCGAGCAGATCGGCGCCCTTGTCGAACGCCTTGCTCATCAGCAGCGCATCGCCCGCGACGATGGCCGCAGGGACGAAGCTGGACGTGCCGATCACCGATGCCGTGGCCATGCCACCGATCCAGCCACCGCCGTTGCGTGCCAGAGCGTGGGTGAGCTCGGATTGGGCGGCGGTGCCGTTGCCCGCTTCCAGCAGCTGTGAGGTGCGGCGGGCGGTGATGACGGCGTCGGCGCCGGAGGCGAGCAGGCCGCCGGAGCGGATCAGTTGGCTGGTGGAGGCTTCGCCGAGGAGCGCCTCCATAGAGACAAAGCCGCGCTGCGAGACGGGCTTGTAGTTCCCGAGCGGTCCCGATGTCAGATCGTAGAAGCCCCGAGCCGCGCCATCGATCTCGGGCAGATCATCCAGCAGCGCCCTACGTACCTGAGCAGCCGTTGACTCAGACATTGTCAAGCGACCAGCCCTCACCGCGTCAGATATGGCCAGGCGCATTTCCATTCTGCCCGCGACTTCACGAGCTGACATATCCACCTTGCTTGATCCGCGCACCAAGTTACCCGGCGCCCCGTAGATTTCATCAATAACTCGCGAAACCCTCGAATCAGAACGGGTGACCGCCGCCCACTCGGACTCGACACCGCCCATAAGTCTCAACGCATTGATCTGACCTGCATGATCTACATCGTATTGAGCGAAGTGGGAGTACAGCTTCCTATTGACAGCGTTTGCTTCCGCATCGGTCATTCCGTTCGGCGTTGTTGCAAACGCGTCGCCGTTTATCAGCGCCACTTTCAGCGTGTCTCGAAAGCGCTCAACCCTCGCCGATACTCTTTGAAGTGCCTCAACGTCGTTCACCAGGGCAGCGCGGCCGTCTCGAGTCTCGCTCAGGCTTTCGAGGTAGTCCATCACTCCATCCGTGTAGGAGCTACGCGTACGGCCCCTGTGGGGTGAAGTATCCAAATCATCGGCGAGATCACCTATCACCGGCAGATACAGCCGATTGGCCGATGTATCCTTGCCCAGCAGGTTGAATTGATCCAGTTTTTTCAGCAATGGACTGCTGGTGAACAGCGCCTGCTCCAGGATGTGATGGCTCTGGAGAATTGTCTTGGCAGTTGACATCCCTTTCTACCTCACTCCTGGAGATGCTGGGTCTTCAAATGTCAGAAGCGTCGGTCAGACGAACTCCGCGCGCATTAGGATGCCGGCCGAACCCACTCTCTATCAGGAAGTCCCTCATGGCCCGATCACAGAAAGCATTCGATGTATAGGGCGTTCTGAAAACATGCGCCGTGCCAATCACACTCTTGCGGAATGCAAACTTGGCCCCGCCGCCAATGCTGTAGTACTTCCCATTCGGATAGTCGTCCGTAAGGATCTTCACCGATGATGCATCCTCGTCAATCGCATCCAGCACTCTGACCACTTCGCACAAGTAGTGCGGCGCCGCCTCTGAGCTGTCTTCGAGCCGGAACTCACATTTCATGAAAGAGAAGCCGTCTGCATCCATGGTCTGCATGGCAGATTTCAGCGCTTCCGACACCAGCCAGTAGCCCTTGAAGCCCGCCTGCAAATCCTCCGGCATTTCGCCAATCCGGCTGTCATACCGCAATCGAGGGATTTCATTCATGGAGCCAATTCCGCCCGCCGATGGTGGTTCGCTTAGATGCTCCGGTAGTGGCAACTCGTTTTCGTTCTCCAGCACCACTCCGTGGCCGCGCCCGCCCCCGCGCACGTCCGGCCGGAGGAGATAGAACTCACCTTCCACTGGCGTATTTTCAGTTCCCATGAGAAGCCCTCGATTTCAGCAATGAATGGATTCGCAGATTCAAACGTTCGGAGCAGATTTCTTATCCAGCCATCGAACAAGGTTCCCCAACTTCCGTGAGAAAAACGTTACAGGTGGCAGGCGCAACGCCAACTCCAGACTCAATCAGCGCATTCCGCACAACCCGATTACAGCACACGTCAGCAGTGAAACGGCGCGAACTCGGTGCACCCATGTCAGAGCTGAGCACACAGAAGCGAGCTGTAGAAGGGTCGACTCTATTCATCACTTCCTCGTTCATTTTCGTTCGCCACGCCCCAGCAAGCTACTTGACGAGAGGATGATCCCTGAACACCACCTGCTCAAAGACATGATGACTTTGTAGAATTACGCTTTCTGCGGGCATAGGATTCCATTCCCAAGAGGGCGAAAAGTGCTGTTGAACTAGTAGCCTGCAGCGTCTTCAATCCACACGCCGCGCGGATTGATCACCGTTCCAAATCCATGCTCAATTAGCGCGTCGCGAAGCACTCTGTCACAGTAGACACGGCTGCCCGAATGGATATCCATGAACACATGCGCATCAGCCACTTCCGATTCTTTGAAGGACAACTTGCCGCCACCGGAGAGGCTGTAGTACTTGCCGTTCTGGTAGCCATCTAGAACTTTCACGCTCGACGCATTCTCGTCAATCGCGTCCAGAATTCTTATCACCTCACACAAGTAGTGGGGCTCACCTTCTGAACCGTCCTCGAGCTGAAAGGCACACTTCGCAAAGGCAAAACCTTCGGCATCGATTTTCTCCATTACATGCTTTAGGGGTTGAGAAACCAGCCAATAGCCGTTGAATCCGCCTTGCAGATCCAAAGGCATATCACCCACTTGGCTATCGAAGCGAAGCTTGGGAACAACCCTCAGTGATGCAAGCCCGCCCATCTCAGAAGGCTCGCTCATATAGGTCGGCCAAGGGACTTCCTCTTCATTGTCCAATTCGACCCCATGACCACGGCCAAGTGCGCCCATATCGGGGCTAAGCACGTAGAAGCGACCTTTAGGGGGGGCAACTTTATTCATGCCGTCCTCACTCATTCTTGTTATCCACTGGTGTCAGCGAGCTCAGGCGAACATTGTTCGGAGCGCACAGATCGAACAGCCCGACGTTGTCTTCACTAGCAGCCATGGCTTTCTCCCGCTGTTGGCGTGATGCATCCGTTGGCCTCCGTTCTACCCGGAACATCAACAGCAAGCAATCAGAAGCCTATGAATCCATCCGTCGTCCCAATCGCAGCATCTGCTGGCCTCGCTTGGATTGATAGGTGTGCCGCACATCAGGCGTTCCTGTATACCTAGCCTGAAAGCAGGCTACGGTCTCTGTCACCACAGAACACGCCCAATCGCATTGTCATTAAAGATTGGGCTCGAAACCGCAGCACTACTCAATCTTCGGAGGGCCGTCTGGCTCAACAGTTCACAACGTCTTCGAACCAAAGCCCGTTGCATGTTCTGGCGGTCACAATGCCGGCGCCTTCTACTGCGCTCTTGAATATGTTGTCGCAGAAGACTCCCTCGTAGTAGGGGAGCCGGAACACGTGGGCGTCAACGATGGCCTCCCGCTTGAATGCCAGACGCACGTCGCCCGTCAGATCGTAGTATTTCCCCTCTTCATAGTCGTCACTTACGATGATCTTCAGCTGGGATGCTGCCTCATCCAAGGCATCGATGGTCCTGATGACATCGCAAAGGAAATAGGGGCCACCCATTGCTCCATCAGCGAGTCGATAGTCAGTCTCCCTGAACGCAAAAGCTCCTGGGTCCACGGCCGCCATCACCTCGCGGAGACGCCCGGAAACGAGCCAATAGCCGCTCATCCCAGCTTCAAGATCCTCCGGTAGCCACCCTTCGCTTGGGTAATACACCAAGCGCGGGGTCTCGCGCAGAGGCGGGAAGCCCCCCTGATCGGGACGCAAGAGGAAATTTGGAGGCGTCTTCAGGGAAGACTCGTTCTCAAGAACGACGCCATGCCCTTTGCCGCGCCGTCGGGCGTCTGGGCGCAACTCGAAGAACTCGCCCTTCTTTGTCAGATTCGAAGTCATTGCTCGCTTCGCCTGAAGATCAACAAGAAATTGGGATCCATCTCGCGCGGAATACCCGAGCCATCCCATAGCACGGGCCCCAGTCACACCCGGTCAATGGCACGCAGAACGATTCCATTGTTATGCATCTACTCAGCAAGCCAGCATACGCCGCCCCACACGCAGCGAACTACAGACTGGCCGCATCCATGAGCCAGACGCCACGAGTGGCCGGCGGGACTCCAAACCCGGACTCGATCAGGGCATCACGCAGAACCCGGTCGCAGTAGACATCTGCGGTGAAGGGCGTCCTGAAGACGTGTGCCCCAGCAATTACATCCTTTCGAAATGCAAGATCAGCGCCGCCCGTTATGTCGTAGAACTTTCCATTCGGGTAGCCATCCGACAGTACTTCCACGGTGGATGCCTCCTCGCCAATCGCGTCCAGCGTGCGCACAACTTCGCAAAGATAGCGCGCCTCGCCTGCTGATCCATCCTCAAGAGTGACGACGCTGCGTCTGAATTCAAAACCCGCTCCGTCAATCGCATCAAGGAGGCATCGAAGCGGCTCGGACACCAGCCAATAGCCTCTAAAGCCTCCTTCAAGATCCCTTGGCATTTCACCCAAGCTGCTGTCAAGCCGCAGTCGAGGGGTTTCCTTCAATGCGGAAAGTTCCCCATTTCCTGGTGGCAAGCTGAGATAACTTGCCAAGGTGATTTCCCGCTTGTTCTCCAACACCACGCCTCGGCCACGCCCGCCACCCCTCGTATCTGGCGTAAGTAGGTAGAACTCACCGGCACTCGGGACGTTTCCCTCTTTCATTGTGACCTCTTGGCTCCGGACTCCGTACGGCGTCCGCACCTTATCGCGCCAGCCTCTCCTAGATATCGCTTGCATCGATGAACCGAACGCCGCGCGTTTCACACTCGCTTCCGATTCCCGCAGCTCGTATGGCATCCTGGAACATGCGATCGCAGTAGACAAGATCGCCGGAGTAGGGGCTCCTGAAGACATGACTGCCCCCGATTACGTCCCTCTTGAATGCCAAGCTTGCTCCGCCACGAAGGTCGTAGAACCTTCCGCCCGGATAGCCCTCATCAACGATGACCCGTAACTTCGACGCTTCCTCGTCGACGGCATCCAGTTCGCGAGCAACCTCGCACAGGTAGTACGTTGGGCCCTCTGTGCCGTCCGGAAGCACGTAGTCACACTCCACGAACTCAAAGGCAACGGGATCTATTTCGGTGAAGGCCTTCTTGAGGCGCTCTGATACCAACCAGTAGCCACTCATTCCTCCTTCGAGGTCCTGCGGTGGATCCCCCAGCTTTGGATCGAGAACCAGGCGCGGTCTCTGCGCCAGATGAGGGAAACCGCCTTCTTCGGGGCGGATGATCAGCCTGGGAGGCGTCAGCAGTGCGTCCTCATTCTCGATCTCAACGCCATGCCCTCTTCCCCTTCGGGTCGTGTCAGGCATGAGCAGATAGAACTCGCCGGGCACAGGCTGATTACGTTCTAACGTGGGCATGTGCCTGTTCCTCTCCAAATTAGAGGCATGTACCGCACTTTGCAAACTTGCAGCATCGGTCGCGAAGTTGGCGTCGGCGGGACCGACTCAGCAGTTCACCACATCTTCAAACCAGAGCCCGTTGGATCTCTTGGCCGTGACGATGCCGGCAGCTTCCACCGCATCTTTGAACGTTCGGTCGCAGAATACCCCGACATGGAACGGCAATCTGAACACGTGAGCCGAACCCAGCACTTCGCGATTGAACGCCAACCGGACATCACCGGTCAGGCGGTAGTATTTCCCTGCCTTGTACTCATCGCTGATCATGATTTTGAGCTGGGAGGCTTCCTCATCCAAGGCATCCAGCGTGCGGACCACGTCGCAAAGGAAGTAGGTTGGCCCCTTTGAGCCGTCTTCCAAGCGGTAGTCGGTATCAGCGAAGACGAACGCGTCAGGGTCAATCTCTTCCATGACCTGGCGCAAACGCTCGGAGACCAGCCAATAGCCGCTCAACCCGCCTTCCAGATCCTGTGGAGGGACGCCCTGCCGCTCCCGATAGACCAAGCGCGGGGTTTCACGCAGTGGAGGGAAGCCACCGGCCTCGGGTAAGAGGATCAGCCTGGGAGTCGCAAGCAACGCATCCTCGTTGTCAAAGACCACCCCGTGGCCCTTTCCTCCTCGGGTGGCATCCGGTCGAAGCTTGAAGAACTCGCCCTGGCGCGGCTGATGGGTGGAGTCCGATCGCATGCTTGTCATCTCACGCTGTAAATGTGAATCGAGATCGCTCGTAGGCTGCTACGCGGACCTTCCACCGCACAAGGCAGTCCTGGTGTTCGGCAGCAACTACGACGTGGAGCCGGACGATGGGCAGCGGCTACAGCCGGGCGTGCCTGACTGAACCGTGCGGCTGTTCAACACGTCGCAGCTGGTTTGCCATCAGTTGTCTGCTCCCCAAGGTCAGATTGCCGCAGCGTCCACGAAGGAGATGCCGCTATCCCGAGGACTCGTGGGAATCCCCGCCGCGTGAACTGCATCAACAAATTCGCGGCTCGCGATCACGAAGGTACTGAATGGAGTCAGGAAGACATGCGCATCTCGCACCACCTCCGGGCGAATGGCCAGACTCGCCTCGCCTGCAATCGAATAGAACTTTCCGTTGACGAAGTCTTCATCGATCTCGATATCAAGCCTTGAACACTCCTCGTCTATCGCGTCCAGTTCACGCACCACGTCGCACAGGAAACGCCGTGAAATAGCTGTGCCATCGGCCAGGCGGACATCACACTCAACAAAGTCGAACGCATGCGGATCCACAGAATTCATCACCTGCCATAGCCGTTCCGAGACGAGCCAGTACCCGCTGAAGCCGCCCTCCAGGTCACGTGGCTCAGGGCCCTTGGAAGCGTCGAAGACGATGCGTGGCGTCTCGCAAAGCGCCGGGAAACCCCCATTGTCCGGGCGCAGAATGATGCGCGGTGGATCGAGCAACACCGACAGGTTCTCAACCTCGGCGCCCCGGAAAGGACGGCTGCTTTCCAGATCTGGTGAGAACAGGTAGAACTGGCCCGCTTGAGGGCCTTGGGTGGGGCTTCGCTTCATCGCCTGCGTCCCTGGATTCCCTGCAATGATGTCGCTGATGGAGCTTACCCCTCTTGGCATGGTCGTTTCGAGGCGGATGCGATGAGTTCGCGGCTTCCGCTGATGAGCCCCTGTGATGACTGAGAAGGAGGTACTGCCCGTAATCGCACCCTCTGAGATGGCGGTAGACCATCCTCTGCTCCCCCCGGAGGATGCCCATGACCAGGATCGATCCCGCATGGCTCGAAGCCTTCGACAAAGAGCTCCTCCACCTGTTCGCCATCGACCATAGCGATGCCGGCATGGATGAGCACCTGCTGGGCTGCTACGCAGACCTCCCACCGCGCGAGGCTGCACTGGCGTTCGGCAGCGACTACGACCTCGAGCGCGACGATGCGCTGTGGCCACGGCCGGGCGCTCCTATGTGATCCGCGCAGCAGGCCAGCACACTGGCATTCAAGGCAAGCGATGCCAGTGAATGGTCGCTATGCTGGCGGCGCACCGGAATGGAAACCACGCATGCCCCGTTTGAACTCCGCCCCGGCACTGCACCTCGCTCTGATGCTGCTGGGCGCTACACCTGCCATGGCCATGGCGGCAGACCCGCAGGTTTCCACTGAAGTGTTTGTAGAGGCCGGTGACAACCCCTCCTTCAAGCTGCAGCAGGCACCTGCCATTGAGTCTTCAACGGCCCCTGCCACGCCGCCCGATACCTTCCTGCAGGCTCCCATGGCGGTGCTGTTGGTTGCTCAATTGGATGAGCTGGGCCACGTTTCCAACGTGATGGTGGCGCGGTCCAGCGGACTGCGGGAGATGGATCGCGCGGCCCTTGCCGCAGTGCGCCAGTGGCGCTTTGATCCGGTCGTGGTTGAGGGCATCGCGCTGCATGTGCGGGTGCGGGTCCGTCTGACCTTCGTGCCCACGGCCGAGGCACCGCCGGGCTGAACCGCTGGTCCAATCTGTCGCGATTGGCCCTACGCCATGGCCCTGGCTGCGGGCATTCCTGCGCTTGGAGCCAATAGCGCCAAGCCCTTCAAGACCCATGCGGCGCAATCGCTTGCTGGCTTAACACCGTGTGCGACAATGCCAAAAGCGTCAGGACTGGCAATCATCCGTCCTGTGGTTTCTTGGCATTTGGTTGCTGCACGGGTATCTCTTGGCGTGCCACCGGAAAAGGGTGGCGCGGGACTCGAAAACCCGTCTGAATACCCAGTGCTTTACGCTTGCCAGTCGGCGCCATCTTCGGATGGCGCCGGCTGGCAATCCGTTCGCGTTCCATGGCGGGCGGTGCGTGGGGGCCTTCGGGCCCGCCGGCTTGGGTACTCACCGGTTTTCGAGACACGCACCGTCCGCCGCCTTTATAGGTGGCGCTGCTATCTATCCTGTACGGAGCATTGCCATGAACACATCGGACTTCCGTTCCCTGCACGCGCAGTACGATCCGGACAACGCCGAAGCCGAGCGCGAACCGTCCGTCGATCCCAACGCCTTCGTCGCCACGTTGCACCGCATCGAGACCGGTGCGGCTGCGGACGGCCAGCCTTGGCCGGAACGGCATCAACTGCCTGGGCGGTGTCTTCAGCTGGCGGACGCGGATTGTGCGCTGGCCGGGCTGCGTGTGGTGGCGGGGCTGATGTTGGCTGCGGAAAGGACTCGGCAGAACGGCGCGCCCGAGGAGTACCTGGGGGATCGGGTGATGGAGGGGTTGAAGATGGCTTGTGTGGCGTTGACTGCGCAGGTGACTGAGCGGTTGCAGGTGCGGGAGTAGCACGTGTGCATGAGCGGCCGGCTCAGATAGTTAAGGGAACCCAGCTACTGAGCTCGCCGCTATGCGCGGCGGGTGGGCTCACTTGAGGAGAGACGTTGCCATTCGGCCTCCAGTGTTCAGGCATCACCAGCAATCCACGCTCTAAATCAAAGGGCAACACCCAAAGCTGTAGTTCGGCGCTGAAATCGAAGGCGGAAAGGGGCTGCGCGAATCCCGCGTGCTGCGGATAGACCAGCGCCATCTGCCCTGCTCCACCCAGGTAGCTCTGCCCGTAGGCAAACATTTGATAGAAGTCGGATTGTTTGAGCCCGTACTTCTCACGCGCATCGCTGGCCGTCGCATCCAGCACCTTCCACTTCGTGTCAAGTACGCGGAGCTCATCGCCTCGTCGCAGCAGAAAATCTGGAATCAGATTGAACCAGCTTGCCCCGCCATGGCTGCACAGGTACTCCGACGCTGCACCGCCAACCCGCCACTCCGGCGCGAACTGGCGCGCTAGGCAAGCGCCCACGTAGCGCTCAAACAGCCGCTCCATGGGGAACATCATGCTTGGGCTGCGCCAATCGCCCGCCAATGCCAAGGGACTCTGGCCCGACAAGATCAGCTCGCATAGCGGACGGACTTCACGATAGTGGGCCATCAGCCGGTCGCTGCCCCAAGCGCGCAGATCGTTAGCCACCTGGGTACTTCGTGGCACGCTGGCCATACGCGTAGACAACTCCTGGGCAAGTCTCCAGGTTCCCGCGTTGCGCGTACGTGCACACACGCGATCCAGGGCGACGCGCAGTAGCCGGTTCTCAGGCCTGTCCTCGCTAAACACATCGTGCTCGATGTTGAAGACGTGGGCACGAGTGGGCGACTGACGTAGCTGACGCGACATATCCAGGCGACCACGCAGGAATAACTGCTCCTCGCGGAACTGTGTGTAGTCGAAGCGAAGTCCGCGCTTTAGTAGTTCATCCAGCGCGCCGATGAATCGCCCCATGACCCATTCATTTAAGGGCGTATCGAACAGAGTCACGTCGGCAGGACTACCTTCCCTCGGTGGGAGGTCTAGCACGGTGCATAGCATGCGGCGCAGCAACCGCCTCGCGCCCAGCGCATCATCCGGATGTTCAACGTGCTTCGGCAGCACCTCCAATGTGGTGCCGTCGGGACATTCCACTACACCCACATACTGGTCCAGACGCAGCCAGCGTGCGCCATCGCGCTGCATGAGAGCCGCACCGCCCGCGCGCAAGCGCTCGAACTCACCACAGAGCCAGTCAAAGGACGCCTGCGGCAAGAAGGCGGCATCCAGCCCCTCCTGCCGCGGACCGCCTTCTGAAACGCCGATCCGCGCATACTCGCGCACAGTGAGCACAGCCATCGGTCAGTCTGCCTGGCCGACGAGAATTCCCCTGTAGCTGGCTGCCTGCTCGAACGCTGCCTCATGGATATACCAATTGGCAGTGTCAGGTGCGAGCTTTGCCTCCGGAGCAAACAGGCGGTTCAACTGCAGCTCGCGCTGGCGCAAGAAGCGCTCACCCTGCGGCTTCGCATCATCGTTCAGCACCCAAGCGATGCGCCGCCAGTCTTCGAAGAAGTACTCCTGCAGTAACGGCAGAATGCGCAAGCGGAACGCCTCAGCCAGCCCAGGCAGATCCTTGGCGCCCATCAAGTACGCATGACCGATGAGGTGGTCCCGGCCGAGCAACACTTCGATACGATTGTTTAGGGTACTTAACAGTTCACCCACGCGAATACCGTCGACGTCCCAATCAAGCAGCTCCGGCTGGGGCGGCATTTCGATGAACCGGAAGCGTCGGCGCAATGCTACGTCCATCGCAGCCAGCGAGCGGTCCGCAGTGTTCATTGTGCCAATGATGTGCAAGTTGGCTGGCACCGCAAAATCTTGCTTGGAGTACGGCAAGCGAACGGACAACGCTTCATCCATGCCCTGCCGCTTGCTGGGCTCAATGAGGGTAATGAGCTCGCCGAAGATGCGGGCGATGTTGCCCCGGTTAATCTCGTCGATGATGAGCACGTACGGCAGGTCGCTGTGCTGCGCATCGATGCAGAGTTCGAGGAAGACCCCGTTCTCGACGCCATACTCGAGCGCACCGCTTGCACCCGCACGAGCCTTCAGGCCCTCCACGAAGTCCTCATAAGCGAAGCTCTGGTGGAAGGTGACGAAGCGGATGCGCCCTTCTTCATGCAGCGCATCGAAGCGTTGCTTGAGCGTTGCACGCGCATCCGCCCGCTGGCCATTGGTGGCGGCAGATAGCGCCGGGTCGAGGATCTCCAGAGCCATATTCACGACTCCATAGGTCTTCCCGGTGCCGGGCGGGCCATAAAGGATGGTGTTGGAGGGAGCGTGCATCACCGGCATGTCGTCGTCCTCTTCCACAGCTTCATCTTCATCTTCGGCTTCATCTTCGGCTTCAGATTCAGCTCCAATTTCAGCTACATCTTCTTCCTCAGACTCCGCACCGTTCCCCTGCTCGTAGGCGATGGCTACCCAGAGAAATGACTGTACATCGATCATGTCTGCCGGCGGCCACCCGTCTTCAGAGAGGCGAACTGCGAGTCGGGCTGATAGCGCGCGAATGCGCTCCCACTCATCACCGGTCATGCCACCTTTGCGGAAATCAAAGGACGGATCGAGCATCTCCAGGGCACGGCGCATCTGCCCGGTCTTGATGAAGAAGTAGTGCTTCGAGTCTTCGAGCGTAAGCAACAGACTTGAGAGCGACCGCTGACCTGCGGGCTGTAGCGGCAAACTCAGTTTGGAGGTGCCTCGATTGAATGCCTCCAGCCCAGTAGACACTGATTCAGCCCTAAGCATTGAAAGGACAGCCTTGCCTAGTCTTACCTGATCTATGCCCGACAATTCGGCCAACTGCGCCACGATTCTCCATCCAACCACATTCTGCGGCTGCGGGCTCTCAGCGCCGACACGAACTCGCAGTAATTTGATCAGCGCAGACCACACGCCCTTCGGCCCACCAGCATCTAGCGCAGGCAGCAGCAATGACCTGTAGTGCTCTACTAGCTGACGCTTGTAGATAGTTTCGCGCAGCAGGCGCTGATCTTTAGAGAAGCCGGCAAATTCGGGGAATCGTCCGAGGAAGCGTTCGCGCAGACGTACGTAGCCGAGCTCAAACGTGTCTCGGCTGCCCTTGCGCGCTTCGACTCGATACTGCCCGTTTGTCTCTTGAATGATGAGCAGCGAATCGCCCGCCGCTACCCCAAGGCGCCTAAGCGCGGGCGCAACCCGTGCGCGGATGCGGGCCGAGCCCGGTCCACTGGCTCGCAGATCGGAGGTGATCTGATAGCCATCAGGGAATGTAAAAGTTGATCTCTTACCTGAAGCCACATCCGGACGGCCGAGCATCGCTGCATCGAAGCCTGCCCAACTCGGATCCACTGCGATGTAACCATTACGTATTGCGCCGTCGGTTAGCACGACTTCGTATATCAGTTGGTCAGTCATTGCGGTTGGCGCAGGGCTGGTGAATGATCTCGCTGTTGCCGGCGGCAGGATCTTGCGTTCATGGCCCTTCAATCGCACCTGGCGTTTGGAGAAGTCATTCGAGGAAACGCTCGGCCGCCACCGTAGTATCTCGGCTAGGCTCTCGCCTTGGTCAGTTCCAATATCGATCGCATCGAACAGGCATGTAACGGGATGTTCTCCGTCCATTGCCACGAAGTCGAGCTTCCCGCAGTAGATGAATGGCGAAGCATTCGAAGTGCCGCGAGTCTTTGCCCTCATCCGAGCGAACAGATAGGCCGGCGAACCGCCGGAGATCCTTCGGATGATCGGGGACGCCTGGCTGTTTCGATTCTGGCTTTCCCAGTAGAAGTCAGTGCCGTCGAAGACGTCGAGGTAACCGGCCTCGCCCTCCTTCTCGAGCGTGACAAACAGAACTACGGCGTTCTCAAGCTCCAGGATACCGTCAGCCCAGGGGGTCCCATAGATCTCACGGGGTACTGCCAACCCTCCAAGCGAAGCGACTTGCTGCCGTGAATAGTTCTGACCTACGACGAATTCCTGCAACTCAATAGCCGAGCTTATACGTCCCATGCATAAATCATCAGTAGCCACCTGACGTTCATCGTACCGAATCGAGCCGATTGCGTCACGTCTAGATATTAAGTAAGGAGCCAATCATGACGATCCTAAGACTCCCTCTTGGACAGGGATCTCTAAGATCAAAAAGTCGGCGTGAGCCAGCGCGCAAACATGACAAAACCCACGGGAACCCAACCAATCTTCTTTGCAAATATTGAAAAGGAGATTCTAGCAGCCTGGATTAGATGTGCAAAAACTATCTGCTCCGATTAATAATTATGGGAGCACCCACATCCACCAGCACATTCCTCTTTATCAACTCCGCCTTTTCTGAGTCAAACTCCCACTGAATGACACGCTTCACCCCATCATCTCTGTCAGCTTTCTTCGATATATCCGCACCGAGACCTTTCAAGATGAATGCAGAGTCGGGAACAGGGCTCTTTCTATAACCTTCGACAGCGGCATCTATGATCTCGCCCACCCTCTCGTGGCCACAGTCGAACGCCGTTCGAGCATAATAGGCCTGACAGATTGAATAGAGTGCCTTGTCATTACTTTTCGAGAATGTGTCCAGAGCGCTCAGATAGCACTCGTCCGCCCGAACAAAGTCCCCCCGCTTCATAGCGACCAATCCCAAAGTAGCTGTCGCTTGAGCCGCGAATTTCAAAGGATCCGATGATTTAGCCTTTTTAGCCAAACGCTCCGCATTTTCCAAATCACCGGTAGCCGCAAGCGCGTAGGCAAGATTTACTTCAAGCCCAACATCGTCAGGATCAGCAACCAGACCCCGCCGGGCAAGAATTATAGCGTCTTCATAGTCCGCGCTAGCACTTAAGAATGAAGTCAAGAATTGCAATGGACGACTTGAATATGGCTCTTCCGCATGCCATGAAACGCCCGCGTCAAAAGCGCCCGCATAGTCCACATTCCTCCAAGAAATTAGCGCCTTCGCTTCGTAGGGATTCGCACTTCCTGACTGCAGAATGGATGAAGATGCATCAAGAGACAGAATCCTCTGATCCGTTATAACTTGCGCCATAACATTGTCGTTTGGAGCAAGTAACGACCCCCTGTAGTACTCGCGAGCACGCTTATAGTTTCCTGAAGCCAATTCCACGCCAGCCAAGGCAGCAGCAAGCTCCGTTGTGCTCGCGCTCGGTTGAGACTTCTCTTTGATGATTCGCTGTCCGATCCTTACGAATTTCGAGCTTTTCCCTACCATCTGAGAAAGCGCAATCTCACTTGCCATCAACCAAGGATCAATTGCAGTTCTAGCATGACTCGCTAGCAAATGATGAGCTTCGTCCGCCCTATTCACATGAGTCAAAAATCTAGATGTTATGCGCAGCACAAGCCTGTCATTGGGCGAGAACTGCTTAGCCGACCGAAGCAATTTCTCACTTTTTCTTACATCACCCTGAGCCAATCGAAGCTGGGCCATATCCAACAGAACGAGGGGATTTCCTGGATCCGAACTAAACAACAGCTTCACCTGTCTAGTCCGCTCCTCGAGATATTTAGCACTATTTAGAACTCCACTAACCACCTCGTTTCGGGCTTTTACTCCAAGGATATCTTCTGCAAACCTCCTTTGGGCGGCCGATAGATCGGCACCCTGATTCAGTGCAACTTTTAGCACTTGTCGCACGGACTCAAGACTCTCTGCCGAGACAGCAAAAGAGAGAACGTCTCCCATGTGCCCTGATGTTGGATTTTTTCGCCATGCATCGATAGCACGATCAAGATCGTTTTTATCCAAGGCAATAGGATGTGCGCTACTACGCCCTTCTGGCTGCGCTTCTGACATATTAAGCGTCGAAGTAATTCGACGCCATTTTGGAAGCAGCCTACGGCGCGCAAGCGCGTACGTCATACCGCCACCCTCGATTCATCATACTTCATCCTCCTAGCCATCTGATGCCACCGCTGGTGGTAACGATCTATGCCTATTGTCCCTGCTTTGCGAGCCTTATTATTCCCACGAACACGGGGATCCGGATGAGTCAACTCAAGCAGCATTCTTTCAAGCTCATCCCTGAAAGTGCTCGGTATTGAAGGAATGACGTGCGCAGTCAGAACACGGACCTGTGCAAGCCTCAGAACGTTAATAAGTTCCTCATTAAAACTACCTCTGTACAACTCAGGCTTATAGGGATCAGGGAGTTCGTTGTAAATCATCGTAGGCATTGGAATTTGCGTAATCAGGAACACAAACAGACTCCCGACAAGAAAGGCATCTCCGGCCTCTCGCTCATCGTTCCAGTTTGCACATCGGAACCCATACCATTTTTCGGGAGGCTGATACCCCCTATCCCCCGGCCAGTTGGCGCTATCAAATGGGCCGGTGACTCCCTTCCTAACGACGCGACCAAGATCTCCTAGCTTTACGGGCACGCTCTCGCAATCAGAAGAGTCCATGGCAATGACATTGGAAGGTTTTACATCCAGATGGCAGACGCCTTTCCTGTGGAGTTGGTCCACTGCAAGGCATACATCTCGCATTACAGACAACACCCAAGAAAAGGGACGTTGCGCGTTCACCGAGAGCTCGCCCCGAAGATCCCCCGCCCCAACCTCCATAACCAGACAGGACACTCTCATGCCAGGGTCCGTGATGCCTGGCGAACTAAAGTACTCATGGCTGATTAGCCTGACAATTTTTGAGAGGCCGTTCTCCGCACAGAACTCTAGCGCCTCTTTTTCCCACGTCAGCTCAGTGCTAAGTGCAAGCATCGCTCGCAATGGATCGGAATGGGCGAGAGCCGTCCTGAAATCCACTGCTTTCATGAACGCCAACTCTTCGCCTCGGGTAACGGAATAGCACACTCCGAAATTCGAACCAGTACCGCCTTTCTTCTTTCCGATCTTCGGGCCAACTATCCAGCCACTATCAAGAACCTGCCCTTCCAAATCATCAGCCGGCGTTGCAACGATTGTCATCCCCCTGCTCCTTGCTATGGCTGGACCGATTGATCGATTATGCACAAAAAAAGAGGCGACCAATGGCCGCCTCTTCTTAGTTCAATCCGGTTTCAATCAAACCCCAACAGGATTAGCCTTCTCCGGATCAATCTTGTACTGCTTGATCGCCCGGGCCACATCCTTCGCGGTCATCTTCCCTTCCTTCGCCAGCGCCGCAATCGCGGCGTGCGCGATGTAGTACCGGTCCACTTCAAAGAACCGACGCAGGTTCGCACGCGTATCCGAACGGCCGAAACCATCGGTACCCAGCACCGTATAAGACATCGGCACGAACGCACGAATCTGGTCCGCATACGCACGCACATAGTCGGTAGCGGCAATCGCCGGGCCCTGGCGGCCTTCCAGCAGCTCGGTCACGTAGGCCTTGCGCTGCTCACCTTCCGGATGCAGGCGGTTGGCACGTTCCACGTCGAAACCATCGCGACGCAGTTCGTTGAAGCTCGGGCAGCTCCAGATGTCGGCGGTCACGCCGAAATCCTTGTCCAGCAGCTCGGCGGCGGCAATGGCTTCGCGCAGGATGGTGCCCGAACCCAGCAGCTGCACGCGCAGCTCGCCCTTCTTCGGCTTGCCGGCGTCGGTCAGCAGGTACATGCCCTTGATGATGCCTTCGGCCGCGCCTTCCGGCATTTCCGGGTGGGTGTAGTTCTCGTTCATCAGGGTGACGTAGTAGTACTCGTCCACCTGGTCTTCCATCATGCGCTTGGTGCCGTGCTGCAGCACCACGGTCACTTCGAAGCCGAAGGTCGGGTCGTAGCTGCGCACGTTCGGGATGCCACCGGCCACCAGATGGCTGAAGCCATCTTCGTGCTGCAGGCCTTCGCCGTTCAGCGTGGTGCGGCCGGCGGTGCCACCCAGCAGGAAGCCGCGGGTACGCATGTCCGCTGCCTGCCAGGCCAGGTCGCCCACGCGCTGGAAGCCGAACATCGAGTAGTAGATGTAGAACGGCAGCATCGGCACGTTGCTGACCGAGTAGCTGGTACCGGCGGCCATCCACGAGGCGATCGCGCCCGGCTCGCTGATGCCCTGCTGCAGCACCTGGCCGCTCTGGTCTTCGCGGTAGAACATCAGCTGGTCGGCGTCCACCGGCTTGTACTTCTGGCCGAACGGCGCGTAGATGCCGATCTGGCGGAACAGGCCTTCCATGCCGAAGGTACGGGCTTCGTCGGCCACGATCGGCACGATGTGCGGGCCCAGTTCCTTGTCACGCAGGGTGATGTTCAGGCTCTGCACGAAGGCCATGGTGGTGGAGTAGCTGCGCTCGCCGCTGCTCTTCAGCAGGCGCTCGTAGGCTTCCAGCTTCGGCGCCACGAAGGTCTTGTCGGCCTTGCGGCGGCGCTGCGGCAGGTAACCACCCAGTGCGGCACGGCGTTCCTGCAGGTACTGCACTTCCGGCGAATCCGGGCCCGGGTGGTAGAACGGCACCTGGCCGTCGGCCAGCTGCGCGTCGGTCACCGGAATGTTGAAGCGGTCGCGGAAGTGGCGCACCGCTTCGTCGTCCAGCTTCTTGGTCTGGTGGGTCGGGTTCAGTGCCTCACCGGCGCTGCCCATGCCGTAACCCTTCACGGTCTTGGCCAGGATGACGGTCGGCATGCCCTTGGTGTTCACGGCCTGGTGGTAGGCGGCGTACACCTTGTGCGGGTCGTGGCCACCACGGTTCAGGCGCCAGATGTCGTCGTCGCTCAGGCCGGCGACCATCGCAGCGGTTTCCGGGTATTTGCCGAAGAAATGCTCGCGGGTGTACGCGCCGCCGAAGGCCTTGCAGTTCTGGTATTCGCCGTCGACGGTTTCCATCATCAGCTTCTTCAGGACGCCATTGGTGTCCTTGGCCAGCAGGGCATCCCAGTAACCGCCCCACAGCAGCTTGATCACGTTCCAGCCGCCGCCACGGAACACGCCTTCCAGTTCCTGGATGATCTTGCCGTTGCCGCGCACCGGGCCGTCCAGGCGCTGCAGGTTGCAGTTCACCACGAAGATCAGGTTGTCCAGGCCCTCACGGCCGGCCAGGGCGATGGCACCCAGGGTTTCCGGCTCGTCGCTCTCGCCGTCGCCGATGAAGCACCACACCTTGCGGTCGGACTTCTCGATCAGGCCACGGTTTTCCAGGTAGCGCATGAACTGCGCCTGGTAGATGGCGGCCAGCGGGCCCAGGCCCATCGACACGGTCGGGGTCTGCCAGTATTCCGGCATCAGCCACGGGTGCGGGTACGAGGACAGGCCACCGCCGTCCACTTCCATGCGGAACTTGTCCAGCTGCTCTTCGCTGATGCGGCCTTCCAGGAAGGAACGCGCGTAGATGCCCGGGGCGCTGTGGCCCTGGATGAACAGCAGGTCGCCCGGGTGGTTCTCGCTCGGGGCGCGCCAGAAGTGGTTGAAGCCCACGTCGTACAGGGTGGCGCCGGAGGCGAACGAGGCGATGTGGCCGCCCAGGTCACCCGGCTTGCGGTTGGCGCGCACCACGGTGGCCATCGCGTTCCAGCGGATGATCGAACGGATGCGCCATTCCAGCTCGGCATTGCCCGGGCTCTTGGCCTCGAACTGCGGTTCGATGGTGTTGACGTATTCGGTGGTGGGAGAGAACGGCAGGTAGGCGCCCGAACGACGGGTCAGTTCCACCATGCCTTCCAGCAACTGATGCGCGCGCTCGGAGCCCTCGACATCAATAACGGCCTTCAACGACTCGATCCACTCCTGGGTTTCCACAGGATTCGGGTCGTTGTTCAGCACCTCGTTCAACCAGTTCATTAGCGCTCCCATAACCGCACGCACGCGCGCGACTGTTGTATAGATTTCTAGACCGCAAAGTGTAGCGCACCAAGGGCTTTCGTCACTTGGCTACGCAGGCGTATGGATGCAACCGGCCAGTGTCCGCAAGGGGCTTGCCGGGCCCGCTGAAGGCCCTGCGGCGGGCCTTGTTGGCTGCGCGGGCTGTCGCTTGCGGGCCGCTGCGCCCATGTGCAGGACGCAGTGTTACCGCTGCCGATGACGGTTGTAGGGCAGCGCCATGCCCACCTGTATCGGCTCCGCGTGCTGGCGCTGAACGGGCGACAACGTGTCGCACCTGCCTCTGGATCGCCCCCCGCCCTGCCCTCAGGGTAGGCCTCGAGTGTTGGCCTCGCCCGCTTCGGTCCGCCGTCTGGCCCTGCCTCACTCCCTTCCACAGTGTTGCCGGGGCGCCTCGCAAGGGGCGCCCCTTTTGCTGTGCGCGGGGCTGGCCGTGGCCCAAAACTGACCTGCTTGTGGCCGGATCGATGATTGTCGGCTTCGATATATCGATATATCGTTTGCACACTCGTTTACCGATATATCGAAATGAGCCGTACCGCTTCTCCCAGAGCCCGTTCCACCAATCCGGAAGTGCCACGCCGCAACGGCCAGCCGCGGGTGCTCAGCCGCGGCGACCTGCGCCTTCTGGTGCTGGCCCTGATCGGCGAGCAGCCGCGCCACGGCTACGAGCTGATGCAGCTGATCAGCAACCAGTTCATGCAGGCCTACACGCCCAGCGCCGGCACCATGTATCCGCTGCTGGCCAGCTTCGAGCAGGCCGGCTGGATCGAGGCCGAGGAAGTGGACGGCAAGCGGATCTTCCGCATCACCACCGCCGGCGAGTTCGAGCTGAAGGTGCAGCGCACCCAGGTGCGCCTGGCGCAGCGACGCGCCTTCGACCGTGCCCGCGAGATCACCAAGGCCTCGCTGCCGCCGCCGCTGGCCGGTGCCCTGCGCGAGTTCAAGCGGGCGCTGGTGCACCACCACGGCCGCTGGGCCGAGGGCGAGGCGGAAGAAGTAGCGGCGCTGCTGACGCGGGCATCCGCGCTGCTCAACGGTACCGCCGGTAGCGAGAGCCCACCCTTTTCAACGACCCAGCCAGACTGAATCCAGCCAGGTCGCCCCTACGCCGCGCGCCCCCGCGCGACACATTTACAGGTATCCCCATGACCGAACACAACAACACGCGCCTGCGCCTGGATGTGCGCTTCCGTGAACTGACCGTGCTGCGCACCGAAGAAGTCACCCCGCACATGCGACGCGTGGTGCTGGGCGGCGACGATCTGGTCGGCTTCGATTCGCCCGGCGCCGACGACCACATCAAGCTGTTCTTTCCCAACGCCAGCGGCGAGATGGTGCTGCCGGTGGTCACCGCCGAAGGCCGCAGCTATCCGGCCGGCAAGGAGCCTTCCCCGGCCCGCGACTACACGCCGCGCTGGTGGGACCACGAGACCGGCGAGCTGGCCATCGACTTCGTACTGCACGACCAGGGCATTGCCGGGCCGTGGGCCGAGCAGGCCAAGGCTGGCGACACGCTGGTGATCGGCGGCCCGCGCGGCTCGTTCGTGGTGGCCGACAGCTACGAGGCCTATGTGCTGATCGGCGATGAAACCGCGCTGCCGGCCATCGCCCGCTGGCTGGACGTGCTGCCGGAGGATGCCGAGGTGCAGGCCTTCATCGAAGTGAGCGATGAAGCCGAACGCCAGGACCTGCCGCAGTACGAGAACGTGCGTATCCACTGGCTGGAGCGCAACGGCTTCCCGGCGGCGACCAGCACGCTTCTGGAAGACATGCTGACCGACTTCGAGGCACCGGACGGCGATGTCTTCTACTGGATCGCCACCGAATCGCGCCGCGCACGGATGATGCGTAAGTTCATCGAAGGCCACCTGGGCGTGCCGCGCGACTGGATCCGTTCCACCGGCTACTGGAAGGCCCACCCGGACGAAACCGACGGCGATTGAACAAAAGACGGTAGGTGCGGACCGTTGGTCGGCACGCCTTCGAATGGGTAGTGGCGGGCGCGGGGCGGCCCCCCCCCGGGCCCCCGGGCGGTCCCGGGCAATGGCGGCCCCCGGCCGGGCCGCCCGCGGGGGGGCAACCTCATGAACCCTCGGCAGGAACCTGCAATTGCCGGCCAGCGGCCGGCACTACCGCGTTGGATGCCATCTGCAGCGCGAAGATCAGCAGCGGCAGCAGCCCGAAACCCGCACGCATCGCGCTGCGCGCGATGAGTCGAGCATGGGCTCGGCTCTACAGGTATTCCGCCGCCCGGTTCAACGCATCAGCCAGCAAGCAATGCGACAATCGCGCTCCTTTCCTGCAGCAACGAGGGCCACATGGCCAAACTGACCCTGGCCAGCGTGGATGCGCTGCGTACCCGCTTTGCCGATGACGCCGCCTGTGACGCGGCACTGGCCGCCTTCGCCGACACCGCTGCCCTGCGCGCACCGCTGCGTGAGCTGGTGGAAGCACAACACCGCTACCTGCAGGCCGAATTCGAAGTGGCGCAGGTAGCCGATGTGCTGCGCCGCGACCAGAAGTACGCGCCGGTGGGCCGGCCTTCGATCAACATCGTGCAGCTGCGCAAGCAGCAGGCCGCGACCAAGCAGGCGGCGCTGATCGCACGCCAAGTGGTGGCGCAGGCCGCGCAGACCTTCGCGCGCGTGAGCGGGCTGGCGGTGAAGGCCAAGCAGAGCCCGAGCGAGGCGTGCGTGGCATGGTTGGGCGCGCTGCGCTGAGGGATCGTGCGGACCAACGGTCCGCACCCACCAGATGCAGGTCCGCACCTACCAGATGCAGGTTGGCACCTACCGGGTAGTGCCGGCCGCTGGCCGGCAACCCCATCAGCATCGGGCACCTAGCATGCAGCCGGCCAGCGGCCGGCTCTACCAGAACCCAAAAAGAAGGCCCGCTTTTCAGCGGGCCTTCTGCCTTCTCACGACGAGTGAGTGGGGTGCATCAAGCAGCCGGCTTTTCGCCGGTGGCTTCGGTGGTGATGCGGATCTTCACTTCATCGCTGACGTTCGGGGCGTAGGCGCCGACGCCGAAATCGCTGCGCTTCAGGGTGGTGGTGGCATCGAAGCCGGCCGCCGGAACCTTGGCCATCGGGTGCTCGCCGCCGCCGTTGACGGTGACGTCCAGGGTGACCGGCTTGGTGATGCCCTTGATGGTCAGGTCGCCGGTGACGGTCAGCTTGTTGGTGCCAGCGGCTTCCACCTTGGTGCTCTTGAAGGTGGCATCGGCGAACTTGGCGGCGTCGAAGAAGTCGGCGCTCTTCAGGTGCTCGTCGAACTTCGCGGTGAAGCTGTTCAGGCCGCTCAGCGGCAGCTTCACTTCCACGGTGGACTTGGTCACGTCTTCGGCGTTGTACACCAGGGTGCCTTCGACGTTGCCGAAGTGCGCGCTGGGGTTGGAGAAGCCGAAGTGGCTCCACTGGGCCAGCACGTCGGTGTGGGTCGGGTCCAGCTTGTAGGTGCCCGAGGCGATCTTGATCGCTTCGGCGGCCGGCGCGGCGGCAGCGGCGTCGGCAGCCGGGGTGGCAGCCTGTTCGGTGGTGGCCGGGGCGGCAGCGTCAGCAGCCGGGGCAGCGGTGTCGGCCGGCTTGGAGCAGGCGGCGATGGCCAGGGTCAGGGCCAGCGGCAGCAGCAGTTTACGGGTGGCGCTCATCTGAGGAACTCTCCGGATCGTAGGGTGGGTACACGGTGCAGCAAGAGCCTGCCACGGGACGGCAGGCCCGAAACCGATACAGCGACTTACGCGATGCGCGCCGCTTCGTCGAACGACAGGCGCGGCAGACGCGGGAACAGGCCCGCCGAGTCACCGTAACCCAGGTTGACCAGGAAATTCGACTTGATGGAGGTGCCGGCGAAGAAGGCTTCATCCACCTTGGCTGCATCGAAGCCGGACATCGGGCCGGCATCCAGGCCCAGCGCGCGTGCGGCCAGGATCAGGTAGGCGCCCTGCAGGCTGCCGTTGCGGATGGCGGCTTCGTGGCGGCCTTCCTGCGGGCCGTCGAACCAGGCCTTGGCATCGGTGTGCGGGAACAGGTACGGCAGCTTCTCGTGGAAGTCCAGGTCGAAGCCGATGATGACGGTGACCGGGGCGGCCATGGTCTTGTCGTGGTTGCCTTCGGACAGGGCCGGGGCCAGCTTGGCCTTGGCTTCCTTCGAGGTGACGAAGACGAAGCGGGCGGGCGTGGTGTTGGCGGCGGTCGGGCCCCACTTCACCAGGTCATACAGTTCCTGCAGCAGGCTGGCCGGGACCGGCTTGTCGAGGAAGGCGTTCTGGGTGCGGGCAGTACGGAACAGCTGGTCGAGGGCAGCAGCGTCGAGCGCGTGGGACATCGGTGGATCTCCAGGGCGGCTAAGGGAAGTCAGTGCCCGCGGGCGGCGCGGGGCGAAACGACGAGCCGCAGTGTAGAGTGTCGCGACTGTTGCAACACCCAGCAGGGCTGAAACGAATTAATGCCACAGGTGAAACGATCGAGTGCGCCCTGGACGGTCACGGACGGCCGTGCCGGCAATGTCCGCCAGGCGGTCGCGCTGGCCTCTGCGCTGCGCCAGGGCACCCATCGCCCGCTGGTCCTGCAGCCCCGCGCCCCCTGGCGCTGGCTGTCGCCGCGGCGGCTGCCCGGTGATGTGAACGGCTACGGCGAGGCTTTCGCGTCACTCGCCGCGGACGCACCGCCGCTTGCGATCGGCTGTGGCCGCCAGGCCGCCGGCGCACTGCGCGTGCTGCGCGCACGTGGCAGCCAGGTGGTGCAGATCCTCGACCCGCGCATCAATGCCCGCCACTGGGACATGGTGGTGGTGCCCGAACACGATGCCCTGCGTGGCAGCAACGTGCTGACCCTGCTCGGCAGCCTCAACCCGGTGGACGATGACTGGCTGGCCTGGGGCCGCGCCGCGTTCGCTGGCTTCAGTACCCTGCCCGGCCCGCGCACCGCGCTGCTGGTGGGCGGTCCGACGCCGCTGGCGCCATGGGACGAGACCGCGATGGTGGGCGTGTTCCAGGCGCTGGCCGAGCAGATCCGCAGCGAGGGCGGCAGCCTGCTGGCCACGACTTCGCGGCGCACGCCACCGGCATTGGCCGAGATCCTGCGCGCGACGTTCGCCGACCTGCCGCACGTGATCTGGGGCGACGGCGGCGACGGCACGAATCCTTATGGCGGCCTGCTCGGCTGGGCCAACCGCGTGGTGGTCTCGCCCGATTCGGTGAACCTGCTGTCTGAAGCCTGCGCCACGCGCATGCCGGTGATGGTGGCACTGGCCGATACCGTGCAGGGCCGGCTGGCACGCTTCCAGCAGCAGCTGCGCGATCGCGGGCGGCTGCAGGCGCACTGGCTGGACTGGCAGTACGACCGTATCGAGCCGCTGCGCGAAACCGCGCGGGTGGCGGCAGAAGTGAAACAGCGCCTGGCAGCGGGGTAGTGCCGGCCGCTGGCCGGCAATCCTGGGCACCTGGCATCACGGTAATGCCGGGTGCCCAGCGTTTTCTGAACATTTCGATCCGGTACCGCGGTTAGAGTCCAGTTTCCCCCATCACTCTGAACGCCTTCATGCGTACCCTGCTCCTGCTGCCCCTGGCCCTGCTCGCTGCCTGTTCCACCACGCCCACCGAGCTGGATCCGATTTCGTATCAATGCCAGCAGCAGTTGGACGCGTACCGCGAACAACCGGCGCTGCGCGATCCGAAGGGCCAGCGCCCGCCCCTGCCGGTGGCCCCGATCAGCGATGCCTGCGACAAGGAGCTCCAGCGCAAGGGCGTGGATCGTCCCCTGCGCTGAGCAGCGTATGATCGGCGCGCGGGCCTGCCCGCCGTTGAAGGTATCGACATGGATCGTTTCTCCCACCTGCCGCGCGCCGCGCTGCTGATCGCCAGCCTGCTGGCGACCGCACCGGCCTGGGCCAACAGCACCGAATGCCGCGAGCGCTACCCGAGCGTTGCCGCGCAGGCGGCGATGCTGGACGTGGCCTGGACCACCGCTGAGCGCCTGGACGCGCTGCCCGATGTGGACGTGGTGGTGGCCGCGCGCGGTGGCCAGGACCTGAGCCGCTACGGCCTGCGCCACAGCCACCTGGCCTTCCTGGTGCGTGAGGACAATGGCCGCTGGCGCGCGATGCACCTGCTCAACCGCTGCAAGACCGACAGCTCGCAGCTGTACCACGAAGGGCTGGGCAACTTCGTCGGCGAGAGCGGCGGCCATACCGACCTGCGCATCGGCGTGCCCTCGGCGCCGCTGCGTGCCGCGTTGAAAGCGATGCTGGTGTCGCCGTCGATCCAGCCGAAGGCACTGCACGAAACCAAATACAACGTGGTTGCCTACCCGTTTGCCACCGACTACCAGAACTCCAACCAGTGGGTGCTGGAAGTGCTGGCCGCGGCGATGGCGCAGACCGAAGGCGCGCCGGCCATCGTCAAGCGCGAACAGGCGCAGCAGTGGCTGCGCCAGCAGAAGTACCAGCCCAGCGTGCTGCATATCGGCCTCGGCAAGCGCGTGGGTGCGCGTCTGTTCGTGGCCAACGCCACCACCACTGACCATCCGGCCGGCGAGCGCATCTCCGGCAACTATTCGGTGGTGACGGTGGAATCGGTGTTCGATTTCCTGCACCAGCGCAGCCAGCTGCAGCAGGAACTGGTGATCCCTCACGTGCCGGTAGCTGGTGCTGCCGCCGCCACGCCCTGAATCCAGCAAGGAGAACGACATGCGTACCCTGCCCGCCGTCCTGATGCCGATGCTGATCGTCGCAAGCCTGGCCTGGTCCACGGCCGCTCATGCAGAGCGCCGCATCGTGATCATCCACGACCCGGGCCCGCAGGGACCGAGCCTGGAGATGTCCACGCAGATGGTGACGTCGGCCCGCGCGGCGGCGGCGAAGGAAGCCCAGGATGCCGCCGACGCTGGCCAGCCGCTGGCCCGCCCGCAGCAGATCAAGCTGCCGCAGATGCAGGTGAGCGCCATCGCCACCACCGTGGATGGCCGCCGCGAAGTGCTGCTGCGCGATGCCAACGATCCGCAGAACACCGCATCGATGCAGTACCCGCGCGGCATCGGCGATCCCGCCGTGCAGTTCACCGTGGGCCAGACCGTGAACTTCGAACCGACCGGCGCCGACCAGGGATGGCAGTTGAAGGACAACCAGGGCCGCCCGCTGGAATACCTGCCCGAGGCCACCGGCCCGCGCGACATCTTCGACACCCGGCGCTGAGCCGCCGTCCCCACCCTGATCAGGAGGTCTCCATGTTCCGTTGCCTGCGCGTTCCCGCCACTGCCCTGCTGCTTTCGGCGCTGGTGGTGCCCACCGTCCATGCCGGCGCCGCGCCGCAGTTGAACAGCGGCCAGACCAGCGTGCTGGTCACGTCGCTGATCGTGCTGTCGATTCCGTTGGCCACGTCGATGGGACTGGCCGAACTGTCCAAGGCCCCTTTCAAGGCCAGCGAGCGCAACGGCAAGGTCGCCGCACGCACGCCGGCGGTGCCGCTGCCGCCGATGGAAGTGAAGCAGGTTGCCACCACGCCAACCGGTGATCGCCAGGTGCACCTGCAGGTGCCCGGCAAGGCCGACCAGACCGCAACGCTGCAATGGCCGGCGGCTGCAGGCGATGACCCGATTGCCGGTTTCGTCGTCGGCCAGCAGGTGCGCTTCGACCCGACCGACGCGGGTGCCGGCTGGACCGTGAAGAGCGCGCAGGGCCAGGCGCTGGCCTATGTGCCGACCGCCTATGCCGCCGGCGATGTGATGAGCGAAACGCTGTAAAGCTGAACGGCCGGTTTTGGCATTGCCGCGGGCCGGGCGGATAATGGGCGATCCCCTTTGTCCCCCTGGCTCGCCATGTCCGTGCGTCCTGCCCCTGTGTTTGCCCCGTTGACCGCCCGCGCCCTGGTGCTGGCGGTGCTGGCCATGGGCGCGGTGGTGCTGCTGTCCAACGTGCTGGTGCAGTACCCGATCAACGATTGGCTGACCTGGGGTGCTTTCAGTTACCCGGTCGCGTTCCTGGTCAGCAACCTGATCAACCGCCGCTTCGGCCCGGGCCCTGCCCGCCGCGTGGCGTGGATCGGTTTCGCGGTGGCGGTGCTGCTTTCGATCTGGGTGGCCACCCCGCGCATCGCCATTGCCTCGTGCTCGGCCTTCATCGTGGCGCAGCTGCTGGACATCACCGTGTTCGACCGCCTGCGCCGTGGCAGCTGGTGGCGCGCACCGATGGTGGCCACCACCTGCAGCGCGACGGTGGATACCACCATTTTCTGGTCGATCGCGTTTGCCGGTTCGACCCTGCCGTGGGTGAGCTGGGCTGCCGGCGACCTGGCGGTGAAGCTGGCGATTGGCGTCTGCCTGCTGGCCCCGTTCCGCGCGTTGCTGTGGAAGATGGCGCCGCTGCGCACCACCAGCTGACCGCCGTTGCTCTGGTAGGTGCCGACCTTGGTTGGCACACACCTTGAACCCGGTGGGTGCC